>CAYLIK010000150.1:5546-7608 GCA_964383565.1 uncultured Sphingomonadaceae bacterium
AAGTGCCCATCTCGCTCATGTCCTGAACAGCCTCGTATATTGGGTTTCGTGCGCCATGCAGCCGATCTCCGCGACCAGAGTCGATCCGCCCAGATGGGAGAAGGGGTCGCCTTCAGGAAGCGCGATCATCTCATCGACAACGGCGAAAATGGTGTCGCGCAGGTCGCGGATCACGAGCTGGCCGTCGGTCTGCCCCAGCGGCACCAGGCGCTGGGCGGCGGAGACGAGATTGGCTGCGACCCCGTGGGCGTAAGCGGTTAGGGCTTGGTTGAGGGGGATCGCCTGTCGCGCGGTCAGGGTCGCGACGGCGATCGGGTATGTCAGATCCTCCCCAGCTTGCTGGGGAGGGGGACCATGCGAAGCATGGTGGAGGGGGATAGCCTCACGCGCTGCGCCCAGCCGTGATCCCTCTCCACCACGCCGCTTCGCGTCGCGGTCCCCCTCCCCCTGCGGGGGCGGATCTAAGGTTGCGCTCGCAATCTTGCGGAAGGCATTCCCCTGCGCAGTCGCTTCGATCCGACGTTCGGAGCCTGTCTGGGTCGCAAGCGACAGTTGGGCGATCTCTTGCAGAGCCTCATCCTCACCCGCCATCGCCGCGCGCCAGGCGTGGACGAACAGGATCATGTCGTTGCGGATCGGGCCATGTTCGATCAGGTCGGCGATCCATTGGCGCGTGGTCGCGCGATCGGTGACGTGGCCCGCCTCGACCGCCCATTCGAGCCCGCCGGAATGCGCGAAGGCGCCGACTGGCCATGCAGGCGACATCCAGGTCATCAGATCGTAAAGCGCCGCTTCAGCCATGATGATGATGGTGGGCGTGGTGATGGTGATCGTGCCCGGCAAGGATCGATTCGCCGTCGCGGCCGGCATAGGCGCCGCCTTCGGGATCGAACGGGGCCATCAGCAGATCGCATTTTCCACCGAGGCCCTCGACCATCTCGGCGATGACATGGTCCTGCCGGATGCGCAGCCGACCGCCGTCCGCGCCGGGGAGAAGCTGGGTCGGCAGGTGGCGGTTGCCGAGGTGCCACGCGATCCGCACGAGCGCCGCCGTAGAAGACGCGCTGATTTCGACAAGGGCTTCGGCGGCGGCATCGACACGGACGATAGCGCCATCCTCTAGCTTCAGCCCATCGCCATCGCGAAGATGGGCCGGGCGTTGCAGATCGAGCAGGATCGGTGCGCCGGAGGCGGTGGTGAAGACCATTCGCCGCCGCGTGCGCAAGTCGTGGTCGAGACGGACGCTGTCGTCGCTGTGCGAGACCTGGGGGAGGATGGCGGTAATCTTGCGCATCAGCATAGTCAGTAGAGGAAATAGCGTTGCGCGAGCGGCAGTTCGGTCGCCGGTTCGCAGGTGAGCAGTTCGCCGTCGGCGCGGACCTCGTAGGTCTCGGGATCAACGCGGATGTCAGGGACGGCGTCGTTGAGTTTCATGCTGGCCTTGCCGATGTTGCGCGTGTTGAGGACCGGCAGCACGGTGCGCGATAGGCCCAGTCGTTCCTTCACGCCACCGTCGATCGCCGCCTGCGACACGAAGGTGATGCAGGATGCCGCCATCGCCTTGCCGTAGCTGCCGAACATCGGGCGCGAATGGACGGGCTGCGGGGTCGGAATGCTGGCGTTGGCGTCGCCCATCATCGCCTGGATAATCATGCCGCCCTTGATGATGAGATCAGGTTTGGCGCCGAAAAAGGCGGGGGTCCACAGCACAAGATCGGCGAGCTTGCCGACCTCGACCGATCCGATCTCATGCGCCATGCCCTGCGCGATCGCGGGGTTGATGGTGTATTTGGCGACGTAGCGGCGGACGCGCATATTGTCGCTCTCGCTGCTGTCGCCGGGCAGCGGGCCGCGTTGCACCTTCATCTTGTGCGCGGTCTGCCAGGTGCGGGTGATGACCTCGCCGACGCGGCCCATCGCCTGGCTGTCCGACGAGATGATCGAGAGCGCCCCGAGATCGTGGAGCACGTCCTCGGCCGCGATCGTCTCCTGCCGGATGCGGCTTTCGGCGAAGGCGATGTCCTCGGGAATGTCCGGAACGAGATGATGGCAGACCATCAGC
>CAYLIK010000151.1:0-7533 GCA_964383565.1 uncultured Sphingomonadaceae bacterium
GCTTCAACATGCTGATGTTCGGCTATTGCGGCCGCTTCGTCGAATATGCGGTGGGGGCGGTCGGGATCGTCATTCTATACGTCGTGGGCGCTTATGCGGCGGCCGGGCTCCAGTATCTGACCGGGCCAACCATGCTGATCCCGATGGTGGGGGCAAGCGGCGCCATCTCGGCCGTGGTGGGAGCCTATGCGCTGCTTTACAGTCAGAAAAGAGGTTCGGTAGAGAAGCTCGGACGTTTTGGTCACTGGCTGCATGTGTTGTGGCTGGCGGCCGCGTGGATCGCCGTGCAGCTACTGATCGCGCTTGCAACGATCGCGTCGCATATCGCCATCGCGGTCGCCGCGCATATTGGCGGTTTTATCGCCGGCCTGCTGCTGGCCCGACCTCTCCTGCTTTGGCGTTATCGGAACGCCTGAAGATCAGGCTTTCAGGTCCGGCTCCAGCAATCGGTGAAGGTGGACGACGACATATTTCATCTGGGCGTCGTCCACGGTCCGCTGCGCTGCGCCCCGCCAGGCTTTTTCCGCAGATTTGTAATCCTCAAAGAAGCCGACGACGTCGACGTTCTTGAGATCCTCGAACTCGACGCCCTGCGGGTCCTTGACGCGGCCCCCAAATACCAGATGCAGCTTGCTCATAAACTAGGCGACTCCCTGATACCAATCCGGGAGCCGCCTATCATGCGAACGGCTATTTATCCACGCGACTTCATCATCGCGACCAGGGCGTCGAAGCCCTTGCGCTGGATGATCGCGTCAAAATCGGCAGCCTGCGAAATGGCGAGGTTTACCCCGGCCACCTTGAGGTTAGTCACCTTGTACCCGCCCCCCGCGTTTTGCACGCTCCAGATGGTTGTGATCGGCGCGGCGCCCGGCTTGGTGACCTGGGTGACCACATCAACGCCCCCACCGGCCGGCATAGTGCGGATCACCTTCAGGTCGGCCTTGGCATATTCGAACAGGCGATCGGCATAGGTGCCGATGATGAAGGTCGGGAAAGCCGCTTTGTAAGCCGCTTTCTGCTCGGGTGTGATGGTCGGCGACCAGCGGCGGATCAGGCGTTCGCCGATCGCGTCGACTGCAAAATATTGCGCGAGCAAAGTCCGGAACTTGGAGCGTGCCGCCGCCTTATCGCCAGAGCGGAGCGCCGCAAAGCCTTCATCGGTAAGCGTGTCGACAAACTGGCTGGGGTCTGACGTGTTGACCGCCGCGACAGCAGGTGCTGCGATCGGTAACGCAAAGGGGATCGCGGCGCTCAGAACAGCGCCAAGCAAGAGCTTAAACCTCATTATGGTCTCCGGTTATGATGGGCAATTCTAGCGGCGCGCCCTGAATGGCCTTTGAACGGGTCAGCGCTCTTTGAGTGCGCCGCGTGCCGCCGTTCCGATCGTGGACGCGCCCTTGGTCGCTGTTTCGAGAAGCGTGCTCACCTTGTCCATCACCGAATCGGCGCTGAGGCCATAGCTGTCGATCGTCTCGCGCGCTGATTCGCGAGCGGCGCCGGCAACCCGCCGCGATGTTTCGTTGAGCCGCTCGCCAACCCCGCTCAGCAGCTCGGCCTCGCGGCGGCTGCGGGGGAGTAGGGCACCCACCAGCACCCCCAACGCAAGACCGCCCGCAATCGTCGCCAAGGGATTTTCATCAAGCGCCGTAGCGGCCTTCTCGCGTCCCTTGGTCGCCTGGGTTCGTGCAGTCTCATAGGCGGACGATGTCTTGTCGCGCGCTGTATCCAAGGCGGCATTGGCCCGTTCACGTGCCGTGCCGTAAGCGGTGGATGCCTTGCCACGCGCTTTAGAATAGGCTTCGGTCACGGTTTTGCGCGCATCTTCGGCCTTGGCGCGAACTTTCGCGGCGGGGGTTTTCTGGGTCAACGGCTCGTTGACTCCGTCCTTCACACGGTCTTCCATCACGCGGTCTCCTCAGCTGCATTGGCACGCCGCCGGCGCGGTCGTTGTGGTCTCGAAGCGGTAGAATGCGCGGAAGGGCTCGAGGTTGCGCTTCCCCGCAAAAACAGGTTGAGCAATGCGGCCAGGCCGGGCTTCTTCCGCAGCGCCCAACCAAGCCCGCTCAACAGTGCCGTCGCAAGAACGGGCCGCGACAGCAGGCTGCTCATCATCTGGCTCTGCACCTCTGAACGCTTATCACGGAACGCCCGTGTTGCCTCGGTCAGGATATTCGACGGGCTCAGCTTGTCCTGGATTTCATCAAGCGTCTCGCTCATCCGAAGCCGGGCGTCTGACGCGGCTTTTTCTGCACGGGCAAGCCGGGCAAGCGATCGTTCGCTCATGGCTGGCGTTCCGGTGCGTCGTCGACTGCATTATAAAGCCGGTCGAAACCAAGCTTGGCGAGCAGCCCGGCGAGCGCCAGCGCGGCAAGGCTGACGATCAGCCCGGCGCCAACCGGCCCGACAAATTGTGCAAGACCGATTGCAAGCATCACCAGCAAGCAGCAGATCGCCGCCAAGGCGAAGACAAGCGAAAACGCTATGAGCGTGAGCGCGCGCTGCGACAGCGATAGCCGATGGAGCGCCCGCGCCCGATAAAGTTCGAATTCGGAACGCACGAGCGCGCTGGCGTCCTCGCCCAGCCGCGCGAACAATCCGCTGATCGATTCGGGCTCCCCCTCCATGCCCGTCCCGGTCAGCTAATGGTCTTGGGGGCTTTGGCGCGTGGCGCCTTGCTGGTGCGGGGCGGGGTGTTGGCTGCCCTGGCGGCTGGAGCCGGCTCATCAACCGGCGATGCCGACTTAAGCAAACGGACCAGAGCGAAGCCGACCGCCGCGGCCGCGCCGATCGCGATAGCCGGATTGCGGCGCACGGCCTCGCGCGCATCGTCGAGCAGTTCCTCGACATCCTTTTGCTTCAGCGCGTCGGTGAATCCCGCCACGGCCTGAGCGGCCCTGTGCGCATAATCGCCCACATCGGCGCCAAGCTGCTTGTCCAGCGCGCTCGCGGTATCGTCGAAGAAGCGAGTCAGTCCATCGAGCGTGTCGGCCGCTTTCACCTTACCCTGCTCGGCATATTCGCGAGCCTTGGTCTTGGCCTGCCCCTTCAGCGCCTCGCGCTGTTCGACAAGCTTGGATTTCACGGTGTCGCGTGCGCTTGGCCGCGTGGTGCGGCGGGCGCGTCCGGTGGAAGCTGCGTCGGTCATGCCAACCTCGTCCTCGATAGCGGTTTCACTGATGTCGGCCATGGTGCTCTCCGATTTGTAGAAGTCCTGCATCATAACCGCTGGCGGCGTGACCGCGTTCCATGATGGGACACGAATCGCCGCCGGAATTGCCTATCCCGATTTCAATGGATAGAGCGCCCGCATTCTTTCGCAACTGCTCAGGGATTTCAGGATGACCGCGATTATCGACATTCACGGCCGGCAGATCGTCGACAGCCGGGGCAACCCCACCGTGGAGGTTGATGTCACGCTTGAGGATGGCAGCTTCGGCCGCGCGGCGGTGCCCTCGGGCGCCTCGACCGGCGCGCATGAGGCGGTCGAGAAGCGGGACGGCGACAAGAAGCGCTGGCTCGGCAAGGGCGTATCGAAGGCGGTCGATGCCGTGAATGGCGAGATTTCCGAAGCGATCCTGGGCATCGACGCCGAGGATCAGGCGGCAATCGACGCGCGTATGATCGAGCTCGACGGCACGGAGAACAAGGGCCGGCTCGGCGCCAACGCGATCCTCGGCGTCAGCCTCGCGGTCGCCAAGGCAGCAGCGGATGCGCGTGGTCTTCCGCTCTACCGCTATGTCGGAGGCACGTCGGCGAACATGCTTCCAGTGCCGATGATGAACATCATCAATGGCGGCGCGCATGCCGACAACCCCATCGACTTCCAGGAATTCATGATCATGCCGGTCGGCGTGGACAGCATTTTCGAGGCCATCCGTTGTGGGGCGGAGATATTCCACACGCTCAAGAAGGCGCTGCATGACAAGGGCCTTGCGACCGCCGTTGGCGACGAGGGTGGTTTCGCGCCGAACCTCGCCAGCGCGCCGGACGCGCTAGACTTCATCATGTCGTCGATCGAGAAGGCCGGGTACAAGCCCGGCAAGGATGTCGTGATCGCGCTCGATTGCGCCGCGACCGAGTTCTTCAAGAAGGGCGTCTATGATTTCGAGGGCGAGGGCGTGAAGCGCTCTCCCGCCGAGATGGCAGACTATCTAGCGGATCTTGTCGTTCGCTACCCGATCGTCTCGATCGAGGACGGCATGAGCGAGGATGATTTCGAAGGCTGGAAAATCCTTACCGACAAGATCGGCGACAAATGCCAGCTGGTCGGCGATGATCTGTTCGTGACCAACCCTGCCCGCCTGCGCGACGGCATCAAGCGCGGCCTCGCCAACTCGCTGCTGGTGAAGGTCAATCAGATCGGCACGCTCACCGAAACGCTGGAAGCGGTCTCCACCGCGCAACGCGCCGGCTATACTGCGGTGATGTCTCATCGTTCGGGCGAGACCGAGGACTACACAATCGCGGATCTCGCAGTCGCCACCAACTGCGGTCAGATCAAGACCGGCAGCCTCGCGCGGTCAGATCGGCTTGCAAAGTATAATCAGCTCATCCGTATCGAGGAAGAGCTGGGCGTCGTCGCCCAATATGCAGGGCGGAGCGCGATTAAAGGTCAGTAATCGGCGCGTTCCCGCTGGAGATAGACCGGCGGGACAAGCTTGCCCGGGTTCATGATGTCGAGCGGATCGAGCGCCTGCTTGATCCGCGCCATGATCGCGACTGCCTCGCCATGCTCCTCGACAAGCGCGTCCAGCTTGTGGAGGCCGATGCCATGTTCGCCGGTGATCGTGCCGCCGAGCGCGATTGCGGTGGTGGCAATGAATTGCGCCAGATTCTCGGCGGCGGCGCTCTCGCGCGCGTCCTCGGGATCGAACAGGATGATCATGTGGAAATTGCCGTCACCCACATGCCCGACCACGGGCGCGAGCAAGCCCGCCGCTTCGGCTGCCCCACGACACCGCGTGATGCATTCCGCGAGGTTTGAGATCGGCACGCAAGCATCCGAGGTATAGACTGCGGCTCCGGCCCGCAGCGCGCGGGCGGCGAACAGCGCATGATGCCGTGCCTGCCACAGCCGGTTGCGATCTTCAGTACGCTCCGCCGACGAATAATTGCCGCCGCCATTGTCGGTAGCGATTGCGCGGAAGGTTTCGACCTGTTCGGCGACATGCGCTTCGCTGCCATGGAATTCCAGGAACAATGTCGGCTTCTCCGCGAACTCGGAGAGCCCGGAATAGGCGATCGAGGCCTTCATCTGCAGCGCGTCGAGCAGTTCGATCCGCGCCATCGGCAAGCCGATCTGCATGGCCTGCATTGCAGTGAGCACGGCGCCATCGAGCGTATCGAACTGGCAGACCGCGCTTGCGATCCGCTCCGGAATCCCGAAGAGCCGCAGCTGGATTTCGGTGATGATGCCGAGCGTGCCCTCGCTGCCGACATAAATCCGCGTGAGATCGTAGCCGGAAGCCGATTTTCGCGCCCGGCCGCCGGTGCGGACGATCTTCCCTTGCGGCGTGACGACGGTCAGCCCAAGCACGAGTTCGCGCATCGTGCCGTAGCGGACGGCGTTGGTGCCGCTCGCACGGGTTGCGGTCATGCCGCCGATCGTGGCGTTGGCGCCCGGGTCGACCGGAAAGAACAGGCCCATGTCACGCAGATGTGTGTTGAGCGCTTCGCGGGTGACGCCCGCTTCCACACGGCAATCCAGAGAACCATCATTGACCTCGATGATCCGCGTCATTTGCGAAAGGTCGATCGAAAGCCCGCCCTCGATCGCCTGCAGCTGCCCTTCAAGCGACGTGCCCGCGCCATAGCCGATAACCGGACAACTGAACGTCGCGGCAATGGCGAGCGCCTCGGCCACGTCGTCGGTAGACGCTGCGAACAAGACCGCTTCCGGCGGGACGATCTCATTCATCGCTTCGCCCGCACCATGTTGATCGAGCAGACCGGCGTTGGTTGAAAGCCGCGCACCGAAATGCCGGGCGAGCGCAGCGATGGCTTCCTGGTTCCCTGCGCGTGGAGTCCTTTTCAGCATCGCTCATCTCTCCCGGAGTTGAAAGATATAGGGGTGAACGCTGGCATCCAAGGCGTTTCGAGTCGCTTAGCCTGTCGATTGTTGGCCAATATATGAATTTACCAGATAGGTTCATTTTCATTTGGTGTCAGTCAGCTTTGTGACTCGCTTCGTCGTAATTCTTCCCGCCTCCCGCGTCTTTGGGCTTGCCACGCCGAATTTAAGGTGATTCTGTAGGCACATGGCTCGCGCGCGTACCACTTCCTCGTTGATCAAGGCTGCGATAGCTCCGGCTGCCGCGATTCTGGTCATTGCGCATTTCGCGGGCTTCGCGCTGTTCGGGCCGAACGGCGTGCTCGCCTGGGGCGATTACAAGCAACAGGTCGATCGGAAGAGTGCGGAACTAGAGCGTATCGAGGCGAAACGCGCTGAGCTGACGCACCGTGTCGCACTGCTCAATCCGCACAAGGTCGATCCCGACTATGCCGATGAGCTGGTGCGCCGCGAGACCGGACAGATCCGTCCGGACGAAGTGATTATTCCCGTCCGCTGAAAACGGATTGGGCTCTGCCCGCATCCAACAGTTTGCATCATGCGTTCCCGTGCCTATAGGGTTGCCACACTCTTCCCCACGGAGTCTCCAACTTGGCTAAAGCCCCGTCCGCACCCGCCACGCGCAAGAGGACAACCAGTTCAGCGCCACGCGCAAAGCGTCAATCCGCACCGCCGCCAGTGCCCAACCGCGAACGGCCGAAGGAGCCGGGCCGCTACAAGGCCGACAAGGCGGAGATGCTCGAATTTTACCGCCAGATGCTGCTCATCCGGCGGTTCGAGGAGCGAGCCGGCCAGCTATACGGCCTCGGTCTGATCGGCGGTTTCTGCCACCTCTATATTGGCCAGGAAGCGGTCGCCGTCGGGCTTCAGTCGGCACTGGAAGTCGGCAAGGACAGCGTCATCACGGGCTATCGCGACCATGGTCACATGCTGGCCTATGGCATCGACCCCAAGCTTATCATGGCGGAGCTGACCGGCCGCGCCGCCGGTATTTCGAAAGGCAAGGGCGGCTCGATGCACATGTTCTCGGTCGAGCATGGCTTCTACGGCGGCCACGGTATCGTCGGCGCGCAGGTCTCGCTCGGAACCGGCCTCGCCTTCAAGCATAAATATGCCGAGGATGGCGGCGTCTGCATCGCCTATTTCGGCGACGGCGCCTCCAATCAGGGCCAGGTCTACGAAAGCTTCAACATGGCCGAGCTGTGGAAGCTTCCGATCATCTATGTGATCGAAAATAACGGAACGTATGGTTTGACGAAGGGTCAGTTTTCCGCAACGGCCGATCAGGGATCCAAAGCGAAAAAGGGGGCTGCTAATCCCTACCCCATGATCGATTCCTGCGCGGTCGCGATAGAGCTAGGGGCTACCTTTGTGGCACGCTCCTTTTCCGGGGACCGAAAACAGATGATCCAACTCATAAAAGCGGCCCATTCCCACCGCGGCATCGCACTACTCGACAT
>CAYLIK010000152.1:0-7449 GCA_964383565.1 uncultured Sphingomonadaceae bacterium
GACGTAGAAGCCGTCTTGAAGCTCGGTGGCAGCACGGGCCGCCATCTCGTCTCTAGACCAAGCCATTATGCAGCCTCCCGCGCCCGCGTCATGCGGAATTCGATTTTCTTTTCATAAGGTGCGCCGAGGATCAGGCGCTTGATGAAGATGCCCGGCACATGGATGGCGTCGGGATCGAGGCTGCCGACCGGCACGATCTCTTCGACTTCCGCCACGGTATTGTAGCTCGCGGTCGCCATCGGCTGGTTGAAATTACGGGCGGTCTTGCGGAAGATCAGGTTGCCGGCCTCGTCAGCCTTCCAGCCCTTGACGATCGACAGATCAGCGCGAATGCCGCGTTCGAGCAAATAGGTCTCGCCGTCGAACTCCTTGGTTTCCTTGCCCTCCTGCACCTGCGTGCCGACGCCCGTTTTGGTATAGAATCCGGGAATGCCAGCGCCGCCGGCGCGGCAGCGTTCGGCCAGCGTTCCCTGGGGGCAGAATTCGACCTCAAGCTCGCCGGCCAGATATTGCCGCTCGAACTCCTTGTTCTCACCGACATAGGACGCGATCATCTTCTTGATCCGGCGCGCGCGCAGCAGCTTGCCGAGGCCCTCGCCGTCGATGCCGGCATTGTTGGAGACGCAGGTGAGATCCTTGACACCGGAAGCCAGGATCGCGTCGATCAGGCGTTCCGGAACGCCGCAAAGACCGAACCCGCCGGAACAGATCGTCATGCCGTCAAATAAAAGGCCGTCGAGCGCGGCGGCGGCGTCAGGATGGATTTTTCGCATGATCTCCCCTTCGATTTTCGCAAGTCGCTAATCACACCTGCCGTAACGTCAATTAATCATTCTGGATTCGCGATATCAATTTTTGCAATCGCAGGCATGCAATGGACGCATCCGATAACGGCGGCGTCAATCGTGGGGTATGGAATTTCTTCCTTTCGTACCTGCAATACGCTAAATCTGCGCCCGATGGCGGAAGACGGCATCGAGACCGTTGGGGCGGTTCAGTCCGCCGATACATGGCGCAGGGGGCTCGCGGGCGCGATCGGACTGATCGCTGGCGTTGTGCTTTTTGTGCTCGTTCTGCTTGTCTGGCGCAGTAATTCGGATCGAGAAGCCGCGCAGGCGCGCGAGAAGCGCAGCTACAGCGTCTTGCTGATCGTGCGCGGGCTGGATTCTTCCATGGCGAAGGCCGAGGCGGCGCTTGGGCGCTATGTAATCAATGGCAAGGCCGAGACCGGCACGATCTATTATGACGCGTGGCGGCAGGCGGGCCGGCAGCTTGTGCGGCTCGAGGAGTTGACCGCCGAAAATCCCAGGCAGGCGAAAGCGGTCAAGCGGCTTCGGGAAGCGTATCAACGTCGCGGCGAGGAATTGGCGGCGCCGGCAACTCGCGCTTTCTATCATCAGGGCTGGGCCGCCATTTCGGTGTTCGACAAGGCGGGCAAGAGCGCCGCGCTCGACGATATCAGAAAGAGCCTCGATGAGATCGAGACCAGCGAGGGCCGAATCCTGGATTTCCGGTCCGATAGCGCGGAAGATCAGGCCAATTTCGCCAACAAGCTTTCGAAGCTTCTGTCGGGCATGGGCGTGCTGATCGGCGTAAGCGCGCTGCTGCTCGGCTGGCTCGCCTTCGACGCCATCCAGCAGCGCGCCCGCGCGCGCCGGAGGGCCGATATCGAAACCGACCGCGCGGATTATCTTGAGCTGGCGGTCGCGCAGCGCACGCGCGAGCTTTCGCTGGTGAATGAGAAGCTGCGCGAGGAAGCCGAGACCCGCGCCGCCGCCGAGGCGCAGCTACGGCAAATCCAGAAGCTGGAAGCCGTCGGCCAACTCACCGGCGGCATCGCGCACGATTTCAACAACATGCTCGCAGTCGTCGTCGGCGCGCTCGATCTCGCGCAGCGCAAGATCGGCAGCGGTTCGGTCGATGTGGCGCGGCATATCGACAATGCGATGGAAGGCGCGAACCGGGCGGCACATCTCACCCAGAGGCTGCTCACCTTCGCGCGGCAGCAGCCGCTGAGCGCCAAATCCATACGGCCGGGCGCGCTGATCGCCAACATGTCCGATTTGCTGGACCGCACGCTTGGCGAGCAGGTGACGGTCAGGACGACCGGTCTCGATGGTGACTGGATGGCGGAGGTCGATCCGCACCAGCTTGAAAACGCGATCGTCAACCTGGCGGTCAACGGCCGCGATGCGATGGATGGTGAAGGCGCGCTGACGATTGACGCGGCACAGATCGTGCTGGGCGACGGCGAGATCGGATCGCTGCGCGCTGGCGAATATGTCCGGATTTCGGTTACGGATTCGGGCCACGGCATGACTACCGACGTGCTTGAGCGCGCCTTTGAGCCCTTCTTCACCACCAAGGCGGTCGGTCGCGGCACCGGGCTTGGGCTCAGCCAGGTATTCGGGTTCGTGCGCCAGTCGGGCGGGGAGGTAACCATCGAGTCTGCGATTGGCGCCGGAACCACCGTATCGCTCTATCTGCCGCGCCAGCTTGAGCGGGCGGATGGGCGAACGGGTGTCGTAGCCGTCGTCGACACATCGACGATCGAGGTCCCGACGCTGTCGATCATGGTGGTGGAGGACGATCCACGGGTTCGCTCAGCCACGGTTGCGGCGCTCGACGAGCTTGGGCATCGGCCGCTCGCGTTCGGGTCCGGCGAGGAAGCACTGGGGCATCTGGCCGAGGATGACCGCTTCGATCTCATCATCAGCGACGTGGTCATGCCCGGTATAAAAGGCCCCGAGCTGGTGGCGCAGGTCGTAAGGCGCTTTCCGAACATCGCGGTGCTGTTTGTGACCGGCTATGCGGGTGATGCGAGCGAGGCTGAAGGCTTCGCGGACCATGAGCTGCTGCGCAAGCCGTTCACGATCAACGCGCTGAAGAATGCCATCGCCGCTGCCCTGCAGCGCAAGCTCAGCGCACCGCGCCGCGCCGCCATAAGCGCGGTAACAAAGCAATAGCGCCCAGGATCGGCCATCTCCGCTGCCAAGGCCGTATGTCGATCTTCGTCCCGGCGTGGCGATTGATCTTCCACGCAAGATAATCGATCCCGCCCGCGAAGGTCAGGCTGGCCTTTGCGAGGCGGATAAGAGTCAGGGTCTTGCCACGCCGTTGCATCGCGCGCCAGCGACGCGCGAGGGCCTTTGGCGAAAGCTGGTTCGGTACTTCGCCATTTCGCCGGCCGACCTCGGCAAGGGCGGCGGTGCCAAACGTCTCATAACGCGCCGGATCGAAATCGATGATCGATCCCCCTCTCCCGGCCCGCTCGGCGCGTAGCTCCGCTGCATAGGTCAGTTCGAAACCGCGCTTCCAGATGTCGGAAACCTTGTGCTTAGTGAGGTGCGGGTGGGCGGCATGCTCCAGCATCGGAACCGTCAGCTGAAACAGGGTGACGATCGCCTCGGCAACGGACGCTGCGATCTCCGGCCCCGCATCCCCGATCGCCCATACGAGCCGTACCGGCTGAGCAAATCGCGCCCACACCGACACATTGTCCGCTTCGGGGCGACATAGTCGGGCAAAATCGGCCCTGCTCAGCACCGCATATTTCGCAGCCAGTCCGTCGGCTTCGAAAGGAAATACATTTGGAGGGATCAGCCGGTTGGCGGTCGCTAGCCAGGCCGATCCATAAGCGGCGCGGTAATCGTCCACGATCAGGTAGAAATCGAGCATCAGCCCGTCGAGCTCAGCCTGACGCAGACAGGAGCCGTAGAACAGCACCCCCGCCGATGCCGCGCCATGATGCTCGGCGATTGCGGTCGCGAGCCGGGTGACGCGCGGATCGACCGGCAAGGCCAGTTCGGCTGCGACAAGATCAGCGAGCGGAGACGTCATGTGGGGAGAATAGGGTCGGCCGTGGCCGAAAGCGAGCGTCAGGCCGCGAGCTTGAGGAACGGCACCGGCGCTGTCGGCTTCAGGACGATCGGATGGCCGGCCCGCGCCTCGAACAGCTCGCCGTCCAGGATCACGCTCGAACGATCGCTTTCGATCCGGATCTCGTCGCCATGCTCGAGATGGACGCCGCGCATCTGCTTGCCCATCTGGCCTGAAATGCCACCGAACATGGCGCGCAGCAGCGCCATCGGGCTTTGATCGACCATCATCAGCTTGAGCGAACCCTTAGCGCCAAGCGGCCCGGTGCCGCTGCCGAGGAGCAGCTTGTGGAGCGTGGTCACGATCAGCAGCGCGAACTGACCCTGGAACTGGCCTTGCCTATGGAGCGAGACCCTCACCGGATTGGGGCGCGGCGGCAGGAACGCGGCGCGGATGCCGAAGATCAGCGAGACGAACACCGCGAGCGCGGTCAGTACATGACTGAAGCCATTGGGCAGGCCCAACGGATAAACCTTGTGGCGGCAGAACAGGATCGAATCGGCCAGTCCCGCACCGCCGAGGAACATGCCCAGCACGGGGCGGCCATTGGCGCTTCCGTCAGACAGAGCGATCAGCTCGCGCGCGACGAGATGATCCGACATGTCGTCGCGGGCCAATTCGAGAATGCGCTCCAACGCCACCAGCGGATCGCCGACCGCGCCGAGATCGAGCGCGATCAGGTTCGTCTTGCCGTTGGGCAACACCGCGACCGGCGGCGCCTTCTCCCCGAAATGCGCGCCATGATAAAGTTCGGTCAGTGCCGCCTGCACGGTGCCGTCGCCGCCGTTGATCACCAGCACCTTGGGCTCGACCTGAGCGATCGAACGCAGCGCCTCGCCGATCTGGTCGACATGCTCCACCTCATAGTGGAAGATGTCCTTGTGATCGGCGCAGAAGCTGCGGATGCGCGGCAGCAGCGATCGGTTGCCCGTCGATTTCGGATTCGAAAGCAGGGCGACCCGGGCCATCCTATTGTCTCGCGACGGGTTTGAATGCACCGCCCTGGACGTAATTCATCACGACACGGACGGGCGTGACGCCAGCCCCCACCTGCACCTGCACCTGCCTGGGATCGGGCTTGTTCTTGACGATCAGGTCCCACACCGAAAAGCGCGGGTTGCCGGACATGCCGCCGCCATCCTTCATGTCGGGCTTGCCGTTGCCGTTGACGTCATGGCGGACGGAGATGGCATAGGTGCCTGGCTTGGGGACCGGGACGCAGATCTCATGCGCCTTCGGGGTCGGCATCTCGATCCGCTCAATGTAGGTGCCCTTGTCGAAATAGCGGGCCGGATCGCCGCCATAGGCCTGCACACGGACCGTGCCCACATCGGATTTCACGCCGATCACCTCGACGAGGATTGCCGGACTTCCGCCGGCTTTGCAGACCGGGGCGGCGGCGTTCATGGCTTCGGCGCGGGCGAGCGAAAGCGTGCCGCCAAACGCGACCGCCGTCATCATCGTCCATCCGAACAGTTTCAACATGACCACACGACTCCTGGAAGCTATAGCCCGTCCCGCTGACGCAGTCCGGGCGATGAACCCTCCTGTGTTGTCTAGATCGGTCCAGTTTGCGGCCAAAACATGGTCATGAGGCGTCCACAGTTGGGAAATCTGAGCCTGACAGATCGTTATATCGCTCGATTGATCGCGATTCCGCTGATCGCAACGCTGACGATCGCCGCGATGCTGCTGCTGCTCGACAAGATGCTGCGGTTGTTCGACTTCGTGGCGTCCGAGGGGGGGCCGGTCAGCGTCGTGTGGCGGATGCTCGCCAATCTGATCCCGGAATATCTGTCGCTTGGCATCCCGATCGGATTGATGCTCGGCATTTTGCTGGCCTTCCGCAAGCTCGCCTTGTCGTCGGAACTGGACGTGATGCGCGCGATTGGCCTCAGCTATGGGCGGCTGCTGCGCGTACCGTTCGCTTATGCGGCGGCGCTGGCATTGCTCAATCTGGCGATCGTCGGCTTTCTCCAGCCTTATGCGCGTTACGCCTATGAAGGATTGCGCTTCGAGCTGCGGTCGGGGGCGCTCGGCGCGTCGATCAAGGTCGGCGAGTTCACCCGGCTCGGCAAGCGCATGACGCTCCGGGTCGAGGAAAGCCGCAACAGCGGGCGAGATCTTTCGGGCATCTTCGTGCGGGCGGAAGGCAAGGACGGCAAGTCGCTCGCCGTCACTTCTGACCATGGCACCTTCATGGCCACCGACGATCCGGACACGATCATTCTGCGCCTGTCCAACGGCGTGCTGGTCCACAATGCGCCGGGCTATGATGCGCCCCGCGTGCTCAAGTTCGCCGCACACGACCTTCCGATCGACCTCCCGCGCACCGGCGCTTTCCGCGAGCGCGGCGGCCGCGACCGGGAACTGACCATGCCGGAACTGGTGACGGACGCGCACAAGCCAATGACGGAGGAGCGCGTGCGCCACCAATATCGCGCCGAATTCCATTTCCGGCTGGTCGAGGTCGCGACGATGTTCCTGCTGCCGCTGCTGGCGGTGGCGCTCGCGGTGCCGCCAAAGCGATCCTCGTCGGCGCTGGGTGTCTTCCTCTCGATCGTGATGCTCGTCACCCAGCACAAGATCAACGAATATGCCTCCAGCGTAGCGGCGCTCGGACGGATCGAGCCGATCATCGCGCTCTGGGTGCCGTTCCTGCTGTTCACCGGGCTGGTGTGGTGGATGTATCATACGCTTGCCCATGTCCCCGGCGGGCAGCCGATCGGCGCGCTGGAGCGCGGTGCATCCAAGATGGTCTCGCTGGTGCTGGGCTGGCTGAAGCTGTGGCGGAAATCGCCGCGAGGAAAACCGGCATGAACATCAAGTTTTTCGCGTCGCGGATCATCACCTTCTATATGGCGAGGACGTTCCTGATCCGCTTCGCGGCCGTGCTCGCGGCGCTGGTGATTATCCTGCTCGCACTCGATCTGCTGGGCGAATCCGGCAATATCCTCGCCCACCCCGGCAATGGCGAGGCGCAGATCTGGCATTATCTGTCGCTCCGGGCGCCGCAGATCGTCGCCCGTTTCCTGCCCTTCTCGTCGCTGCTCGCGACGCTCATCACGCTGGCGACTCTCAATCAGCACAGCGAGGTCATCGCGATGAAGGCGGCGGGCATTTCGGCGCACCAGATCCTCGCGCCGCTCGTGACCGTCAGCATCGGGATCGCAGCCCTGTCCTTCTGGTTCAACGACCATGTCGTGGCGCGCGCGACCTCAGCACTCAAAGCCTGGCAAGCCGTCGACTATGGCCCGGTGCCGAAGAATGTGGGGATCAAGACCAACATCTGGGTACGCGCGGGCGATGACCTGATCCATGCCGATGCCGTCAGGGGCGGCGGCGAGCGCACGATATTGCAGGGCGTTACCCTCTATGACCGGACCGGCGGGGAGCTGAAGCAGATTATTTCCGGCAAGCGCGCCGTGCGGGATGGAGACGGCTGGATGCTGCGCGATGCACAGCTGTTCGATGTCGCCAATGTGCGCGAACGGACAGCGCCTGAATATCGCATGGGAGGCGGGGTGACGCCCGATCGCTTCACCCTGTCGAGGGTCGATGCCGACGAGC
>CAYLIK010000153.1:0-7442 GCA_964383565.1 uncultured Sphingomonadaceae bacterium
AGGATTTTGATCAAGATCCGGCGGGCGGCGGCGGCGCAGTGCGCCAGAAGCCGGCCAAGGAACATCCTGACACGGGCGCCGACGCTCCTGTAGGTGGCAGCCACTGATCGACGGCACGCGCGCCGGAGCTGGGATGGAAAAGCGCACGCCAGCGAGAGCGCGTCATCGACTGGCGCGGTAAGCCACCACTAATGATCTTCCTCGTGAAGGATGACAGGGATCGCCTTCGGATGGATCGCGCCGACGACATGCCCCCTCGGGTCGACGTCGGCCGGCGGGTCGCGCTGGAACCGCCACTAGGCCATGTGGTGTCATCGAGTATCTGAGCCCATCGCCTCACCCGGCATGCTTAAGATCCCGGCAACCATGCCGTTACAGGATTTGAGGCGAGGATGTTGGCTGGTCCCTCCGCTCCATCCTCGCCTCGTCACCGCTCAGATTTGCAGGTCCGTGCTTTGAGGAGCCGGCCTCGCATCCGATTATAATCGTCCTTAATTGCCGAAATGCGTCTGCTACCCGCTTCCACTGTTCATCCGGATCAAGCGGAAGTGTCGGGAACGTATGTTCTTTGGAGCTACCGCGAGAACGTCCCGCCAATCGCTGTTGCAGTGAGCAAGGCGGCAATTGCCTCGTTCGGCGATGTGACGAACGGAGTCGCAGTGTCTGATCGCGGGCGCCAAATGATCCTTATCTCTTGCTCAGCTTCGAACCGTACGTCCTTGATGAAGGGATGTGCATCGCTGAACGCGTCGAGCGCCATTACATTTCGTGGCTCATAGCGCACGTAGTCCACGCGCCATTCGCCGAGCATCTCGCTGTTCGCCTGAGCGATTAACTCGGCGAAGCGATGGACATCGCCAATTTGAAACATAGCCTTTGGTTGATCGGGCGACGGATCATGTCGACAGCCAGGCATCGCCATACAGAAAGCGTACAAAGGCGGCTGCTGGAAAGAGATTGTGCAGTTCACCATGAGTCCAACATTCGTTGATCTCATCCTCGCTAGCGCAGCATTGTGCTCCGGAACGGCGCCCATCAACACGCCGGAGTTGATAGTCAGCCCGCCATCCGCGGGATCGGCTCGCCCATTCTCAATACCTTTGTAATCTTCCAGCGTGCCGATCCTCAGGCGGCCACTGGCAACCGCATCGGCGTGCGCCACATCGACCATCTTCCAGGCCTGCATCGTTTATCCCATCTCGTGATTGCGATGTGGTTGCTGGCTCGCAAGTTTCGTCTGGCAGGTTTGACGTCCAGCGCCAATGGCTCAAGTGCGTGGTCGGGGCGACGGGAGCGCCAGCTCTGGATCAGCCGTTCGGTATGACATCAGGCAATGAGAAGAAAATTAAAACATTGAGTCACGGCAATGCGCTTCAGCGGCCGTCGAAAGCTGGATGCAAACTACCTAAGCAACTGCGCATATAAGAGGGGTGGAAATAGTCAGGTGCGGCTAGACAGTCGGCGCGTTAATGGAGTAGCGCGATCTGATGGGAGTGAAACGATGGGCCAGAAAGCCAGGCCCGATAAAAAATGATCTCGTGAAATCGGTCGATGATCAAGATGACCTCGCTTTGTCGGCCTTCCTTGATTCTAAGCGAATTAAGCTTTTAAGCCGAGCGAGATATAGTGCCGGACCAAAAGAGCGCGCTCATGGAAAACGGTACTGGAGAAAACTAAAAACAAAATACTTAAAGATATTAAAAGGTCCTCGTGGGTATAAACGGCGAATTATACCCAATTCAGCTGCGATCATGTTCCGTCCTAAACCAAACTTGATCCGAGATGCTTTAACGCCAAATTTTATAGAGACGTGGGTGCCTATGTCTCGCCGCTTAACTTACAGCACGGCAAAAATCCTAAAGCTCAGCGATTTCTCGTTTGCAAAAGATCCAAACGGTACTCTGACATGCTTGGCCGATCTCGCAACAGCGAGCGCGAAATTTCCGGATCTCCGGCTAAATTTCGCAGATACCGACTGCCATGACGTGGCGCCGTATATCGTGCTGGCGCATTTGACTCCAGCGCTTCCCCCGATAATCAGTGGCGGTGAAATTACTGACGAGGTTAGAGATGTCATCGAAGCGGTGGGCTTGAGGCAGGATTTACGTATTGGACAAATGGGTAAAAGAAGACGAGCGCCCACCTACATAGTCTCGCCATTTCCGCTGATGAAAAGGACTCCGCCTGGGCACTTTGGCGATCGCGATCACCTGCTGCGCCCACAGCTAAAGGAATATGTGGCTGATCAGTTTGTTAACACGATGAACGACTGGCTTCGTGGCCATGAATTAGAACTTCAACCTGCGGGCGAAGGCGCCTTTGCGTCAGCCATTGGCGAGGCCCTGGATAACGCTGAGCGTCATGGCAGTTCGGCGTTCTCTCAGTCGGAGGGCGACTGGTCAATTGCAGGTTTCTCCAAACTTGTATTCCTGGATGGCACGCCGCTGTTGCGCTGCTCCCTGGCCATTGTCAGCATAGGGGACACGATTTCCCAGACATTGGGATCGGCGGCGCCCGAGATTGCGTCCAGAATCGACTCCTATGTTTCAAAGCACACGCCACTTTTTAAACCAGGCCAAAAAGCGGAAGCATTGCGCTGCGTTATGGCACTCCAGGACGGAATCACGCGCGTTGAAGCCGCAACCGCAGGCAGACGTGGCGGAGTGGGCTTTATGGAACTCGTGGACGTGCTCTCTGTGTTGGGAGACAATAATCGAGAGGACCTACCGTCCACGTTAACGATTGTTTCGGGAAGATCTTGCATTCAGATCACGGCGCCGTACGCCCGTGGTCATTCCGATGAGAGCGGCATGAGGGAACTTTGGTTCAATGATGACAACGATCCCGAGCAGCCACCTAGCAATCAACACGTCACGACATTAGATAATAGCTTCCCAGGAGTGATTCTATCCGCCTGTTTCACGATCGATCCCACAATTTTGAGGGCAAAACTTGAGTCATGAGTACGATCACGATGCCTAAGATCGACATCACCGAACTGACACAGAACGAGGTGCTCAATCTTTCTGGTCATGATCGTGGTTTGGCAGCTCGTGCGCGCTTCAATCTTGCGCACTTAGATGAGGATGGCGAGCCCGTAGAAATTAGCTTTCCCGAGGGTTTCAGGCAGGTAAGTTCGTCGTTCTTTCAGGGAATGTTCGCGGATAGCGTGCGGAGTTTGGGTTCAGTTCAGGGTTTCTTTGCTCATTACCGCTTCGACGCACCGGCTCATATTCGATCCAAGCTCGCCGATTATGCCGAGCAGGTGCTCGGCCGACGCGACTACTAACAGGTTAGGATCAGATGCCGGTTGAAGGCAGTTCAGTTCCTTGGACTGCTATTGCAGCGCTAGGCGTGTCGATTATTTCGCTGGCACGGACAGCGATAATCGATCGCCGCGCCAAGGCTGAGCGTAAAGCGAGCGCTTTCGACGCCGACTATGGAAATGCTGTGAGAGATGGACTTCGGTCCTTCGAAAAATCGCTTGGTACGTTGCGGGCGTTTGCTCTGCCATCAGGTCGAGACGCGGACGCGTCGCGGACCGAAATGAAGGAAATGAGAATATCCTGGATTGCGGCAGCAGACGATTTGACTCGGCTGTTGGGCGAAGTCGATCAGGCTGTCGATCTCCAATCGCCTTGGTGGCAAGATGCCTTTTCGCAGCATGCACAGGATGCCGAAGCAATTCTGAGCGATATCGACGCTCATTCAAACCACAGCGCCGACCAGTTGATTGCCATCGCCACCGCAGCAAAAGCTACTTACGACGGCGGTCTAGCAGACATACGGGTTCGGCTCGTAGAGCAACGAAAATTTTATACCGAGATCAAATTCGTCGATCTCGTGAAATCCATATGGAGATTATAGATTTCTCCAGCCTACAGGTCATTCGACGCCGACTTTTCACTATACACGTACCCGCGCAATTCTGTGGAGCGGTCATTTCCGGCTAGATACTTTTCAGCGCGTAACGGACCAGTCCTTTTCTAGCGGCGATTTTCCTCTGCATCCAGATCGACTGCCATCCAATCGATCCAGAAACGCGCTCGGACCTTCAGATTTGGATCGCCCTGCAGTGCCGATGACATGAGCTGGTGAGCGCGATCCGTGTTTACATCAAGCTTTTCAGCGATCACCTTCAGCATAGACGCTATGGCTATGAGACCCGCATCGATTTCCGGGGTGGCCCGGGATTCAAAATTCGGATGAACGGGCATATCGTCTCCTCTGCTGCCGAGCATCTGGGTGGCCCCGTGAAGAGCATGATGATGACGAAATCCATCGCGGTCCAGCGCCGTATATGACCGAACCATTACCGAGATCTGGAATTTTTCGCGGACGGAGCGGCTGAAACCGGCAGAAATGTTGGTGACCCCAACGGGACTCGAACCCGTGTTTTCGCCGTGAAAGGGCGACGTCCTAGACCGCTAGACGATGGGGCCGCTTTCGCAGCGGGGCGGACTTAGGCGAGCGAGCGGCGGGGGTCAAGCTCGGGCTCAATCGGCCCAGGCTGCATCCTCGATATGAAGCTCGGCGGTGCGGCTGCCGTTCCATCCGTCGATCCGCGCGCGGCCCGCGATCCACAGCCGCCGAGTCGATCCGGCGCCCAGCAATGCTTGTCCCAGCAGGCTGTCGCCTTGACGGAAGGCGATCGTCTTGATCGATCGGCCGTCAGCGCCGGCCACGATCGCGCGCACATGGCCCGCGCCCACGATGTCGGCCTTCACGATCCGTATCGGCCCGGCCGCGACGCGCGGGGCCGGCCAGCCCGCGCCATAGGGTCCGCCCGCTTCCAGCGCCTCGACCAGTTCGGGGCTGACCCCGCCCGGTGCGAGCACGACGTCGAGTAACAGCGCACGATCTTCGCGCGCCCGGGCGACGTCGCCCGCCAGCTGTGCGTCGATCCAGTCGCTGAATATGGTGAGTTGATCGGCGTTGATCGTCAGGCCCGCCGCCATGGCATGCCCGCCGCCCGCGACCAGCATGCCCAGGTCCTTCGCCGCCAGCACTGCCGCGCCGAGATCAACCCCGCTGATCGAGCGTCCCGATCCCTTGCCGATGCCCTTCTCGTCGAGCGCGATTACGATGGCCGGCTTGCCGAGCCGCTCCTTCAGCCGCCCGGCGACGATCCCGATCACGCCCGGATGCCAGCCATTGCCCGTAACGATCGCGACCGAGCGGTTGTCCTGATGCCGGGCCTGCGCTTCGGCTTCCTCAGTCACGGCTGCTTCGATCGCCCGCCGGTCCTCATTGAGACGATCCAGCTCGGCCGCGATCATGCGCGCCTCTTCGGGGTCGTTCGTCGTCAGCAGACGCACGCCGAGATCGGATTTGCCGACACGTCCGCCCGCATTGATTCGCGGGCCCAGCCCGAAGCCCAGATCAGTGCAGCTCGGCATTCCGGTCAGCCGCGCCGCATCCGCCAGTGCTGCCAGCCCGATATTGGCCCGCCCAGCCATCACCTTGAGGCCCTGCGTCACGAACGCCCGGTTCAAGCCACGCAGCTGGGCGACATCAGCGACAGTGCCCAGCGCGACCAGATCGAGCAGCGCGATCAGCTTGGGTTCGGCCCGATCGGTGAAGAAGCCGCGTTGCCGCAGCAGGCGGATCAGCGCCGCGCCCAGCAGAAAGGCAACGCCGACCGCCGCAAGATGACCATGCGCGGCCCCGTCCTCGCCCTCGTCCAACCGGTTGGGATTCACCAGCGCATGCGCTTCAGGCAGCGCGGCGGCGCATTTGTGATGATCGACCACGATGACATCGACGCCCGCCGTGCGCGCCATCGCCAGCGCTTCGAACGCCTGCGCACCGCAATCGACTGTGACGATGAGCGAGCTTCCGTCCTCGGCAATCCGGACGAGCGCGTCACCGGACGGCCCATAGCCTTCGAGCAACCGATCCGGGATATAGGCGCGAGGCTCGCAGCCAAGTTCGCGCAGGAGCCGGATCAGCAGCGCCGCCGAAGTCGCGCCATCGACGTCATAATCGCCGAAGATCGTGACCGTCTCGCGTGCCAGCACCGCGACCGCCAGCCGCTCGGCGGCGCGGTCCATATCGCGAAAGATCGAAGGATCAGGCATGAAACCGCGCAGCGTCGGTGTCCGGTTCATGTCGACCGCCTCGCGCGACACGCCGCGCGCAAGCAGAAGCTGCGTCACCAGATCGTCAGCCTCGAACCCGTCGTCCCGCCCGTCCGCCGCCATGCCGCGCCAGCGCCAGGGCTGGCCGAGGATCGAGCGTTCGATACCGAGGACGTGGGAGGGCATCGCTGACGTGTAGGCCATTCGCTTGCCGCAGGGAATCCACGCTGGCGGCTTAATCCACAGCCATCACACAAATGGAAAGGGCCGGGAGATCTCTCTCCCGGCCCTTCCGCCTTTCACGGTGACGTGAACTTAGAAGTCCATGCCGCCCATGCCACCCATGCCGCCGCCGGGCATTGCCGGCATCGACGACTTGTCGTCGGGCAGTTCGGAAACCGCCGCTTCGGTGGTGATGAGCAGACCGGCGACCGAGGCCGCGTCCTGAAGCGCAGCGCGGACGACCTTGGTCGGGTCGATCACGCCAGCCTGGACGAGGTTCTCATACACTTCGGTCTGGGCGTTGAAGCCAAGATTGGCGTCATTGCCGTCGATCAGCTTGCCAGCGACAACCGCACCGTCATGACCGGCATTCTGCGCGATCTGGCGGACCGGCGCCTGAAGCGCCTTGCGGATGATGTCGATGCCACGGGTCTGGTCGTCATTGGCGCCCTTGAGCCCTTCGAGAGCCTTGGTGGCGTACAGCAGAGCCGTACCACCGCCAGGAACAATGCCTTCTTCGACCGCAGCGCGGGTTGCATGAAGCGCGTCATCGACGCGATCCTTACGCTCCTTCACTTCGACTTCAGACGCACCGCCGACCTTGATCACGGCAACGCCGCCGGCGAGCTTGGCGAGACGCTCCTGGAGCTTCTCACGGTCGTAATCGCTGGTGGTGTTCTCGATCTGCGAACGGATCTGCTCGACGCGGCCCTTGATCGAATCGCCATCACCGGCGCCATCGACGATGGTGGTGTTGTCCTTGTCGATGGTGACGCGCTTGGCCTGGCCCAGCATCTGCAGGGTGACGGTCTCAAGCTTGATGCCCAGATCTTCGCTGATCATCTGGCCGTTGGTCAGGATCGCGATATCCTCGAGCATCGCCTTACGGCGATCGCCGAAGCCAGGCGCCTTGACGGCTGCGACCTTGAGGCCGCCGCGCAGCTTGTTGACGACGAGCGTGGCCAGAGCCTCGCCCTCGACGTCCTCGGCGATGATCAGGAGCGGACGACCGCTCTGAACGACCGCTTCGAGAACCGGCAGCATCGCCTGCAGGTTGGAGAGCTTCTTCTCGTGGATCAGGATGTAGGGATCCTGAAGCTCGACCGACATCTTCTCCGGATTGGTGATGAAGTAGGGCGA
>CAYLIK010000154.1:0-7426 GCA_964383565.1 uncultured Sphingomonadaceae bacterium
CTCGATGAATGAGAGTTCGTGTTCGCGCTCGAGGCGGAGCTTTACCGAATCCATCGCCAGCATGCGATTGACCGAGAAATGCCGTCCGATATCCCGCAGCATGTCGATATAATTGAGCTTGGTCAGCCATTCGGCATTGTCGAGCATGATCGCATCGCTAGGGCCGTCGCCGAAGGTGAGATAGCGTTCGAAGATGCGCTTGATCGAGGCGACGTTGGACGCGATCATATCCGTGGTCAGCAGCTTGCGGGCTTCGTCCTTGAAGCTGGGATCGCCGATCTTGCCGGTGCCGCCGCCCATCAGGACAATCGGTTTGTGACCGGTTTGCTGGAGCCGGCGGAGCAGCATGATCTGGACGAGACTGCCGACATGGAGCGACGGCGCGGTCGGATCGAAGCCAATATAGCCGGGGACGATCCCCTTCAACGCGAGCGCGTCGAGGCCGCTCGCGTCGGTCACCTGGTGGATATAGCCCCGTTCGGAGAGGAGGCGGAGGAGATCGGACTTATATTCGGTCATGGCGTGGCGCGCTTAGCATGGGATGCGCGGGGGACAAACTATCAGTCTCACTTGGGGCAAACCCGTACTCCGGCGTAGGCCGGAGTTGTGGAGCATGTGAGCGGGCAGGGAGTGCTTCAGGACTCCGGCCTTCGCCGGAGTACATCGATCTTCCCGATAGGCCCGATTCGCGCGGATGACGGATTTAGATCAGCTCATCGCGAGGACGAGGTTCTTCACCTGTGGGTAGATCTGCTTTTCCCATTTCTTGCCCGCAAACAGCCCGTAATGGCCAACGCCTGGCTGGAGATGGTGGCGCTTGAGATGCGGGCGCAGGCTCGAGCAGAGGTCGTGCGCCGCCGCCGTCTGGCCGACCGAGCAGATGTCGTCGCGTTCGCCCTCCACGGTCAGCAGCGCTGTGCGCTTGATCGCCGAGGGTTTCACCCTGCGGCCGCGATACTCGAGTTCGCCTTTCGCCAGCAGCGCCCGCTGGAACACCTTGTCGATCGTTTCCAGATAGAATTCGGCGGTGAGATCGAGGACCGCCAGATATTCCTCGTAGAAATCCTTGATCGCAGCGGCGTCGGAGGTTTGCCCGTCCGCGAGGAACTGGTATAGTGCGCGGTGCTGGCTGGTATGGCGATCCATGTTCATCGACATGAACGCGCTCAACTGGATAAAACCGGGATAAACGCGCCGCCCACGGCCCTTATAGCGCATCGGCACGCGGTGGATCAGGTTTTCCTCGAACCATTCATAGGGTTTGCTCATGGCCAGATCGTTGACCGTGGTGGGTGCAACGCGCGTATCGACCGGCCCGCCCATCAGCGTCATGGTGCGGGGCTGGGCGGGATTATTGTCCTCGGCCATGATCGAGGCCGCGACCAGCGCGGGCACGCAGGGCTGGCAGACCGCAAGCATATGCGGCCGCGGCCCGATCTCCTCAAGGAAGCGGATCACATAGTCGACATAGTCATCGAGCCCGAAATCGCCTTCCGAAAGCGGTACGTCGCGGGCGTTGCGCCAATCAGTGATGTACACGTCATGATCCTGGAGCAGCGTGGCGACCGTGCTGCGCAACAACGTCGCGAAATGTCCCGAGAGCGGGGCGACCACCAGGATTTTCGGCTGGGGTGCGTCGATGCCGTCCTTGGCGAAATGCAGGAGGTCTCCAAACGGAAGCTTCAGCGCTACTTCCTCGCGTACAGGGACGATCTGGTTGCCCGCCGATACGGTCTTGATTCCGAAGGGCGGTCGCTTGTGGGTGATTCGAGCGTTGGCGGTAACGTCGAGCAGGGCGAAAACGCGGCGCGACATTTCGCCATGGCCCAGCGGCCAGAGCTGGTCCCGCATCGACAGCGCGAAGCGCGCCGCCGTGCGATATGGCGTCATTGCGTCAGTCCAGGCCTGATATGCACCGTATAGCATCAGCGTTGTTTGGCCCCCTTCGCCAAAGCCTCTTCTATGGCTTCCCCTCATCCATATTTTATGCATGATTGCTGCACTGCGTCATGGGGGTCAACCGCAATCGGACTCAGCGGGCTCGGCGGCGGAGAAAAGCAGCGGGGATAATATGCCGAAAGCGGAACTGACGATATCGAGCAAGACCTATTCAGCCTGGTCGCTGAGGGGTTGGCTGCTATGCAAACTCGCCGGGTTGGAGGTCGATGAAAAGATCATATCGATCGATGATCCGGCCAATAGGGCGGAGCTGCTTTTGCTGTCCCCTTCTGTGCTGGTGCCGCGCCTCACACACAATGGCGTCAGCGTGTGGGATACGTTGGCGATCTCCGGATATCTCAACGAGGTTTTTCCCGAAGCCAAGATGTACCCGGCTGACCTGAAGGCACGCGCGCATTGCCGGGCGATTTCGGGCGAAATTCATTCTGGCTTCGCCAATCTGCGCTCGGCGCTGCCCATGAACCTCAAGACTCATCACGAGAATTTCAAGATATTCGCCGGCGCGAAGCCAGATATCGAACGGATCGAGACGATCTGGGCGGAATGCCTTGAAACCTATGGCGGGCCGTTCCTGTTCGGCAAGAAGCCGACGGTGGCGGATGCGATGTTTGCCCCGGTCACGCGCCGATTTCTTAGCTACAATGTTCCGTTGAGTGCCACGAGCGCGGCTTATTGCCAGACGATCAGCGATTGGCCGCCGATGATCGAATGGACTGCGGCGGCGCTTGCCGAGCCTGAGGAGATCGAGGAGCTCGATATTGAATTCTGACAAGCCGGACGAGGACGAGGGGAGTTTGAAGGGCCGTTGATGATGCACCTTTGAAAGGAGCTCGACATGGCAACCTTGATTGAAGAGACCAGCTTCTCGCATGTGAAGCCGGGCGATACCGATTATTGCAGCGATGGTTTGCGTGATTTCTTCCTCTACCGGGATCTGGGTGTGGCCAAGGCGACCAATGGCAAGGTCGTCGCGCACCTCGTTAAGGCCAACAAGCCGCCGGCCGACGGCACCGGCTGGCACCATCATGTCGCCGATTTCCAGATCGTGCTGATGATCAAGGGCTGGGCCAAGTTCATGTATGAGGATCAGGTGACGCTGGTTTCCGAGGGAGACTGCGTCCACCAGCGGCCCGGCATGACGCACTACCTCTTCGATTATTCGCCGGACATGGAATATCTGGAGATTGTCGGGCCGGCGGATTTCGGCACGGTCGAGGTTGACGGACCATGCGAGGTGCCTTCGGTTACGCCTTGGTCTTAGTGCCTGTTTGAGCGGGCCGGTACCGTGCTCAGAAAGCGCTCTTGCGCGCTTTCTCAAACGGCCTCTTAGCAGTCGCACAAATCGCCGGTTGACCGAATCGACGGGAGCGTCCAAGCCTCGTCATGTCGTCAGGGGAAACCTTGCTGACCGCGCGGGAGAGCGTCACTGGCTTAGGTCGAGTGGCCGCCGAAGGAGCAACCGCCCCGGAATCTCTCAGGTCAAAGGACCGCGCGGATAGACAGCGACACTCTGGAAAGCGCTCCAGCCTCAGGGTTGGCGCCACCGAAGGGGTAACTCCGGCCACGCCGGGGGAAAGCTCTCAGGTTCCGTGACAGAGGGGGTGATGCGCTGATCCGGTTTCGGCTGGGTCATGCATCGCCATTCTGTCGGAGACTGTGATGAGCGACGTTATCGAAGAGACCGAAGATCAGGCACTGCCGCTGGACGGCTGGCACCGTGAGCAGGGCGCGCGGATGGTGTCCTTCGCGGGCTATCACATGCCGATCCAGTATGAGGGCATCATCGCCGAGCATCTCTGGACTCGCGCTCATGCCGGGCTGTTCGACGTCAGCCATATGGGCCAGCTCACCATTTCGGGCGAGGGCGCGGATTGCGCGCTTGAAGCGCTGCTGCCGGGCGACATCAAGGGGATAGCGCCGGGACGCATCCGCTATTCGCTGCTCCTCGCTGAGAATGGTGGAATTCTCGACGATCTGATGGTTACGCGGTTGCCCTCGGGCGAGCTTTACGTCGTCGTCAACGGCGCGACCAAATATGACGATATCGCGCATATGCACGAGCATCTGCCCGAAGAGGTGACGCTCAACCGCATGGACGAGCATGCGCTGCTGGCCCTGCAGGGGCCGGAGGCGGTCACGGCGCTGGTACGGATCTTGCCGGGCGTGGAGGCATTGACCTTCATGACATCGGGGGCGTTCGACTGGAACGGCGTGCCGATGTGGATCAGCCGGTCGGGCTATACTGGCGAGGACGGTTTCGAGATTTCGGTTCCCGCCGAGCGGGCGGTGGATCTGGCCGAGCGATTGACCGCCGAGCCTGAAGTGAAGCCGATCGGGCTTGGCGCACGGGATTCGCTGCGGCTTGAGGCCGGATTGCCGCTTTACGGGCATGATCTCGATCCGGAGACGACGCCGATCATGGCCGATCTCGGCTTCGCGCTGCCCAAGCGGCGGCGCGAAGAGGGCGGATTTCCCGGCGCTGAACGCATCCTGATCGAGCGCGAGCAGGGGCCTGTGCAGAAGCGGCTCGGATTGCTGGTCGAAGGCCGCCAGCCGGTGCGCGAGGGCGCACTCGTGCTGGATGCGGACGGCAATCAGGTCGGCCGGGTAACAAGCGGCGGTTTCTCCCCTTCGCTCGAACGGCCGATCGCCATGGCTTACCTGCCGCCATCGCTCGGCCCGACCGTGCAGGTCGAGCAACGCGGCAAAATTTTCCAGGCGACGGTCACGCCGATGCCGTTCGTCCCCCATCGCTATCATCGCTGAGGAACCAAGCATGACGCTCTATTTTACCAAGGACCATGAATGGATTTCGGTCGAGGGCGGCAACGCCACGGTCGGGATCACCGATTATGCGCAGGCGCAGCTTGGCGACGTGGTGTTCGTCGAAGTGCCGCCGGCGGGCACGCAGGTTGCCAAGGGCAAGGAAGCGGCAGTGGTCGAATCCGTGAAGGCCGCTTCTGACGTCTATGCGCCGGTTTCCGGCAAAGTGACCGAGGGCAATTCGGCGCTGGAGGCAGACCCCGCGCTGGTCAATACCTCGCCCGAGGAGGACGGCTGGTTCTTCAAGCTCACGCTCAGCGATCCGTCCGAGTTGGACGGGCTGATGGATGCCGCCGGCTACAAGGCGTTCGTGGACGGGTTGTGAGCAATATCAACCCCGCCAGCCGCTGGGAGCCGAGGGATTACGCGAAGAATGCCGCGTTTGTACCGGCGTTGGGCGCGCCGGTGCTGGCGCTGCTCGATCCCAAGCCCGGCGAGCGCATTCTCGATCTCGGCTGTGGCGATGGCGTGTTGACCGAGAAGCTGGTCGAGGCGGGTGCCGAGGTGGTGGGCGTCGATGCGTCCGATACAATGATCGAGGCAGCAAAGGCGCGGGGCCTTGATGCCCATGTCGTTGACGGGCAGTCGCTCGATTTCGACGCTGAGTTCGACTCGGTTTTCTCCAACGCGGCGCTGCACTGGATGCTGGATGGTGAGGCCGTTGCGCGCGGCGTGTTTCGGGCTCTGAAGCCGGGCGGGCGCTTCGTCGGCGAGATGGGCGGGCAAGGCAATGTCGCCATTCTACGCTCTGGCCTGCGCACCGAACTGCTGCGTCGGGGCTACAATGTGCCAGGGGAGGATCCGCAATGGTATCCCGGCATCGCAGAGTTCAGCTCGATCTACGAAGGCGCAGGCTTCGTAGATGTCGACGCCAAGCTGATCCCGAGGCCGACGCCGCTTCCGGCGGGCGTGGCGGGATGGCTCAAGACTTTCCGGGCCGGCTTCATGGACCATGCCGCCGTGCCTGACAGCGAGCAGGACGATGTCGCGCAGGCCGTGGAAGCCTCGCTCGAATCCAAGCTCCGCAAGGACGACGGAACATGGGAGGCCGACTATGTCCGCCTCCGCTTCACGATGAGAAAGCCAGACTGATGCGCTATCTGCCGCTTACCGATACCGACCGCCGCGACATGCTTTCGGTGATCGGGGCCAGTTCGATCGACGATCTGTTCAGGGATGTGCCCGAGGCAGCTCGACTTTCCGGGCCGATCGCGGGGTTGCCCAACCATGCGTCGGAAATCGCGGTCGAGCGGCAGTTGAGCGCGCTGGCACGGAAGAATCTGGCGGCGGGCGAAGCGCCCTTCTTCCTGGGCTGCGGCGCCTACAAACATCATGTGCCGGCGAGCGTGGATCATCTGATCCAGCGCGGCGAGTTCCTGACGGCCTACACGCCCTATCAGCCGGAGATTGCACAGGGCACGCTTCAGGTGCTGTTCGAATTCCAGACGCAGGTCGCGCGGCTGTTCGGCTGCGATGTCGCCAATGCCTCAATGTATGACGGCTCGACCGCATGCTGGGAAGCGATCGGCATGGCGCGGCGGATCACGAAGCGGACCAGGGCAATCCTCTCGGCCGGGCTGCACCCGCATTATGTATCGGTCGCGCGGACGATGGCAAAGTTCACCGGAGATGTGCTCGATATCGCCGTTCCCGAGCTGACGGAAGGTGTGCCGGGTGACGATATGGCGCGGCTGCTCGCGTCAATTGATAGCGAGACGAGCTGCATCGTCGTGCAGAACCCGAACATCCTCGGTCATGTCGCCGATCTTTCGGAGCTGGCGGCGCGCTGCCATGAGAAGGGAGCGCTGTTGATCGCGGTCGTGACCGAGCCGGTGTCATTGGGTGCAATCCGCTCGCCGGGCGAGATGGGTGCTGACATCGTCGTGGGCGAAGGCCAGTCGATCGGTGTCGGCCTCCAGTTTGGCGGGCCGTATGTCGGATTGTTTGCAACGCGTGAGAAGTATGTTCGCCAAATGCCTGGCAGACTTTGCGGAGAGACGGTTGATGCCGCCGGCAAGCGCGGCTTCGTGCTGACGCTTTCGACCCGCGAGCAGCACATCCGGCGCGAGAAAGCGACGTCCAATATCTGCACCAATTCAGGGCTTTGTGCGCTGGCTTTCTCGATCCACATGACGTTGCTGGGGGAGAAGGGGCTGCGCGATCTGGCGGGCCTCAATCATGCGATGGCGGTGCAGGCTGCGGATCGGCTGGGCAAGGTGCCCGGCGTGTCGGTCGTCAATGGCACCTTCTTCAACGAGTTCACCCTGCGCTTGCCGACGGAGGCACGGCCAGTCATCCGTGCGTTGGCGGATCGGAGCATTCTCGGCGGGGTGTCGCTGGGGCGGCTCTATCCGGATGCGGCGGCGCTCGCGAATGGACTTGTCGTTGCCGTCACCGAGACGAGCACGGCGGAGGACCTCGAAACCTTTGCCTCGGCGCTTGAGGAGGAACTGGCATGAGCATCAACGCAAGCGGCTGGCGGCCCGAGCTGGGTGGGAGCGAGGATGGCGCGGTGACAACCTTCACCGGCAACAGGGCGTTGATGCTGGAAGAGGCACTGATCTTCGAGCGCGACAATTTCGGCGGTACGGGCGTGGAACTGCCGTCCGTTCCCAAGGTGGAGTCGCGGCTGGGTGGGTTGGAA
>CAYLIK010000155.1:0-7343 GCA_964383565.1 uncultured Sphingomonadaceae bacterium
GGAGACCGCCTGACCCGAAAATATAAAAGGCGAGCCCCATGAACATCCTCTATGTCGAAGACGATCCGCTGCTGCGCCGGCACGTGCTGCACGAGTTGCTGAAGTCACAGCATGATGTGGTCGAGGCCTGCAACGGCACGGAGGCCTGCTGGCTGCTCAACTATCATGGCGCCGATCTCGATCTCGTCATCACCGACATCGATCTTGGCAGCGAGCTGGACGGCTGGGTCGTCGCCGAACATGCCCGGATCCTCTCGCACGGCGTCGGCATCATCTACGCCACGGGCGCCAAGGCCGATCAGGAGCCGATGCCGAACACAGTGGTGCTGCCCAAGCCCTTTTCCGCGACCGCGCTGGAAAAGGCGATCGTCCAGGCCCAGGCGCTCACCGCCAGCATCCACTAGATCCCGCTACAACACCGCCTGGACGAGCCCCAGCTGAAGCGCCTCGTTGGCCTCGAGGTACAGGTTCTCGGTCGCGCGCTGGATCACATCGTCCAGGTTCAGGCTCGATCCGAGGATCAGGTTCGCGAACCCCTCATTCTGGATCGCAATCGACGATTCGATCTCGTTGATCGTCGCCTTCAGCGAGGCGATGCAGGTGGTCAGCGGCCCTTCCAGATGGATGTTCTTGGTAATCATCCGCTCGTGGATCATCACCCTGGTGCCGCGCGTCAGATAACGATTCTCGCGCGCGAAGAAGCCCATGAAGGTCGCCCCGGCCGAATAGATCGCGGTCTTGCCGAGGAACACGATCCGCCGATCGGGATGCATGTCGCTATGGAAGCGGATATCCTCGCCCATCATCCGCGCCACCTCCGGATCGCCGCCGAGCGTGGACAGCTCGACCACCACCAGCCCCTGCTGCGGCGCATTGGTCAGGCACTGCCGGAACCATTGATACATATTATAGTCGACCGCCCCGGTCAGCATGATCGAGGGGAATTCGAAGTCGGCAGGCGTCAGCAGCGGCAAGGTCATGGCGTTCTTTCTGAATAGGAAGCCGACACAACGACGCGGGCCGAGGTTGGTTTCAAGGAAAATACGAAGCGCGCCAGCCGCGTGTCAGCATCCGCCACCTTGTCATCCCGGACTTGATCCGGGATCCCGCTTTCTTCTTCTGCACCACCGGAAAGAAGCGGGATCCCGGATCAAGTCCGGGATGACGGAGTAAGGAGGCTATCTAAGCTTGGAAATCTTCAGCCCGTCCACCTTCGCCCGATCCTTGATCGATTCCTCGCTGCGGGTGAGCGCCTTGGCCATCTGCTTCAGCGGCATGCCCTTCCCGGCGAGCGTATGGAGCTTCTGGATCTCGTCGCTCGTCCACGGCTGACGATGCCGCTCGAACCGTTCCGCCATCACCCTCTCCCCAAAAAACCCTCCCTACCAGATCCTCCCCGGCACGGGGAGGGGACATCGCCTAAAGCCCTCTCCCGCAAGCGGGAGAGGGTTGGGTGAGGGTCTTCTTCTACCTCAAACTTCTTCACTCTACAAAACCATATCAGAAAATCCACTTTCCTACACATAACCATATAGGTTATGTCGAGCGGCATGATCCACAGCCTCCGCCAGATGAAGACCCCCGCCCAGCGCGCCAAACTCCTCGACTTCACCCCCGTCCCGCGCGACAAGCCCCGCGCCGACGGCTGGACGCCCGATCGCCAGCAGGCGTTCCTCGAGGCGCTGGCCGATTGCGGCGTCGTCAGCCGGGCGGCGCGGATGGTCGGCATGGCGCCGGAGGGGGCCTATGCGCTCCGCCGCCACCCGCACGGCCGCAGCTTTTCCGAAGCATGGGACCGCGCGCAGGATGTCGGCGTCCAGTATATCCGCGACATCGCAATCGAGCGCGCGATCGAGGGCGTCCCCGTCCCGATCTTCTGGCAGGACAAGCAGGTCGGCGAGCGCCGCGAATATGACGCGCGCCTGTTCATGTATGTCCTGCGCCACAACGATCCCGATCGCTACGGCACCGGCAGCCCCGCCTACCGCCTCAGCCCCGCGACCGTCGCGAAGCTGCGCGGCGAATGGGAATATGAACGGCTGGAGGCCGAAAGGTAGAAAGGGCAATCGACGTACAAGGAGCTCAGCGCGAGACTCGAAGGCATCTATCAGAACATCCTGGCGCGCGAGCAGGTCGAGTGGGAGCGCGACGCCCCCGAACGCGAACGGCGCGAGCGGGAAAAGCATGAGGCCCGCCTGGCGGAGCGCGAGGCTGTCGGCCTGCTCGGCCCAATCGACCCCCTCAACCTCCGCCCGCCAATCCCGCCACAGGTCCCCTCGCCCCACGCCAAGCCCGGCTACGAATATCCGCGCAACTGGAGCCCCCAAACCCTCCTCCCGCCCCCACCCGAAGGCCCAACGATCCGCACCCTCTAACTAGATCCTCCCTGCTCCGCGGGGAGGGGGACCGCCGAAACGGCGGTAGAGAGGTGCCTCAAAGCCCCTCCCCTTCAGGGGAGGGGTTGGGGTGGGGGCTACCCTTCACGCGACCGACGCCCTACTCCTTCAGGGAATGGCGAGAATTTCGTCAGGCCTGAGCGAGCATGATGTTTTTACGGGACCCGGAGCGCAGCGTACTTGCAGGTACGTGAGCACCGGCAGCCCGTAAAAGCGTCGTGCGCAGCCGGGCATGGCGGAATTATCGCTATTCCCGCGTCAGCGCCTCAGCCTTGTGCGCCGCCGTCTTCCCCTCATCGGTCTCGACAATATATTCCGGATTGTCCGAAGAGGCGGCGACCTTGTGGCCCTTGATCCTGGTAGGGCTAGTCTGCTTCTTGACGACCTTGCCATGCGCCGTACCGGCGTGGCTCTTCCATGTGACCTTGGCGCCGGGTTTGAAAGTTTGGGGCATCAGAAGTTCCTACGCCTGACCCTCAGTGTTAATAGAGGGAATGATCGAGCATGAAGTCTTCCAAATTCAGCTCTAGGGGGAAAGAACGTTGACGAGCTTGTCTGTATCCATAAGCCTAAGACCGACACGCGTTGCGCTTTTGACAAACCCAAACGATTTTACCTCAATAAAGCACTTCATGCAGATTTGCTGCTGCCTGTGGGGCGGAACATTCAATCCAATCGTGCCGATTTATCGGACTACGCCCAAGCAGTGGCGAGACTCCCGCAGCTTAAAAGAAAGCCCACGCTCAGTCGCTCGCGGATATATCGAGTTTTTTGAACCCGATGCATACATTGAAGCGAAAACGGGACTTCTTGAAGAGGCAGGATTGGAATCTTTTCGTACCCCCCATGCCTTTCAAACCCGCGCCATTTTACTCGAAGACATGATTACCGATCGCAATAAACGCGGCTGGAATGAGCCGTGTCTTGGGTTGAGCATTATCGACGCCATGGCCCAAGTTTATCGCGATGAGCAACGGTTTCAACTTCGCAAACCTTCTCCATCATTCCTAGTTAAGTCCCAACCTGGTAATGCGCTAGCAGAAATCATGTTTGGTGTTTACCCGGCGGATCGCGGCATAGATTATATCTCGAAGTCTTATGAAAACGTATTCAGCCCAGATATCGTAGACCCCACGCCCGCGATCTGGCGGAACGTATTTCTGGAAGGGAGCTTCACTCCACTTAAGCTCACGCGTCATAAGATTGAAACAACACGAAACTGGCACGATGATTTAGTGATCTTCGTGTTCGATCCCGAAAATCCTCTTGATGTTATTGATCTCTGGAACATTAAACTCGAACCTAACCCAATACTACCAGTCCCATTGATGTGGTGGGGTGAACTGTTAGACGATTTACGCCGAGTCCTGATGGATCAACATCAACCTGTCCGTGGAAATCCGAGTGGGCTTATGCATCGTGGCACGGTCGAATTTGCCCGATCGATTTCAACAGAAGACGCCGAACATCTAGCCGAAATGCTGAAAGAGGGCATGCCAACGGGGGGATTCTCCGTAAAATATTGGCGCACGAAAATTTGGCAGCCCAAGTCAGAAGATCACTTTCTTAGCCACCGAAGACTTATCGCAACCGTAAATGAACGCCGCGAAGAACTTGCCGTTGATCAGAGCGGACTCTCGACAAAATTTGCGGTCGCTTCGCCAGATTTTGCAGAACGTTATAGCGGAGGAGAAATGCGGTGGGTCAATTCTTTAAAGATCTCTTATGTACCGGACGAATCTATCAGCACTGTTCTCCCCTTCAATACGTTTGATCCGGAATGGCCACGGCGGCGTGGTTACAGCGAATCCGCAATGATCGGATCCGAAGGTTGGTCATTTCCCCAGCGGTGGAAAGATTGGTCGCAATCAGTCGCTTTAATGTCGGGCGAGCAGGCGGTAGCAAGTTCGCTGGATCGGCTCGGCATAAATGCAAAGCTCTCGGAGCCGGGCCACATTGCGAAACAAATTATTGATCATTTGGGCGGCATCCGAGGAATCTACCTGCTCAAGAATGAACGTACCCTTATGATGCTAAATGAAATGGCAGGGGGCATAAGACGTAAAGGCACCGATGGAGCTTCCGAGGAAATTTTCGATCGTCGCTCGCGAAGTGTCAAAGATTGGACAGATCTTATCTCGCGCCTCAAAACCCAAAAAATGGCGCCCAATATTACTCTTCAAAATTTCACTGATAAGGGCGTTATTCAACTCGGTTTACGTACCACTTGTCCGAACTGTAAATCGACGAACTGGCATAGCTTATCTATAGCAGACTATTCGTTAAATTGCGAACGCTGCCGGCGAGATTATAGATTTCCTCAAGCGAACCTGCAGAAGCAAAATGGAAACTGGTCATATCGCGCTGTTGGCCCCTTTGCCGTGCCAGATTTTGCCCGAGGGTCTTATGGCGCTCTACTGGCGCTCAACGTCATTGGAAGTATGGGAATGTCTATGTGCCGCATGTCCTTTTCCACGGCCATGTCTCTTACATTCGACGGCATAGAAGCCGAAGCGGACTACGTGGCATGGTGGACAAGCGATCGATCTGAGCAGAATATTCCTCCAGAATTGGTTGTTGGCGAGGCAAAATCTTTCGGCCGAGGCGACTTACTCAAGGAAAGTGATTTTACAAAATTACGCGCGATTGCACGGAAAATTCCTGGCACGACTTTTGTAATATCAGTCTTAAGAGATCATTTTACAAAGAATGAAAAGGTATTGCTCAAAAAGTTCTCAATCTGGTGCCGCCGAGGGAGCGAACAAGATCGGCCGTTAGGAAACGTAGTGCTATTAACGAGCAGGGAGCTTTTCTTCGAATTTTCTCTGGACGCAACGTGGAGAGATTTGGGAGAGCCCTATGCCACCTTCGTCGAACGTTATAGAAATACCCATACATTAAAGGGTTTGGCAGAGGCGACGCAGAGTATTTATCTGGGCCTGCCTCTTTTTTATGAGGATATGGACGCGAAACTAAAAATTAGGGCACAGCGACTTACAAATCGTCAGAAGAACAAAGCTTAGAGCTAGGCTCTCACTCCTCCTCCATCCGCAGAGCGGCGATGAACGCTTCCTGCTGGATGCTCACGCTCCCATAATCCCGCATCCGAGCGAACCTGCGCAAAGCAACCCCGTTGCTTCGCGCGGCTTCGCTTGCCCTCTTTCTGCTTGTCGATCAGCTTGCGCTTGCGGCTGGCGTCGCCGCCGTAGCATTTGGCGGTCACGTCCTTGCGCAGCGCCGCGATCGTCTCGCGCGCGATCACCTTGCAGCCTGTCGCTCATCATACTATGTACGACATTATCGTACAGGATGCCCTTATGCCAGCACGCGCCAACAAACCGATCAGCGTCACCCTTGGCCCGCTCGCCGAACGCGCCGAATCCCGCGTTAAGTCCGGCGATTACAGCTCCATTTCGGAAGTGGTGCGCGCCGGTTTGCGGGCGCTCGATCGCGAAGATGCCGTATTCGACGCACTGCTGAAAGCGAAGGTCGAGGAAGCGCTCGCGGACAAACGCCCCATTCTGCCTGCGGCCGAAGCCTTTGCGCAGATGGATGCCTTCATCGCTGCGGAGAAAGCAAAGCGTGGCGCATAAGGTCGTTTTGACGACCACTGCGCTGGACGATCTGAAATCGATCTTTTTTTATGTTGCCGATGCTGCCGGGATCGATGTTGCCGAAGGCTATGACCGTCGAATCAGGGCGACTTGCATGTCCCTTGCCGACTTTCCCGCTCGCGGGACGCCACGCGACGATCTGCTGCCGGGGCTTAGGTCCATTGCCTTCGAGCGCCAGGCTGCCATTGCCTACAGGATCGAGGGGAGGCAGGTGCTCATCCTTCGCATTATGCATTACGGCCGCGATCCGGCGCGGGACTTCGATTAGAAGCTACCCCTCATCCCCCATCCGCAGAGCGGCGATGAAGGCTTCCTGTGGAATGCTGACGCTGCCATACTCTCTCATGCGCTTTTTGCCCTCTTTCTGCTTGTCGAGCAGCTTGCGCTTGCGGCTGGCGTCGCCGCCGTAGCATTTGGCGGTCACGTCCTTGCGCAGCGCCGCGATCGTCTCGCGCGCGATCACCTTGCCGCCGATCGCCGCCTGGATCGGGATCTTGAACAGATGGCGCGGGATCAGGTCCTTCAGCCGCTCGCACATGCCGCGCCCCCGGCTCTCCGCCGTGCCGCGGTGGACGATCATGCTGAGCGCGTCGACCGGCTCATTGTTCACCAGGATGCTCATCTTGACGAGGTCGCCCTGGCGGTGGCCGATCTGGTGGTAATCGAAGGACGCGTAGCCGCGGCTGATCGATTTGAGCCTGTCGTAGAAATCGAACACCACTTCGTTGAGCGGCAGATCGTAGACGACCTGCGCGCGGCCGCCCACATAGGTCAGGTTCTTCTGGATGCCGCGCCGATCCTGGCAGAGCTTGAGGATGCTGCCCAGATATTCGTCGGGCACATAGATCGTCGCCTCGATCCACGGTTCCTCGATCGTCGCGATCCGGCTGGGATCGGGCATGTCGGCTGGGTTGTGCAGCTCGATCTCGCCCTGCCCGTGCATCAGCTGGATGCGATAGACCACCGAGGGCGCGGTGGTGATGAGGTCGAGATCATATTCGCGGGTCAGCCGCTCCTGGATGATCTCGAGGTGGAGCAGGCCAAGGAAGCCGCAGCGGAAGCCGAAGCCGAGCGCGGCGCTGGTCTCCATCTCGAAGCTGAACGACGCGTCGTTGAGGCGCAGGCGCGAGATGCTCTCGCGCAGTTTCTCGAAATCCGCGGCGTCGACGGGAAAAAGCCCGCAGAACACCACCGGCTGCACTTCCTTGAAGCCGGGCAGCGCCTGCGCGGTGGGGCGCTTGGCGTCGGTCAGCGTGTCGCCGACGCGGGCCTGCGCCACTTCCTTGATCTGCGCGGTGATGAAGCCGATCTCGCCGGGGCCAAGCTCGGGCAG
>CAYLIK010000156.1:0-7305 GCA_964383565.1 uncultured Sphingomonadaceae bacterium
CTGCCGCACAACTTCAAGGGCACGCACATGTCGCGCTTCGTGGAGATCCTGAACGCGCATGACTTGGAGATCTCGGTCGAGTCGTTCAGGGACATGCTGGCCGAGATGCGCAAGCGCCTGGAGGCCGAGACCGGTCATATCGAGATGAGCTTCCCGTATTTCATCAACAAGGCCGCGCCGGTGTCGGGCGTGAAAAGCCTGATGGATTACCAGGTGAGCTTCAGCGGCGAGATCAACGGCAGCGAGATCATTATGACCATCAAGGTGGTGGTGCCGGTCACCAGCCTGTGCCCTTGCTCCAAGGAAATCTCGAAATACGGCGCGCACAACCAGCGCTCGCACGTGACGCTCACGGTGCGCACCAACACCTTCGTGTGGGTCGAGGACCTGATCGATATCGTTGAGAAACAGGCGAGCTGCGAATTGTTCGGGCTGCTGAAGCGCCCGGACGAGAAATTCGTCACCGAGCGCGCTTATGATAACCCCAAGTTCGTCGAGGACATGGTGCGCGATGTGGCCGCGAAGCTAAACGCCGACGAGCGTATCGACGCCTATGTGGTGGAATCGGAAAACTTCGAGTCCATCCACAATCACTCGGCGTACGCCATGATCCGCAAGGACAAGACCGCCGCGTAGAACGCTCGCCGCGACCGTGGCGGCTATTTCTTTTCCTCGAATGGTGCAATCAGCTTGCGCACCACATCGTACTCCGCATCGCTCGTCGGCGCGAAGCCGTCGTACTCAGCGTCCAGCGCCTGAATCACGGCCTTGTGCGCCGGATTCCTGATGTCCAGATCCAGGAACGCCTGCCGGATCTGCTTGAGCAGCCTGGGATCCACCTTGCTGCTGGCGGCGATGTTGTAGGGCGGCAACGGCGGCGAGCTGTACAGGATTCGCAGCCCCTTGCTCTGCCAGTCGGCAGCCGTCGTGTACTTGAGAATTCCGGCATCGAAATCACCGTTGGCGACGCCTTTCGCGATGTTGTCGTAGTGGCCGATGAATTTGTATTCGCCGAGCTTTTCGAGTGGCATGCCGGCGCCCACCACCACCGCGCGTTGCAGGATCGCGGCCTTGTCGCCGAAGGCGAAGGTCTTGCCCTTCAGGTCTGCGACGCGCTTGATGGGGCTGTCCTTGCGCACCGCGATCATCAGCTGAAACGATGCCTGCTTGTTCGTCAGCGTCTTGACCACGAGCTGGGTGTCGCCCTTCGCGTGCGATTTGAGATAAGCCACGGGCGTCAGGTAGGCGAGCTCCACCTCACCTTTCGCCACATCGTCAGCCGCGGCAGACAGGTTGGGCGACAGTTTGAGCGTCACCGAACGCTTGAGCGTTTCCGAAAGATATTTCGTGAGCGGTGTGAGTCGCTGGTGCATCACGGCCGGGATGTCCATAGCCACCGATCCAAGGCGGATTTCCTGCCCCTCGGGGGAATCCGGCTGCGCCCAGCAGCATGCCGCGGGTACGGCATACATAGCGAACAGCAACAAGTATCTCAGATATCTCATCGTATACCTCAATGTCCGCGCATATTTTCGAACGTGCCTCAGCTCGTCGCCGGCTTATCCCTGTCCATATAGTGGATGACACGGTTCCTGCCCTCGATCTTGCTGCGGTACAGGGCCAAATCCGCACAATGAACATATTCCTCCACGGTCTTGACATTAGCGCCGTCCGGAAAGAATACGGCTCCAATGCTCGCGGTCACCGTAATGCGGTCCGCGCTTGGGTTTTGGAAGGCGTGCGCCTCGATGCTGCGTCTGATCTTCTCGGCAATACCAAGGCACTCATTCTTGTTTGTTCGCCGGCACAGAACGATGAACTCATCGCCCCCCACGCGGCACGCCAAATCGGATTTCCGAAGCGATTCGTTCAGAATCTTGGCGATGCCGATCAGGACATCATCGCCGGTCTTGTGACCATGGTTATCGTTTACCCGCTTGAAGTGATCGAGGTCGATTACCAGGATACCGCCCTCGTTCCCGTGTCGTATGGATAGCGCCAAATCAGTTTCCACCACGCTGTCGAAATAACGGCGGTTGTACAGGCCGGTCAGCGGATCTGTGATGGCAATGTGCTTCAGTTCCTCGTTCATCCGTTGCAGCTCTTCCGCCTGCTCCAGCAGCTTGTGGTTATTCTCTTTGAGCTTGACATCCGCCAAATCGATCTTCGATAGCAACTGCGCGTTCGACTTATTCAGCTGTTCGCGCAGATCGTTAAACAGCATTGCCAGCCTTCCAAATTCGTCATTCGAGGCCAGGGGGATATGGCGGGTGATTTTGCCGGCATCGTCGATACTCCTGCCAAGCGATCTGGAAATGATCGAAACCGGACGAACGATGATATATGACAGCGCCAGAAATTCGCCCACCGCGATCAATATAATGATGATCGCCTCGCGGAAAATGATGGAGCGCTTTTGGGCTTCGAGCCGGCTTATGATCCCCCCATTATCCAGCCCGATGGTGACTCGCCCGACAATCTGCCGATCAAAGACGACATCCTGGCTGAACGTCGTCCAGTTATTCCCCGAACCCGGCGACTTGCCCGATTCGGCCATGACATTGCCCTTCTTGCTCAGGACTCTGGCGTAGCCGATATCGTGGGATTTGACGATCTCGTTCAGCAGCAACTGCATCGTGTGGTAATCATACCCGACGATGCTGAATGCCAGCGCCTGCGAGACGACACGCGTCACGTCCTCGCCGTGCTGCCGGGTTTCACGCAGAACGTTCTCTTCCTGCTGCTGGATCGTCAGCCAGGTCGTCGTCCCCAGCGCGATGGTAAGCACACACAGTAATACCAGCACCATCTTCTGGCGCACACCCAGCCGAAATAAGCCGGTAAATAAATTGGGCCTCATGCGTTCGCGGCCCTCCTGCCCATCTCTCCACGCGCTCCGTCCAGAACCTGGCCGCTTACCAAGCACAAAGAAACTCGTATTGCGCAAATACGCACGGATCACTCCACGGATCAATCGGCCTGCGATTAAAACTCGGCGGGCACCATTCCAGGCGTAGCGCCGGCCTAACTATCCCCCAACGCATGATCGCCTAGCCCAAGGTATATTAATAATAGACCGTTTTCAGAGGCTTTCATGGTACCGATGGGCCGAAAGGGCGCCGGCGCCGGCCGAGGTGCAGCAAGGGTCGGCGAGTCTTTATGGCACGTGGCCCACGAACAATTGCCGGCGCGGCAGGCCGTGCGCGAGCAGCGCGGCCTCGATCGCGGCAACCGGAGGCTCGGGGCCGGCGAGATAGACATCGAATTCACCGAGCCAGGGGTGATCGGAAAGGATGCGCGCAAGCGCGTCAGTCAGGCCGGCGCCGCCGGCGAGCGGCGTATATCGGAAGCTGTCCAGGGCGTCGGCCCAGGAACGCGCCAGGTTATGCAGATAGTGGCGACTGTCTGCGGCGATCCAATAAAGATGCATGGACTCGGCCGCATCCAGGGCCATGGCATGCTCGATCAGACTCTTGATCGGCGCAAAACCGGTGTCGCAGGCGATGGAGATCACCGGGCGATGCGACTCGTCGTCGAACACGAATGTGCCCTTCGGACCCTCGACCGTGACCACGTCGGTCGGCTTGAGCGTCGTCGCAACATAATCGGAGAACGCATTGCCCGGCAGGCGGGGCACGTGGAATTCGAGATTGCGGTCGTCGCATGGACAGCTCGCCACCGGGTACTCGGCGACTATGCTGTTGCCGGACACGCCCAGGCTTACCTGCTGGCCGGCCAGGAATCTAAGCCGGTTGGTGCGCGGCGTTTGCAGGTGCAATAACAGCATTTCATCGCCGAGCGGCTCGATGCGTTTGACGCGCGCGGCGATACGTTGCAGCGGAATATCCTGCACGCTGCCCGCCTCGGTCGCCTCGATGATGAGGTCGTTCACGGCGGTGTTGGAGCACATCAGAATATAGCCGGCGTTCTTGTCGGCCCCGCTCAAGACATAATCGTGCGGACGTATCTTCTTCACCTGGCCGGACACGACCCTGGCCTTACACAGGCCGCAATTACCGTTGCTGCAACCGTAATCGAGCGCCAGACCGGCGCGCAGGGCCGCCTCCAGCAGGCTGTCGCTGCCTTCGACGAAGAATTCGTGCTGGCTCGGTAGAATGTGTACGTGCGCCGCCATGAGCCTCAAGAAACTGTCCTTGACCAGAAACGGTTGGTGGTCAGCGGCGAGCGTCGCCGGTTGCAATTCGCGCTGTAACCATGATGTGAGCGCGGCGACAACCTGGTGGGCATCGCCGCTTGCCTCTTTCTCAGCTGCGCTGATCGTATTCTGAAAACGTTCGATCAGGCTGCGGTACTGCTCCAACTGAGTTTTGGTGTCGGCCAGCTCCTTGCCGAGTGCCGTGAGGCGCACCACCAGAATCTCCGGATCCGGAAACAGGCGCTCACGCACCCGCTTGGAAAAGGCGCTGTCCTTGATCTGCGTCATGCGTTCGATGACGGTATTGTCCTCGAGCCGCGCGTCCGGATACGCGCGCAACAGATCCTCTGCCCTGACCATGCCCTCGAAGGTGGCCAACTCGCCATTTTTTATTTTTTTCTGCATCGCCCCGCGCGTGATGCCGACTAGACGGGCCGCGCGGGTTAAAGTTAAAAGCTGAGGCATATCTACTCGTTCTTGATATTATAGCGACCGAGCACAGACAACATACTGGTCCCTATGCGCTCAATCCGCTTATTCTTATTCATAGACTAAATAAATCCTGCGCCTGTATGGCGGAAACCGAGATCAAGACAGCTTACCGAAATTCATCCGCCGATGGTATCCTCAGGCCACCGGCCATACACCGAGATCACTATGCTGAACACCTGTCGCTGTTTCTTGTTGTGCGCAATCGCCGCGCTGCTGGTGGCCTGCTCGGAGAAACCGAAGGAAAAGCCGGAGGCCGTCATACCGCACGATCACGTCTGGAACGCCCAGACCCGCGCGCTCGAAAAGGCCCGCAACGTCGAACAACAGATATTGGATGCGGCGGCGGCAAGAGACCAAACCATCGATAAGCAGTCACAATAACAAGTTGTCATCGACACGGCGTTATTCTGGATTTAAAAAATCGACCACGCCATCGCGACCGTGAGGCCGGTTAGTGAGCCTTGATAACCGCAATAACAAACAACACCCAGGCAGCGATGAACGCCGTACCGCCGAATGGCGCGACCGCGCCCAGCCAACGCAGCTCGCTCAGGCTTAAGCCATAAAGACTGCCGGAAAATAGCACGATACCGGCAAGCATCAGGCCGCCGGACCATTTGAGGGGGACAGACTCCGGTAATTGCGTGATCGCCAGCCCGACCAGCACCAGGCCGAGCGCATGATAGAAATGGTACTGGACGCCGGTTTGGTAGACCACGAGCATTTCCGTAGAAACGCGCACCTTGAGGGCATGCGCGCCAAACGCACCGAGCATCACCGCCAGCGCGGCGTTGAAGCCGCCGAGGATCAGGAAGAGTTTTGCCGTTAACGTCATAGGCGACATTCTCAGGATCAGATCACAATTCTTGTTGAAAATTGAATTCGGCGACGATTACCGCCGGGTTGGTTTTTTGAGAAACGCCAGGGCCTTGCGCGTCGAGCGCTCGACCACGATCTGATAGCCGGCCTGTTCGTACAGCGGCGTGAAGTTCGGATAACCGCCTTGCTCGATAATGGCAAGCAGGGTCGCGCGTTTAGCATCGTACATTGAAAACAGGATCGTTCGAGGGATGTTTTGAATAAAATTCCGCTGGGCCCGATGACTCAATATTTCTTGATCAGTTCCATCTTATTTCCGTCGCGCCGCATCTCAAGGGTGTTGAGCGCCGACATGCCGAGCAGCGGTGTACTCGGATGGGACCCTTCGAGCACCGCGGCATCGACATTGTGCAGCACGATCTCGCCGATCTTTACGGTATCGAGCTTCACGATGTAATTCCTGACATGCCCGGAGGCGGTCGTGGCGATGCCTTGCAAACCCTTCTTTTTGTATTCAAGGCCGAGGCGTTGGGCGAGCGCGCCGCTGAGGGCGACCGTATTCGCGCCGGTGTCCACCAGAAACGTGACGCTCGACCCATTGATGCTGCCATTGGCGAAAAAGAAACCGCTGCCGTCCGCCCACAAGGTCACCGCCGGCGGCGCGCTGCCCTCGAGGCGCGAGACAACCACGCCGAGCTTTAGAGTCTCGCGCCGGCCGCCGGCTTCGACCACGGCCTGTTCCAGTTCGGTGTCGGTGCTGATGAGTTTCACGCCTTCCGGGCTGGTCTCCCCCGCGTTCAGCACGCGGCGGGCGCCGTCTATGGTGAGTATCGCCTTATCCTTAAAAAGCGCGTACAGCGCGACGCCGTCGGCGGCCGGCAGCGCCGACACGGCCAGCGTCAGGCCGGCGGCTAGGGCCGACAGGATGACACATCGCATCGGTATGATGTTCACAGTAACATTCCGTAACGCTAGAATGACGGCATGAAAGCCATTTGGATCTTCCAGCACACCGCCGGCGAAGGCCCGGGATATCTCGCCGATTTCCTCGTGCGCCACGGTCTGCCCTATCGTCTCATCAAGATCGACGAAAACGACCCTGTGCCTGACAGTATAGAGGATACGCCAGGATTGGTGTTCATGGGCGGCCCCATGAGCGTGAACGACGATCTGCCGTGGATTCCCAAAGTGCTCCATCTGATCCGTCAGGCGGTCGCAGCCGACCGGCCGGTGCTGGGACATTGCCTGGGAGGGCAACTGCTCAGCAACGCCCTGGGCGGCGTCGTGACGCGCAATCCCGTCAAGGAGATCGGCTGGCTGCCGGTGGAGCAGGTCGACGGACCAATTACGCGCGAATGGCTCGATGGCCTGGAACCGCGATTCGACGCGTTCCACTGGCACGGCGAAACCTTCAGCCTGCCGGCGGGCGCTAGTCACATCCTTAAGAGTCGCGATTGCGCGAATCAGGCGTTTGTTATCGGCAAAAGCCTGGGCCTCCAGTGCCACGTCGAGATGACGGCGGCCATGGTGCGCGATTGGGCGCGCACCGGCGCCGAAGAAACCTCTCAAACCTGCGCCACGGTGCAAAACACCGAGCAACTCACCGCAGACCTGGAACAACGCGTCGCGCGCCTGCAAGGCATAGCGGACGTACTGTATCGCCGCTGGGTTCGCGGCTTGGCTTAGCCGATGTTGCGTGGTTGCCCTCTCCCCCTTAGTTCCCGCCGGGGCGCATAAAAAATGGCAAGACGAACGGAGCGTAGCGCAGTAGGGCTTCAGTATATCGTGCGCCCGTTCGGCGGGGAAAACTTCGGCGCTGCGCTTTCCTACTTCGCGCG
>CAYLIK010000157.1:0-7205 GCA_964383565.1 uncultured Sphingomonadaceae bacterium
GGGCGGTGATGAAATCGGGGTTTTCGTCACGCAAGCGGATGTAGGCGATCTCGTGGTCAAGAAGACCGTTTGCGCCGCCGCGGCTCGCGCCGCGGACGCAGTGCAGCACCACGCCGCGGATCATCCGTGCGGGACTTTCGCAATTGTAGTAGCCGTCGGTGTGCCAGCCGACGGGACGGTTGGTGTAGGGGATATAACCAAGCCGGCGCCCTTCCTCGACAACTTCGATGTCGACAACCCCATCAACCTGGGCCGAGCGATGGGCCTCGAAGCGATGTAGGCCGAAATGGCGGGCGAAGGCGCCGAGTGCAGTGCGCGCGCCATGTGTACCGTCAAGGCGCTGTCGGATACGATAGAGGCACATGTTGGACCGCGCGCACCTTGCAAGGATGGCGTCTGTCTCGGCGGGTGTCGGAGCGCTAAGAGACGAAACCTCGACCCATAGTTCGTCCACCGAGCGCGGATAACCCGCGAATTTGGCGTCCCGCCAGAGCCGATAAGCCTTGTCGTCGTCGAGAGCGAAGGCCGAGCCGCCGCGCGGCGGTTGCCGTCCTTCCGCGCGGGCTGTCGGGTAGGCGTGTATCATGGCCGCATCGTGGTTCCTGTGTCCGCCGCACGGCAAGGGGCTCGAAAGACCCGGCAGCAGCGATGGCGGGTCGGTGGGCACCGGGCGTATCCACGGGACGTGCGCACGTTCGCCGCCGGGCGACCTGGATCGCCCCTCTGCGGGCCGACGCCCGTCCTGGATTCCACCAATGTACTGTTTCAAAAGGTGATTTTACCGTCAACCGCCCGCGCCAGCCCTAGCGCGGCCCTTTGGTTCTGCATAGCACAAGCTATGGGCCTTTCAAATATTCTAAAATTCGCATATGAATTTGGTTCTAGGTTTATATATTTGGGAACTTGGCAGCACGGAGCGTTCTTCGCTCTTTCCTGGCAGAGGGCATCCCAGGAATGAGACCATCTCGCGCGGCGGGGTTTGTGAGGGCAAAGATCGAGATCGGCGGTCCGAGGTCATGGAAGAAAAAGGAAGGACGCTGACATGCGGCACGAAGACGAAACTGATATGCTCCGCAATGGTGGCAACGGGCTTTCATGGCCCGATTTCATCATTGGTTTGAACGCGCATGTAACGCTCGGAAACGATCAGGGGGCCGCTATGTCGGAGAACGACCGCAAGGTTCATCCTACCCCTCTCCTCGATCAGCTTGAATCAGGACCGTGGCCCAGCTTCGTGTCTGGCCTGAAGCGCTTGCGCGATTCCAAGGATAAACCGTACGCGGCAATGATGAACGACCTGCTCGGCCAGCTCGAGCATTCGTACACGAACCGCCTTGGCTATTGGAAAGGCGGTACGGTCTCCGTGTTCGGTTACGGAGGCGGCATCATCCCGCGCTTTTCGGAAGTCGCCGACAAGTTTCCCGCCTCGAAGGAGTTCCACACGCTGCGTGTCCAGCCGCCGGCGGGCTACCATTACAGCACCGACATCCTGCGTAAGATCTGCGACATCTGGGAACGATACGGCTCCGGGCTGATCGCTTTCCACGGCCAGTCCGGGGACATCATGTTCCAGGGCTGTTCGACCGAGAACACGCAGAAGGCGTTCGATGCGCTCAACGAGATCGGCTTCGACCTCGGCGGCGCGGGCCCGGCGTTGCGCACCTCAACGAGCTGCGTCGGCCACGCGCGCTGCGAGATGTCCTGCTATGACGAGATCAAGGCGCATCGCTCGGTCATCAACAAGTTCCTCGACGAGATGCACCGGCCGGCGCTGCCCTACAAGTTCAAGTTCAAGTTCTCGGGTTGCCCGAACGATTGCGTGAACGCGATCCACCGCTCCGATTTCGCGGTTATCGGCACCTGGCGCGACGACATGAAGGTTAACCAGGAGGAGGTAAAGGCCTATGTCGCCAAGGTTGGCCGCAAATACATGATCGATTCCGTGATCTCCATGTGCCCGACCCGTGCCTTAAGCCTCAACGACGACGACACGCTCGAGGTGGACAACAAGTCCTGCGTGCGCTGCATGCACTGCATCAACGTCATGACCAAGGCGCTCAAGCCCGGCGACGATCGGGGCGTGTCGATTCTCATCGGCGGCAAGCGCACGCTCAAGATCGGCGACCTGATGGGCACGATGATCGTGCCCTTCATGAAGCTCGAGACAGACGAGGACTACGAGAAGCTGGTCGAATTCGCCAGTAAGATACTCGAGTTCTTCGCCGAGAACGCGCTCGAGCATGAGCGCATCGGCGAGACCATGGATCGCATCGGTTTGCCCGCCTTCCTCGAAGCGATCGGCGTCGATCCGGATCCGAACATGGTCAGGCACCCGCGGACGTCGAGCTACGTGCGCACCGACGACTTCACTGAGGAGGCGGAGAAGTATCTCGAGCGCAAGAAGTTCGACCGGAACGCAAAAAAAGCCGGGTATTCCGAGGCCGCGGAATGATGGCCGATCTAGCACCCGGGGCGACGGCGATGTGGCGGAACATGAGCGGCCGAGCGCCACGGCAGACGAGATTTCTTGGAAAGGACTCTCGAGATGAGTGAAGCAAAAGCGTCGCCGCGCCATCCGCACGAAACCGGGGTGCCGGACCCATTCCCCTACATGCATCCGATCCTCAAGAAGAACTACGGCCAATGGGCGTGGCATGAACGGCCGCGGCCCGGCGTTCTGCACCACGTCGCCAAGGGCGGCGACGAGGTATGGACGGTACGTGCCGGGACGCAACGGCAGATGGATGTCTACACCGTCCGCAAGCTGTGCGACATCGCGGACCAATACGCCGAGGGCCACGTGCGCTTCACCACCCGCTCGAACATCGAGTTCATGGTGAGCAAATTCGAAAAAGTCCCAGCGCTGATCCAAAAACTGCAGATGGAAGGCTTTCCGGTCGGCGGCACCGGCAACTCGGTGTCGATGATCTCGCACACGCAGGGCTGGTTGCATTGCGACATCCCCGGCACGGACGCCTCGGGCGTGGTGAAGAGCCTGATGGACATGATGTACAAGGAGTTCATCTCGGAGGAGATGCCGAACCGCGTACGCATCACCACGTCGTGCTGCCAAATCAACTGCGGCGGCCAGGGCGACATCTCGATCAACGTTCAATACACCAAGCCGCCGAAGATCAATCACGATCTCGTCGCCAATGTCTGCGAACGTCCCGCCGTTGTCGCGCGCTGCCCGGTGGCGGCCATTCGGCCGGCCATGGTCAATGGCAAGCCATCGCTTGAGGTCGACGAGAAGAAGTGCGTGTGTTGCGGCGCCTGCTATCCGCCGTGCCCGCCCATGCAGATCAACGGCGCCGATTCCACAAAACTCGCCATCTGGGTCGGCGGCAAGCACTCCAATGCCCGCTCGCGGCCGACCTTCCATAAACTCGTCGTAGCCAACCTGCCCAACAATCCGCCGCGCTGGCCCGAGGTGCAAGAGATCGTCCGGAATATCCTCTACGCATACAAGGACAATGCCAAGGACTGGGAGCGGATAGGAGAATGGATCGAGCGCATCGGCTGGCCGCGCTTCTTCGAGCTGACCGGGCTGGCGTTCACGAAGCACCATATCGATACCTGGGTGGGCGCGCGGCACACGATGAATATGTCTACGCACATTCATTTCTGACCGGCAGTGCAAGAGGCGGCATGGCGGCATTGCCGGTTCGGTGGGTTGCTCACGGTGGGACAGCGGCATCGGTTACGGAGCACTGGGATAGAAAGGGATTGAGTTGAAGATCGGGATTCTTGTGAACGAAGGCCCGTACACCCATCAAGCATCCGACACCGCCTATCAATTCGCGAAGGCGGCGTTGGAGAAGGGACACGAGATTTTCCGCGTCTTCTTCTATGGCGACGGGGTGAACAACGGGACGCGGCTCGCGGTGCCGCCGCAGGACGACCGCAACTTGCAGAAGGGGTGGTCGGAGCTTGCCAACAAGCACAGGCTCGATCTCGTCGTGTGCGTCGCGGCCGCCCAACGGCGCGGTATCCTCGACCAGGGCGAGGCAAGGCGCCATGGCAAGAACGCCGACAACATAGCGCCCGGCTTTCGCATTTCCGGCCTGGGACAGCTGGTCGAAGCGGGGATTGCTGCCGATCGGCTGGTCGTGTTCGGGGACTGAGGCCTGGGTGAAATGGCGGATATCAAGGCACTGGAAGTCGGCAGCAGCGTCAGGAAAAGATTCATGCTGGTGAACCGGAAGGCGCCCTATGGGACCATTTACGCGCTCGAGTCGCTCGAAGTAGCCCTCATCTCCGCGGCGTTCGAGCAGGAAGTGAGTCTTGCCTTTCTTGATGACGGCGTTTTTCAGCTCGTGAAGGGGCAGAACACCTCCGGCATTGGCATGAAGAACTTCTCCCCGACCTACAAGGCGCTCGGCGACTACGGGGTCAATAGGCTTTACGTGGAGAAGGAATCTCTCGATGAACGGGGCCTGAAGCCCGAAAGCCTGATGGAGGTCACGTATGAGGATGAGAACGACAACTATGCGGTGAGAAAATCCCTGCGCATTATAAGCCGCTCGGAGTTGGCGGACATCATGGCGCAGCAGGACGTTCTGTTGAACTTCTGACCAGGCGAAACGGATCCATGGCAACGCTGCACACGGTCAACAAATCCCCATTCGAGCGTTCGGCGTTCATCAGCGCATTGAACCATCTGAAGCCTGGCGATGCAGTGCTGATGATCGAGGATGGCGTGGTGGGCGCGCGCAAGGGGGGAGCTTTCGCGAACTTTCTCGAAAAGGCGGCGGCAAACTGCGTCATCTACGTGTTAGGGCCCGACCTCGCGGCACGCGGCATGGCGGAACAGGACGTCATCCAGGGCGCGAAACTCGTGGATTACGGCGGCTTCGTCGATTTGGTCGCTGCGCACGACCGCACGCAAGCGTGGCTGTGACGCGGGACGAAGCCGGCTATCTTCCAACTGGTGGCAACGCGGAGAAACCGACAATGGATATCTACGTGATGGACAGTCGTACGTACGAGCACGATGAGGAAGGCTACCTAAAGAACCTCGGCGACTGGAACAAGGAGCTCGCCGAACTGATCGCGAAGGACGAGAAGATCGAAATGACCCCCGAGCACTGGGAGGTCGTCAATTTCCTGCGCGAATACTACGAGGAATACCAAGTCGCGCCGGCCATCCGCATCCTCGTGAAGGCGATGAAGAAGACGTATGGACCCGAGAAGGGTGACCAGAAATACCTCTACCGGTTGTTTCCCTATGGCCCGGCCAAGCAGGCCTGCAAGATCGCCGGTTTGCCAAAGCCGACGGGCTGTGTCTAACACGCGCCGTCCGGCGGCGGGCCGCGGTGGAAACGGCGTCCACTGGCGCTCGACAGGGAGCGCGCCGCCGCCGTCAGGCTCGATGCGTCCGTGCGCTGGCGCGCGGCGCGGGCGGGACCCATGCTGACCGTCGTGTGCGCATTGCTGTCTTACGTCGCCACCGCGGTGCTGGTGGGTGGTCTCGGTCTTCGGGTCTGGGAGTACGCGAGGGCGCCGGCTCCGCTCAAGATTCCGACCACGCCAGCGCCCGTGACCCGTGGCGGCGTCGCGCTCCGCCTCATGCGTGAAACCGTGTTCTTCGAAAGCCTGTTCAAGGCGAACAAATGGATATGGCTGTTCGGCTGGGTGTTCCACGCGGCGCTCCTGGTCGTCTTGCTGCGTCATCTGCGCTACTTCGCCCAACCTGTATGGGAATGGGTCGCGTTGATCCAGCCGTTTGGGGTCTACGCCGGCTTTGCCATGGTGGCGGCGCTTGTCGGGCTGTGGGTCCGACGCCTGCTGGTGCCGCGCATTCGCTACATCAGCGCCCCTTCGGACCATTTGATGTTGGGGTTGCTTGTCAGTATCGGCGCGTCCGGCCTCCTGATGAACTACGTCGCCCGCGCCGACATCGTCGCGCTCAAGTCGTTCTTCCTGGGGCTCATGTGGTTCGACTGGCAGCCGATGCCGCCCGACCCCGTGCTGCTCGTTCACCTGGGGCTGGTTGCGGCGCTCATGATAATTTTTCCGTTCTCGAAGCTTGTGCACGCGGTAGGCCTGTTCTTCAGCCCCACGCGCAATCAGGTCGACAATCCGCGTGAGCGGCGCCACTTGGCGAATTGGGCACGCGCGCTGGAAGACAGCAGCCGCTAGGCGCGAAGCTAGACAGCGGGGAAAGGCGCGAAAGGTATTGCATGGAGCCGGTCAAGGAATCCAGCGCAGGCGAAACGGGGCTTCCCGATCCGCTTGAGATACCCGAGCTTGTCCCCGGCTGCATGGTCGGCAGCAAGCCTTTCGTATCTGCCCCGGAGCTTCAGAAGCCGCTCGGCTTCCCAGGTGAGCTTGTGGAGAATTGGCAGGAGAAAGCCATCGAAAAGATGGCCGAACTGCGGGGTAAGTATCGCTCGTTTCGAGTTTTCCTCGATACCTGCGTCAAGTGCGGCGCCTGCACCGACAAATGCCACTACTTCCTTGGCACGGGCGATCCGAAGAACATGCCGGTCGCCCGCCAGGATCTGCTGCGCCAAGTCTATCGGCGGCACTTTACTTTCGCCGGCAAGTATTTTCCGTGGCTTGTCGGGGCCAGGGACCTCACGCAGGAGGTGTTGGACGACTGGTACAGCTATTTCCATCAGTGTTCGCAATGCCGCCGGTGTTCCGTCTATTGCCCCTATGGAATCGATACGGCTGAAGTCTCCATGGCCGGACGCGAGATCATGGACTCGATCGGCAAGGGGCAGAAATACTGCAACGAGATCATCGGTAAGGTGCACAAGGTCGGCAACAATCTCGGCCTGCCCCCCCGCGCACTGAGGGCGACTCTCGACGGTCTCGCGGAAGAGGTGCTCGAAGAAACGGGTGTGCCCGTGAAATTTCCGCTCGACGAGAAAGGCGCGGAAATCCTGCTGGTGGCGCCATCGGCCGACTATTTTGCTGAACCGCACGTCGCCGGCTTCATCGGCTACGCCAAGGTCTTCCACCAAGCGGGCATCAGTTGGACCATCAGTTCATACGCGACAGAGGCTGCCAACTTCGGCATGTTCATCGGTTCGTACGAGAACATGCGGCAGATCGCCTTGAGGATACGCAAGGCTGCGCTCGATCTCGGCGTGAAGCGGCTGGTCTTCGGTGAATGCGGCCATGCATGGCGTGTGGCGTACAGCTTCCTCAATACGCTCGCTGGGCCTTTCGATTTCCTCGATCAACGCTATCCGATT
>CAYLIK010000158.1:0-7149 GCA_964383565.1 uncultured Sphingomonadaceae bacterium
AGAAGAATCTTGCCCTTGCGCGCACGCTCGGGCTGACCGGCACGCCGACCTTCGTGATCGGCGATAAAATCCTTCAGGGCGCGGTCGGCTACAAGGCCATCAAGGACGCGATTGAACAACAGCGGAAAGCAGCGTGAGCTCTGATGCTGTTTTATGGATTTGAGGCCGTCCGAGAAGGTGAGCGTCGCCGGGATGAGCCTGGCGGGAAGTCGTTCATGACTCGACGAGTCTGATCTCGATCGCCGGCGCCCCCTCCAATTCGCCGCGGACGATTTCGCCGGGCTGGATCGGTCCAACCCCTGCCGGCGTACCGGTGAAGATCAGGTCTCCCGGCCGCAGCTCCACATAAGTCGAAAGCTCGGCGATGATCTCGGCGACGTTCCAGACCATGTCCGTAAGGTCAGCTTGCTGCTTCGGCACATCATCGACTGTCAGGCTGATACGCCCCGAACGCGGCGGAATGCCGGGCGCCAGATCGCCGATCGGCGCGGAGCGATCGAAGCCCTTCGCGAGGTCCCAAGGTCGTCCCGTCTTCTTTGCCTCGGCCTGAAGGTCGCGGCGGGTGAGATCGATCCCCACCGCATAGCCGAAGATCAGTGCTTCCGCTTGATGAACGCTGACATTGCCGCCCCCGCCGCTTAATGCGATCACCAGTTCCACTTCATGATGCAGGTCGCTGGTGCGCGATGGATATGGGATCGCCGATCCGCTCGCCACCACAGCATCGGCGGGCTTGGTGAAGAAAAACGGCTTCTCCCGATCGGGGTTGGACCCCATTTCGCGAGCATGGTCGGCATAGTTCTGGCCAACGCAATAGATCCGCCTGACCGTGAAACGCGCGGTGCTGCCCGATATCGCGATTGTGGTCTGGGCGACATTCGGCAGATCCACAGTCTTGTCTCCTCGGCGGCGGGCGGAAGCCTATAGGATTTCGCGAACCTTGTCCTGGGGCCTGCAGAGCCGCACACCGTTGTCGGTCTCGACCAGCGGCCGTTCGATCAGGATCGGATTGGCGATCATCGCATCGAGGATCGCGTCGCCGGAGACATCGAGCAGAGGCTTCGCCTCCTCCTGTCTGGTCCGCAAGCCATCGCGCGGGCTGATCCCGGCCTTCTTGTAAAGCTCGACGAGCTTCGCCCGCGACGGCGGATTCTTGAGATATTCGATCACCGTCACGTCAACGCCCGGCGTCTCCTTGAGGATCGCCAGCGTCTTGCGCGATGTGCCGCAATTAGGGTTGTGCCAGATCGTCGCCTTCAAGCGTCCTGGTCCTTCGCGAGCCACTGCTCCAGCCACTTGATCGTGTAATCGCCGTTCAGGAACTCCGGATCGTCAAGCAGCTTCTGGTGCAGCGGGATCGTCGTCTTGACGCCGGTGATGACGAATTCCTCCAACGCCCGCTTCAATCGCCGGATACAACCCTCGCGGTCGCGTCCGTAGACGATCAGCTTGGCGATCATGCTGTCATAATAGGGCGGCACCCGATAGCCGGCGTAGAGCCCGCTATCGACGCGGACATGCATCCCGCCAGGCGCGTGATATCCGGTGACAAGGCCGGGCGAAGGCGCGAAGGTCGCCGGGTCCTCGGCATTGATCCGGCATTCGATCGCATGACCCCGGAATTCGAGATCCGCCTGCTTGACTGAAAGCGGCTTGCCCTCGGCGACGCGGATCTGTTCGCGCACCAGATCCAGGCCAGTGATCGCCTCGGTCACCGGATGCTCGACCTGCAGCCGCGTGTTCATCTCGATGAAGTAGAATTTGCCGTCCTCGTACAGGAACTCGATCGTCCCCGCACCGCGATAGCCCATCTCGCCCATCGCCTTGGCGACGAGCAGGCCCATCCCCTCGCGCTGCGCCGCGCTGATGACCGGCGAGGGTGCTTCTTCCAGCACCTTCTGGTGGCGGCGTTGGAGCGAGCAATCGCGTTCGCCGACATGAATCGCGTCTCCGTTGCCGTCGCCGAAGATCTGGAACTCGATGTGGCGCGGATCGCCGAGATATTTCTCCATGTAGACAGTGTCATCGCCGAACGCTGCCTTGGCTTCCGACCCCGCCTGCTGGATCGCGCTTTCAAGCTCGCTCGCTTCCGGCACGACCTTCATGCCGCGCCCGCCGCCGCCCGAGGCAGCCTTGATCAGCACCGGATAACCGATCTTATCGGCCACCTTGCGGGCTTCCTCGATGCTCTCGATCGGTCCGTCCGAGCCCGGCACCAGCGGCAGGCCGAGCTTCGCGGCGGTGCGTTTGGCCTCCACCTTGTCGCCCATCGTGCGGATATGCTCGGGCTTGGGGCCGATCCAGATGATGTTGTGCGATTCGACGATCTCGGCGAAGCGCGCATTCTCGCTCAGGAAACCGTAGCCCGGATGGATCGCGTCCGCGCCCGAGATTTCGGCCGCCGAGATGATCGCTGGAATGTTGAGATAACTCTCCGACGCCGGCGGCGGCCCGATGCAGATCGCCTGATCGGCCAGCCGTACATGCATCGCCTCGGTATCGGCGGTGGAATGCACCGCGACCGTCTTGATGCCCATTTCATGACAGGCGCGGTGGATGCGCAGCGCAATCTCGCCGCGATTGGCGATCAGGACTTTCTGGATGGCCATGGCTGCTATCGCCTATTCGACGATGACGAGCGGCTGATCATATTCGACGGGCTGCCCGTTATCGACCAGAACCGCCTTGACGGTGCCGGCGCGAGGCGACGTGATGCTGTTCATCACCTTCATCGCCTCGACGATCAGCAGCGTCGCACCGGCTGCCACCTTGTCCCCGACGGCGACGAAATTCGCCGCTTCGGGATTGGCCGCGAGATAGACGGTTCCCACCATCGGCGACTTGACCGTGCCGGGATGCGCACCGGCGGGCGCCTCAACTACTGGCGCCGCACTGGCGGCGGGCGCCGCCGGAGCTGGCATCGCCACGGGCGCCGCTGCTGCTACGGAAATCTTTCGCACTACGCGGATGCGGCGATCGCCATCCTGCACTTCGATCTCGGTGAGCTGCGTTTCATCGAGCAGTTCTGCGAGCTGGCGGACGAGATCGGTTTCGATCTGCATCGCTCCGCTTGGCTTGTCGCTCATCAAAAACCCTTCTTTCGTTGGTCTTAAGGGGTACGCGAAAACGCCGCTACTGTCAGAGACTGGCCGCCGCGTCCAGCGCAAGCAGATAGGAGGTCGCGCCGAAGCCGGCGATCGTGCCCTTGGCTGCCGAACCGACGAAACTCTTGTGCCGAAACGCTTCGCGCGCATGCGGGTTTGAAAGATGCACTTCAATCACCGGCACCGTGATCGATTTGATGGCATCGTGCAGCGCCACCGAGGTATGCGTGAACCCACCCGGATTGAGGATTACGGCCTTAACACCCTTCGCATTGGCCTCGTGCAGCCAATCGATCAGATGCCCTTCATGGTTGGACTGGCGCATGTCGATCGTCAGGCCTTTCTCGCGCGCCTGATCCTCCAGCCGCCCGGCAATCTCATCGAGCGTGTCATGGCCGTAGACCTCCGGCTCGCGCGTGCCGAGCAGGTTCAGATTCGGGCCATTGAGGACGAAGATCGTCGCGGTATCCGCCATGAGGTGCCTTCCGGTTGCGGCGATGCGTTGGGGACCCCTATATGGCGGAGAAGCTCAAAGCGCAAAGTCACCGGAAGTTAGCATGATCACTGACGACACCCTGTCCATCCGCGTCAATGGCGAGCACCGCCGCATCGCAAGCGGCCAAACCATTGCCGATCTCGCCCGCGAGCTCGGGCTTGAGCCGACCAAGGTCGCCGTCGAGCGTAATCTTGTGGTCGTGCCGCGCTCGACGCTGGCCGAGGTGAAGCTTGAGGATGGCGACGAGATCGAGATCGTCCACTTCGTCGGCGGTGGCGATCATAGCGCCGCAGTCGATGACGACAGCTGGACGGTCGCGGACCGCACCTTCCACTCCCGCCTGATCGTCGGCACCGGCAAATATAAGGACTTTGCCCAGAACGCCGCCGCAGTGGAGGCTTCGGGCGCGGAAATCGTCACCGTCGCCGTGCGCCGGGTCAACATCGCTGATCGCAACGCGCCGATGCTGACTGATTTCATCGATCCCAAAAAGATCACCTATCTCCCCAACACCGCCGGCTGCTTCACCGCCGACGATGCGATCCGCACGCTGCGGTTGGCCCGCGAGGCGGGCGGCTGGGATCTGGTCAAGCTTGAGGTGCTGGGCGAGGCCAAGACGCTCTATCCGGATATGCGCGAGACGCTCCGCGCCACCGAGATTCTGGCCAAAGAAGGCTTCCTGCCGATGGTCTATTGCGTCGACGATCCGATCGCCGCCAAGCAGCTTGAGGAAGCCGGCGCGGTGGCGGTGATGCCGCTGGGCGCCCCGATCGGCTCAGGTCTCGGCATCCAGAACAAGGTCACGATCCGCCTTATCGTCGAGGGCGCGAAGGTGCCTGTGCTTGTCGATGCCGGCGTCGGCACCGCTTCAGACGCCGCCGCCGCAATGGAGCTCGGCTGCGACGGCGTGCTGATGAACACCGCGATCGCCGAGGCGAAAAACCCGATCATGATGGCAGCCGCAATGAAATCCGCCGTCGAAGCCGGCCGCCTCGCCTACCGCGCCGGCCGCATGGGCCGCCGCATGTATGCCGACCCATCGAGCCCGCTCGCCGGCCTGATCTAGAACCGAGAATTAGACCTGGACCAACGCGCCTTCGCCGTGTCGTCCGCTTCGCGCGCCTCAACCCAGCGTGCGGAGCCGTCCGCCCATTCCTCACGCTTCCAGAAGGGGGCATCGGTTTTGAGCCAGTCGATCAGGAAAGCGCAGGATTCGAGAGCGGCGGCGCGGTGGGACGAGGCCGTCGCAACGAAGACGATACGGTCGCCGGGCACGAGCCGGCCATGGCGGTGGATGACCATAAGCCCGGCCAGCGGCCAGCGGCGGGCGGCTTCGTCAGCGATCTTACGCACCGCCGCATCTGTCATCGCGGGATAATGTTCGAGGGTCATCGCCACGAGTCCATCATCGCCGCGCACGAGGCCGGTGAAGCTCGCGATAGCCCCGACCGCCAGTGCTTCGAGGCGAGCCAGTTCAGCACCCGGATCGAAATCGTCCGACTGGATGCGGATGTCGATCATCCGCCCGTGACCGGCGGGAAGATCGCGATCTCGCGTGCGCCGGCTATGGCCGTGTCGAGCGGCACGAATCGCTGGTCGATTGCAGCGCGCAGGCGTGGGCGATCAGCGAAGGCCTGGGTGTGCGGTCCGCTGGATGCTGCGAGCCAATCGAGGAGATCAGCTAAAGTCTCAACTGCGGTAGGCGGATCGACCCGCTCTCCATCCTTGCCCACGCTCTCGCGGACCCAGGCGAAGTAGAGCATTTCAATCGCCATGGTCAGTCCATGTGCCGCAGGCCGGCGCGCAGATAATCCCAGCCGGTGACCAGAGTCAGCGCCGCTGCCGCCCACAGGCTGAACAGGCCGGTCTGGTGGATGAACGGCCAGTGGGGAAATCCACCGCCAAGGATCAGCGCGCCGAGTGAGACAAGCTGGAACGTCGTCTTCCATTTGGCGAGCTGGCTGACCGGCATCGACACGCGCAGCTCGGCGAGGAACTCGCGCAGACCCGAGACCGCGATCTCCCGCAACAGGATGACGAGCGCGGCGATCACCGCTGATCCTTTAATGTCCCCTGTAACGATCAGCATCACGATCACGGCTGCGATCATGATCTTGTCCGCGATCGGATCGAGGAAGATTCCGAGTTTCGACACCGCACCCTGCGTGCGCGCCACATAGCCGTCGAAATAGTCAGTGACGCCCATCAACACGTAGAGCGCGAAGCAGACCACATAATCGAACGGCTTGGGCTGCCACAGCAGCAGGACGAGAATCGGCACCGCGAAGATGCGCGAGAGGGTCAGGATGTTGGGCAATGTCAGCATCGCGTCATGACTCTAATCACGAAGTCGCACGGATCGGAAAAAATTTCTGCATCCTTTCCGCCCATGCCCTTGAAGCGTGATCGAGCCGCCTTAAATGGCGGCTGGCACTCTCCTGTAGAGAGTGCTAACAGCGCCTTGCTGAATCGCCCTGACCGCCTCCCGACGGGTCGCGGTTTAAGGGCACGAGTTTGAGAAGGAAAGGGTGAACATATGGGTTTCCGTCCATTGCACGATCGCGTGCTGGTTCGCCGCGTAGAAGCCGAGGAAAAGACGGCTGGCGGCATCATTATCCCAGACACTGCCAAGGAAAAGCCGCAGGAAGGCGAAGTTGTCGCCGTCGGTGGCGGCGCCAAGGCCGATGACGGCAAGGTCACACCGCTCGACGTCAAGGCGGGCGACAAGATCCTGTTCGGCAAGTGGTCGGGCACCGAGGTCAAGATCAACGGCGAAGACCTGCTGATCATGAAGGAATCGGACATTTTGGGGATTGTTGGCTGACAGCCAACGGGGCTCGGCATTATCGGCTGAGCCAATCCGGTAGAAATTCGCAGAGAGAAGGAATTCAGACATGGCAGCGAAAGACGTAAAGTTTTCGCGTGACGCCCGTGAGCGCATCCTGCGCGGCGTCGACATCCTCGCCGACGCGGTCAAGGTGACCTTGGGTCCCAAGGGCCGCAACGTCGTAATCGACAAGAGCTTCGGCGCACCCCGCATCACCAAGGACGGCGTCACCGTCGCCAAAGAAATCGAGCTTAAGGACAAGTTCGAGAATATGGGCGCGCAGATGGTCCGCGAAGTCGCTTCAAAGACCAACGACATCGCGGGTGACGGCACGACCACCGCGACCGTACTCGCCCAGGCGATTGTTCGCGAGGGCATGAAGTCGGTTGCGGCCGGCATCAACCCGATGGACCTCAAGCGCGGCATCGACATCGCGGTCGAGAAGGTCGTCGCTGACCTCAAGGCGCGCTCCAAGCCCGTCGCCGGCACCAACGAGATCGCCCAAGTCGGCATCATCTCGGCCAATGGCGACACCATCGTCGGCCAGAAGATCGCTGAAGCGATGGAGAAGGTCGGCAAGGAAGGCGTGATCACCGTCGAGGAAGCGAAGGGTCTCGATTTCGAGCTCGACGTCGTCGAAGGCATGCAGTTCGACCGTGGCTATCTCTCGCCCTACTTCATCACCAATCCGGAGAAGATGTCGGTCGAGCTTCAGGATCCCT
>CAYLIK010000159.1:0-7008 GCA_964383565.1 uncultured Sphingomonadaceae bacterium
ATCTGGTTGAGATAAAGCTCAAGAATCTGCTGCTTCGAAAGCGTGCTTTCGATACGCCGGGCGAGGATCGCTTCCTTGATCTTGCGGGTCACCGAATATTCGTCGCCGATCATCAGATTCTTGGCGACCTGCTGGGTGATAGTCGATCCGCCCTTGGCGCGCTGGCCGCTGCCGACCTTGCTGACATAATCCACCACCGCGCCAGCGAGGCCCGGATAATCGATGCCGCCATGGCTGAAGAAGGTCTTGTCCTCGGCCGAGATGAAGGCGTTGATCAGCACCTTGGGATATTCGTCGAAGGACAGCTGCACGCGGCGTTCCCGCGCGAACATGTGGATCGGCGTACCGTCGTCCGAACGCACATAGCTTGGCAGCGGCGGCTCATATTCGAGCAGCTTCTGGGCCGAGGGCAGATCCCGCGCAAACAGCGCCCACATCGCGAAATAGGCGATCAGGGCCAGACCAAGCGCGTAGGCGATCAGCCGCGTCCAGCGGCGCGACCACAATGATCCAAGGGTAGTTCTTACGCGCGCAAAGTCCATTTCGCGCCGGTCCTAGCAGCTTATGCGCGCTTTGCCAGTCAGCGTTGCGCCAGACGGCGCGCGAAATGCGCCTCGATCGCCTTGCGCACGGCGACGGCGATCCGCTTCTGTCCATCCTTGGAGAACAGGAAACGGGCATCGTCGAGATTGGACATATATCCCGTCTCGATCAGCACCGAAGGTACGTCCGGCGCCTTGAGCACCATGAGATTGGCGAATTTATGATAGTTGCTGCGAGTCAGCACGCCCTCGGCCATCTCACGCTGGAGCAGGCCGGCGAAGGCGGAAGAAATGTTCATCGTCTCGCGCTGGGTGAGATCGATCAGGATCGAGGATACGTCACTGTTCTCGCCTCCCAGATCGACGCCGTTGAGGATGTCCGCCCGGTTTTCCTTGATCGCGAGCTGTGCCGCCACTTTGTCCGACGCGACTTCCGAGAGCGTGTAGACGCTGCCGCCCCGCGCGGCGTCATTCTCGGCGCTGTCGGCGTGGATCGAAATGAACAGGTCGGCCTTCAGCCGCCGCGCGATCTCGCGACGCTCGGCAAGCACGAGGAACCGATCGTCCTCCCGCGTCATTGCGACGCGGACCCGGCCGGATGCGATCAACTCGTCGCGCAGCGCCTTGGCGATGGCCAGCGTCACATTCTTTTCCGAGCGTCCGTCGCTGAGCACCGAAGGCGCGCCGGGATCATGCCCGCCATGCCCGGCATCAATGACGACCAGGGGCCGATTGGTGCTGCGCCCGCCCTGAACCGTCGGCAGTGTGATCGCGGTCGCGCGGCTCGGCGGCCCGATCCGCACGGTGACGCCCTTGCGCGGGATGAGCCCGCCCACGGGGAGCGCAAGAGCGGAGGGTGATGCAAAGGTCGCGCGGCCCGTCCGCACCGCCGCCTTGAAGCCGCTGTCCGTCGCTGGCGCGATTGACAGCACCAGCGCCCGCCCGTCCTGGCTTAGATGCCCGCCGGTCACCACCATCGGCTTGGCAAGCTCAATCACCACCCGCGCCGTGTTGTTGTCGAACTGGCCGTGACGGATCGCCGTGAATGGCCCCATCGGCATGCCGCCCGATCCCGCCGACGCATCGGGGATATCGACGGCAAGCCGGTTCGGCCCGTCCACGACGAAGGCCGAGGCGCGTTTGATCGTGCCGTCGAAGCGCAGGACGATCTCGTCAGCACCGAAATCGATGCCGCGCACAGCCGCAGTCGCATCGGCAGGCGTGGCGTTGAGCATCAGCAGGCAAAGCGCTAATACCGCGAACATGATCGAATTTACTGGACCGAACCTTTTACGGCTCTGTGCACTACCCATCTTAGCCCCAGCTTCAATCCGCAGCCCTATAACCTGATCGGTGACTCCTGTGCAAATCATGGTGGACTTTCAAGGTTAACTGGCAAGGTTAACCCCAATTTTACGAATTCAGCCCAAGGGGTTCGGAGCGGAAGTTCCGCCATTGTCGCCGCTTGCTCACCAGCCCCATGGGTGCTAGCAGCGAATGTCCGGCCTCTGCCGGTCAATAGGTGCCGGGGATCTCGATTTCCGGCCTTCAAGGTTGATGCCCATGTACCACTTCACTCCCGTCCAGCTTCGCGCGCTTAATCGCGCCGACGCGGTACGGGACTTCGACCGGGCGCACGGCGCCCGGGGTGGTCATGAAGCAGACGCAACACAAACTTTGTTAATGATCCGGACGAGCACGGCGCAGTCTGCGCCGCCGTCCCATTTTTATGGCGCGCGCCGCCGTCCATTGCTGACGCCGGACCGCGCCTGGAGATATAATGATGACCATCCGTATGTTGATCGACGCACGCCACCGGGAGGAAACCCGCGTGGCGGTCGTCAAAGGGAATCGTATCGAGGAGTTTGATTTCGAGAGTGCCGAGCGCAAGCAGCTCAAAGGGAATATCTATCTCGCCAAGGTTACCCGCGTAGAGCCCTCGCTCCAGGCGGCGTTCGTCGATTATGGCGGCAACCGCCACGGCTTCCTGGCCTTTTCGGAAATCCATCCCGACTATTACCAGATCCCCAAGGAAGACCGCGACGCGCTGCTGCGCGAAGAGGCGGAACATGCCGCCGAGGAAGAGGCGCTGCGCGCCCGCGAGGAAGAGCATGACGAGGATGAGGACGCTGATCGCGACCATGACCATGACCAGGATCACGACGATCTTGCGGAGCATGGCGAAGACGGCGAAGGTGAAGTAGCCAGGCCCGAATCAGTCCACAACGAAAGCTCCGACGAAAGCGCGGTCGATCGCCTGCGCAGCCGCCGTATGAACCTGCGCCGCCGCTACAAGATCCAGGACGTCATCCGCCGCCGTCAGGTGCTGCTCGTCCAGGTCGTCAAGGAAGAGCGCGGCAACAAAGGCGCGGCGCTTACTACCTATCTGAGCCTTGCCGGCCGCTATTGCGTGCTGATGCCCAACACCAGCCATGGCGGCGGCATTTCGCGCAAGATCTCCAATGTCGCTGATCGCAAGCGCCTGAAATCGATCATGGCCGATCTCAATCTGCCGCGCACGATGGGCTGCATCGTCCGCACCGCGGGTCTCCAGCGCACCAAGATCGAGATCAAGCGTGACTTCGATTATCTCGCCCGATTGTGGGACGAGATCCGCGAGAACACGCTCAAATCATCGGCGCCCGCGCTTGTCCATGGCGATAGCGATCTGATCAAGCGCGCGATCCGGGACGTGTACAACAAGGATATCGACGAGGTGATCGTCGAGGGCGAGGAAGGTTATCGCCTCGCCCGCTCGATCATGAAGCTGCTGATGCCGACCCACGCCAAGAAGGTGGTGGCCTATGCCGATCCGGTGCCGCTGTTCCAGCGCTTCGGGGTCGAGGATCAGCTGGCGGCGATGTACCAGCCGCTCGTCCAGCTGAAGTCCGGCGGCTATCTGGTGATCAACCCGACCGAGGCGCTCGTCTCGATCGACATCAACTCGGGCCGCTCGACCCGCGAACACAATATCGAGCAGACCGCGGTCAACACCAATCTCGAGGCAGCGCACGAGATCGCCCGCCAGCTCCGCCTGCGCGACATGGCGGGCCTGGTCGTCATCGACTTCATCGACATGGAGCATGGCTCCAACGTCCGTAAGGTCGAGAAGGCGATGAAGGAGGCGCTCAAGAACGATCGCGCGCGCATCCAGGTCGGTCGCATCTCGAGCTTCGGCCTGTTCGAGATGAGCCGCCAGCGCCTGCGCACCGGCGTGCTCGAGGCCTCGACGCGCCCCTGCCCGCATTGCGAGGGCACTGGGCTGGTCCGTACCGCATCGTCCGCCGGGCTTTCGGCCCTCCGTCTGCTCGAAGACGAGGCGGCGCGCGGCCGTGGCAACAAGCTCACGCTGCGCTTGTCGCAGGAAGCGGCATTCTACATTCTCAACCGCAAGCGTGGCGAACTGGCCGAGATCGAGGACCGTTTCGGCGTCTCGATAGAAATCCTGCCGGACGGCACGCTGGAAGGCGCGCGCATGTCGGTCGAGGTCAGCGGCCCGCCGCCGGCCTATGCGCCGAAGATCGAGCGCGTCATGATCGAGCCGGACGCGGACGACGACCTCTCCGACATCGAAGAGGATGAGGACGAGGAAGAAGAGGAGGAAGAGGCCGAACGCGAGTCGCAGCCTGAATCCGAAGGTGGTCAGGATCGCGGCGACGGGCGTCCACGCCGCCGCCGCCGCCGCCGTCGTGGCCGTGGCCGCGATCAGGACGGCCAGGAACAGGCCTCGACGTCGGGCGAACAAGGCGAAGCCCCTCTCGCAGCAAGCGATGGAGAGGCAAGCGACGACGCCGAAGCGGAAGGTGCAACGGAAGAAACGGCCAGCGAAGCCGAAAGCCGCCGACGCCGCAGCCGCCGTGGCCGTCGCGGTGGCAAGCGCCGCACTGGTGGCGATCAGGCCCCGGCTGAGTCTGGCGAAGCGGAAGCGCCTGAGCCCGAAGCCTTCGACGCACCGGAACTCGAACCGGCGCCTGAGCCGGTTGCCGCCAAGCCCCGCCGCACCCGTGCTCGCAAGGCTGACGCTCCTGTCGAACCCGAAGCCACCGTCGAAGCGGAGCCGGTCGCCGAGCCCGTGGTTGAGGCGGTCAAACCGAAGCGCACTCGCGCCCGCAAGGTGGCGGTGGTCGAACCCGAGGCGGTTGAAGCTCCGGAGCCCGTCGCTGCCGTCGAGGAAGAAGCGCCCGCCAAGCCCAAGCGCACCCGCGCACGCAAGACGGTCGCCGCCGAGGCAGCGCCCGAACGCTCGGTCGAAGCGGACGCGACACCCGAGGATGCGTCCGAACCGGTCGCCGCCAACGACGGCCCGCCCCGTCGCGGCTGGTGGCAGCGCACATTTGGCGAATAATCGGGCGGCGAATAACCACTGAAAATGATCAAGTGAAATGGCGGCCGAACAAACTGGCCGCCATTTCATACCTGGTTCAGCCGTTCGGCAGCAGGAGAGGATCGATGCCCAATCGCTATCCCGCTGCGCGGCTTCTGCGCCTCTTGAGCCTCCTGCTGCTGTCGTTCGCGCTGATCGCACGTCCAGCGGCGGCGCAATCGATTCTGCGCGACGCCGAAACCGAAGCTTTCTTCAAGGAAATCTCCAAGCCGCTGATCAGCGCGGCGGGGCTTGATCCCAACAATGTCGACATCGTCCTGATCGGCGATTCGAGCATCAACGCCTTCGTCGCCGGCGGACAGGCTGTCTATATCCATTCGGGGCTCATTACCGCCGCCGACAATGCCAATCAGCTGCAGGGCGTGATCGCGCACGAGCTTGGCCATGTTGTCGGCGGCCACATTACCCGTATGGGCGAAGGCGCCAAGCCCGCCACCGCAATCACCCTGCTCTCGCTGCTGATCGGCGCCGCCGCGATGGCGGCGGGGGGCGGAGGGGATGCCGGTATGGGTATCATCGCCGCGGGCCAGCAGGCCGCGATGGGCAAGTTCCTCGCCTTCTCCCGCAATCAGGAAGCCAGCGCTGACGCGGCGGGCATGAGCTATCTCAACAAGGCCGGCATCTCGGGCGCTGGCATGCTGAGCTTCTTCGCCAAGCTGCGACAGGAGGAATATCGGCTGTCGTCCAGTTACGCGGACAACGATCCCTATGCGCAGACCCACCCGATGTCCGGCGATCGCCAAGCGACGCTGGAGGCCGACATCAAGGCAGCGCCCGCCTACAACACCAAGACCAATCCGGCGGTCGAGGCCCGCTTCCAGCGCGTGAAGGCCAAGCTGACAGGCTTCGTGCAGGATCCCGACCTCACCCTGCGCGAATATCCCGAAACCGATCGCAGCATTCCGGCGACTTACGCCCGCGCCTATGCCTGGCACCGCGCCGCCTATCCGGACAAAGCCAATGCCGAGGCCGACCGGCTGGTCGCAATGGCCCCGCACGATCCCTATTTTCTCGAACTTCAGGGCCAGATCCTGCTCGAATCCGGCAAGCCCAAGGCCGCGATCCCGGCGCTGCGTGAGGCGGTGGCGCGATCGAACAACCAGCCGCTGATCTCGGCGCTGCTCGGCCATGCGCTGATCTCCACCGAAGACCCAACCTATTATGAGGAAGCGCGCAAGGTGCTCCGGCTCGCTGTGCAACGCGATAACCAGAATCCAGACGCGTGGTATCAGCTCGGCATCATCTATGATCGCGAGGGCGATCAGGCCCGCGCCTCGCTGGCGACAGCCGAACGCTATAATCTGATCGGCCAGCCCCAGCTTGCGCTCTCGCCCGCCGAGGCGGCGGTGCAGGGTCTGCCCAGAGGAACACCCGATTGGCTTCGTGCGCAGGATATCGCAATGGTATCCCGATCGGAACTCGAACAGCGAAAGAAGAAGCGATAGTGACGAAGACGCGAGGCTATTCGCTCAACTGGCCGCTGGTGGCGGCTGCGCTGGGTGGCGTTATCATCGGTGGGACTGTGCTCCAGCTCGCAAATGGGAGCGGCAAGGCACAGACCGAAGCCATCGTGCGCGACTATATCCTCGAACATCCCGAGATATTGCCCGAGGCGATGAAGCGCCTCCAGGCAAAGGAAAATGGCCAGCTGGTGGCGAGAAACCAGCCCGCGCTTGAAATCCCGTTCCATGGAGCCTGGGCCGGGGCGGAAAAGCCGGACGTCACGCTCGTCATGTTCACCGATTATAGTTGCGGCTTCTGCCGGACCAGCGTCGCCGACATCGATCGCTTGCTCAGCGAGGACAAGAAGCTGAAGGTGGTCTGGCGCGAAATCCCGATCCTAGGCCCCGGCAGCGAAGCCGCCTCACGGGCCGCGCTCGCTGCCGCGCAGCAGGGCCATTATCTCGACTTCCACCGCCGCATGTTCACGGATGGACCGCCGGACGAGGCCAGCATTGCGCGCGTGCTGCAGGCGACGAGCGTTACTGCCTCCGCTGACACGGACGGTGCGATCACGCAGGAAATCGAGAAGAATCTTGCCCTTGCGCGCACGCTCGGGCTGACCGGCACGCCGACCTTCGT
>CAYLIK010000160.1:0-6704 GCA_964383565.1 uncultured Sphingomonadaceae bacterium
AGACGACGAGCGTCAGGAGCATCAGCACCTTGGGCGTGTCGTAGATGAAGAATTCCACCGACGAGGCGAGCGCACTGCCTTGCGGGATCGGCAGTTGCGCCACTGCCCAGCGCGAAAAGGGCTGGAGCTGCCGGTAAAGCGCGAACCAGACTGCCACGGCGAGGGCGATGCCGCCGATCCAGACACCGGTCGATCGCTTGAGGGGAAAGGCCTGCGTGGTCATGTCATGCAACTTTCATTTGGGCGGCGATCGCCGCGGGCCTTGCCGCAAGCACGGCATCGATGATGGCGACCCATGCTTGAGGGATGTCGGGATTGCGGCGATAGCGCACCCACTGGGCGTCTCGCCGGTCGGTCAACAATCCGACCATCTTGAGCCGCGCCATATGGCGCGACATGCGCGATTGCGATGCGCCGAGCCGATCCATCAGCTCACACACACAATGCTCTTGCCCGTCCCAAACGACCTGAAGCGCAGCGAGCCGCGTCGGCTCGGACAGGGCTGCCAGTAGATCATCGATGGATGCCTGGCGGATCATGCAGATACGTCTATGCGCCCATCCGCATGGATGCATTGACCTCGGTCAAAACCCACTACTGCTTCACTGCAACCTTAAAATCTTCGGTGCCGTTTTTGCGTCAAAGCCAGAAATTCAGCCAAATACCGTGATTACCCGGTGATTACATTGACAGGATTGCACCGCATAATCGCGCCTTTTCAATGTTATGAAACAGGAACTTAGTTAGGAATCGTCCATATGCTGTGGTACTTTCAGTATCGCCGCTTATGATCCCGACCATCCGCCCCGCACGGCGCGACGAAGCCGTTCCGCTCGCTCAGCTCAAGCGTGAGACGTTCCGCGAAAACTTCGTGGATGGCGGCTTCGCTATCCCCTACCCGCCCGACGATCTCGCGGTTTTCGAAACGGCGAGCTACAGCGTCGATAAGATCGTCGCCGAACTGTCCGATCCCGGAAAGATGTGCTGGGTCGCGGAATCCGAAGGGCGACTGCTCGGTTACGCGCATGTCGGCCCAACCAAGCTGCCGCATCCGGAAGCGCGCGCTGACGATGGCGAGTTGTATCAGATCTATGTGCGGAACGAAGCGCAGAGGTTGAAGCTCGGCGGCAAGCTATTGGAGCTGGCGCTCGACCATCTTGCCGAAACACGCCCCGGCCCGATCTGGCTGGGTGTCTGGTCTGGGAATCTACGCGCGCAGGCGATCTATGCGGCCCAGGGCTTCGTCAAGGTCGGCGAATATGATTTCCCGGTTGGCAGTTGGACCGACCGGGAGTTTATTTTCCGGCGGCCGGGATAAGCTTCAGCAGCTTGCCGCCGCTCTTGCCGTCCTCAAGGAGCCAGATCGAACCGTCAGGCCCCTGCTCCACTTCGCGGATGCGGGCGTTCATCGGGAAGCGATCCACTTCGCGTGGCTTTACGTCGTCGAATGCCACGCGCACCAGCGACTGGCTCGAAAGGCCGCCGATAAACGCACTGCCCCGCCATTCCGGGAAAACGCCGCCAGAATAAAATATCAGGCTCGACGGCGAGATCACCGGGTTCCAGCTGAGCTTCGGGGCTTCGAATTCCGGATGGGAGCCATGTTTGGGAATGGCGCGGCCATCATAATGCTTGCCCTCCGAGACGACAGGCCAGCCGTAATTCTTGCCGCGCTGGATGAGATTGAGTTCATCGCCCCCGCGCGGACCCATCTCGACCTCCCACAGGCTGCCCTTCGCGTCGAAGGCGATGCCCAGCAGATTGCGATGTCCCGCTGACCAGATCTGCGCCTTGATGCGGCCCTGATCGTAATAAGGATTGTCGGACGGAATGCCGCCCGCGTCGGTCAGCCGGATCACCTTGCCGAGATTCTGCTCCATATCCTGCGCGGGCGTGAGCTTCTGCCGCTCTCCCGATGTGATATACAGGAAACCATCGGGGCTGAAGGTCAGCCGGGCCGAGAAATGGCCGTCGCCTGCGACCTTGGGCTCCTGCCGCCAGATAACCTGAAAGTCCTGCAGCCCAAGCTCGTTCAGCTTGCCGCGTCCGACCGCCGCCCCGGATGTGCCGTCGGGGCCGGGCTCGGCATAACTCAGATACACATATTGATTATGCTCAAAATCCGGATGAATGACCACGTCGGCCAGACCGCCCTGCCCCGCGTCGGCGACAGGGGGAAGCCCATCGAGAGTACCGGACACCTTGCCATCCTGCGTCACGATACGCAGCGTTCCGCTTTTTTCGGTCACCAGCATCCGGCCATCCGGCATGAAGGTCATCGCCCACGGATCGTCGAGCGTGGCGATCACCGAGATGCCGAAAGGCGCCCCGGGCGCATGCTCTTCCATGCCTTCCGAGGACGTGGAATCAGCCGCCTGTCCGCAGCCCCCGAGAGCGATGGCAAAGCCCATTGCGAGATTTTTCATCGTCATTGCGCGCTTCCATCCTCCAACCCATATGAACCCTTGCTGCATGGGCACTGTTCCGTTGTTGCCCCGCGGCGCCGCTTGTCGTATAGCGCCGCTGTTCTCTCGACATTGGTAACTCTGCCGGGGTCGGGGCCGCAAGGCTCCGGCGTAACGAAACACGTGTTTAAAGAGGTTTAATGGCCGATATCGCGGCGCTGACGAAACTGATCGAACCCGAGGCAAAAAGCCTGGGGCTTTCGCTCGTGCGCGTCCAGATGTTTGGCGGTCGGACTGATCCGACGCTGCAGGTGATGGCCGAGCGGCCCGACACCCGCCAGCTCGATCTTTCCGATTGCGAGGCGCTGAGCCGCCGTATTTCCGAAGTGCTCGATGCGACCGATCCGATCGAGGAAGCTTATCGGCTCGAAGTCAGCTCGCCTGGCATCGACCGACCGCTGACCCGGCCGCAGGACTATGCCGACTGGGCAGGTTTCGACGCCCGTGTGAAACTCGCGGCGCCTATATTGGGACGCAAGCAGTTCGACGGGCGCATCGTCAGTCGCGATGGCGATGACGTCCATTTTGATGTAGACAAGCTCGGTGAGATCACCGTGCCGCTGGCCTCGATCGCCAGCGCCAAGCTGATCCTGACCGACGCTCTCTTAAAGGCAACCGCTCCGCTTTCGACAGAGGGCGCGGACAGGATTTCAGAGGAAGGGTAAAGACGACCATGGCCACCGCCATTTCCGCAAACAAGGCCGAGCTGCTCGCTATCGCCGACTCCGTCGCGCGCGAAAAGCTGATCGATCGCGAGATCGTGATCGAGGCGATGGAAGACGCGATCCAGCGCGCCGCCCGTGCCCGCTACGGCGCGGAGAATGATATCCGCGCCAAGATCGACCCCCAGCTGGGCGACATGCGCCTGTGGCGCGTCGTTGAGGTGGTCGAGCTGGTCGACGATTATTTCAAGCAGGTCTCGGTCGCTGACGCGCAGAAGCTCCAGAAGGGCGCGGTCATCGGCGATTATATCGTCGATCCACTGCCTCCGATCGAGTTCGGCCGCATCGCCGCGCAGGCCGCCAAGCAGGTGATCTTCCAGAAGGTCCGCGATGCCGAGCGCGAGCGCCAGCATGAGGAATTCAAGGATCGCATTGGCGAGATCATCACCGGCGTCGTCAAGCGCGTCGAGTTCGGCCATGTCGTCGTCGATCTGGGCCGCGCCGAGGGCGTAATCCGCCGCGATGCGCAGATCCCCCGCGAAGTCGTTCGCGTCGGTGATCGCATCCGCTCGCTGATCCTCAACGTCCGCCGCGAGAACCGTGGCCCGCAGATCTTTCTCAGCCGCGCGCATCCCGACTTCATGAAGAAGCTGTTCGCGCAGGAAGTGCCGGAAATCTACGACGGCATCATCGAGATCAAGGCGGCCGCCCGCGATCCGGGCAGCCGCGCCAAGATCGGCGTCATCTCGCATGACGGCTCGATCGATCCAGTCGGCGCCTGCGTCGGCATGAAGGGCAGCCGCGTGCAGGCCGTCGTGCAGGAAATGCAGGGCGAGAAGATCGACATCATCCCCTGGTCGCCCGATCTCGCCACTTTCGTCGTCAACGCGCTCCAGCCCGCGCAAGTCGCGCGCGTCGTCATCGACGAAGAGGACAGCCGTATCGAGGTGGTCGTTCCCGACGATCAGCTCAGCCTCGCCATCGGCCGCCGTGGTCAGAATGTCCGCCTCGCCAGCCAGCTCACCGGGTCAGCGATCGACATCATGACCGAAGCGGATTCGAGCGAGAAGCGCCAACGCGAATTCATCGAGCGCTCCGAGATGTTCCAGACCGAGCTGGACGTCGATGAGACACTCGCCCAGCTCCTCGTCGCCGAAGGTTTCGGCGCGCTGGAAGAGGTCGCTTATGTCGATCCGGCGGAGCTTTCCACGATCGAAGGCTTCGATGAGGAACTGGCCGGCGAACTGCAGAGCCGCGCTCAGGAAGCACTGGATCGTCGCGAGGCAGCTGCCCGCGCCGAGCGTCAGGCGCTGGGCGTCGAGGACGCGTTGGCTGAACTGCCCTATCTGACCGAAGCGATGCTGGTCACGCTTGGCAAGGCCGGTATCAAGACGCTCGACGATCTCGCTGATCTCGCGACCGATGAGCTGATCCAGAAGAAGCGCGCCGAGCCGCGCCGCCGGGCCGAGAACGCAACCCCGCGTCAGGAAGACAAGGGCGGCGTTTTGGCCGAATATGGCCTCAGCGAGGAACAGGGCAACGAGATCATCATGGCCGCCCGCGCTCACTGGTTCGAAGACGAGCCTGCCGGGGAGGACGCGAATGCGGAAACCTCCCAATGACACGGTAAAGCCGAACGCAGAAGGAAAGCCCCTCCCTTTCAAGGGAGGGGTTGGGGTGGGGGAGTCCGACAGCGATTCAAGCTCAAACGGCGTCAACCACTTCCCATCCTCCACCCTTGAAAGGGAGGAGGAGCATGTGCCGATCCGCAAGTGCATCCTTACTGGTGAGCGCGCGCCACGCGCTGGCCTGATCCGGCTTGCGCTTGGCCCGGACGGCTCTGTCGCGCCCGATATCCGCGCCAAGGCTCCTGGACGTGGCGCATGGATCGGTGTGGACCGCGCCGCGCTCGAGCTCGCCATTGCAAAAGGCAAGCTCAAGGGCGCACTTTCTCGCGCGTTCAAGACCACCGTGGAAATCCCCGCTGATCTCCCTGACAAAATCGAACAGGCGCTCGCCCGCGCCTCGCTCGACCGGCTGGGACTGGAGGCGAAATCCGGCACGCTCCTGACCGGAACGGAGAAGATCGGCGAGGCTGCGCGCAAAGGTACGGTTGCGCTGATGCTGCACGCATCGGACGCCGCCGCCGACGGCACGCGGAAGCTCGATCAGGCGCTGCGCGTCGGCCTCGGCGTCGAGAACAGCGGCTACCGGGGACTGGTAATTCCGGCGAGCCGAGCCATATTGTCGATGGCGCTCGGGCGTGAAAATGTTGTACACATCGCGCTGATCGCGCCGGCAGCCGCCGCGCGCGTGTCAGAGTCGTTGGCGCGATGGCGCGGATTTATTGGACGAGACAGTGACGCAGGGCCTTGCGAAGTCACTTCGCAAGGGCAATCGGCGTAGCAAGTGGAAGTGAAGGGTTCGGGTTTCAGATGAGCGATAACGAAAAACCAAAACTGGGAATGCGGGCCCCGCTTGGTATCAAGCGCACGGTGGAAACCGGCAAGGTGAAGCAGAGCTTCAGCCATGGCCGGTCGAACACCGTCGTCGTCGAGGTAAAGAAGCGCCGTATCCTGGGACGGCCCGGAGAGGCCGAAGCAGCGCCCGCTCCTGAAATCCAGGTGGAAGCGCCCGAGCCTGTTCGTCAGGCCCCGCCGCCGCCGCGCCCAGCCGCTCCGCCCCAGCGTGCGCCGCAGAACGACCTGCAATCCCGGCAGGAACTTCAGGCAAAGCTGTTGCGCGAGGCCGAGGAGGCCCGCCAGGCCGCGTTGGAAGACGCGCGGCGCCGCGAGGAACAGGCGCGCGCTGAAGCAAGCGACGAAGAGCGCCGCCGCGCGGAAGAAAATCGCCGCGTCGGTTCCGAGACCCGCACTGAAGCTCCAGCAGCAGCCCCTGCCGAACAGGCAGATACCGCCCTCCTCGTGCCCGAAGCCGAGATCAAGGCAGCGGAAGCCGAAGAGACGGAAACCCGTGGCCATACCGCCCCGCGCCGCTTCACACCGGTCACCCCCGCAAAGCGGCCTGAACCGCCCGCACGCCCCTCGCGCGGACGTGGCGCGGACGAGCGTCGTCAGTCCGGCAAGCTCACCGTCACCCGCGCGCTAGATGACGAGGGCGATGCCCGCGCCCGCTCGCTCGCTGCGCTCAAGCGTGCCCGCGAGAAGGACAAGCGCGCCCATCAGACCGGTGGCGTGCAGGCCAAGCAGGTCCGCGACGTAGTCGTCCCCGAGGCGATCACGGTGCAGGAACTGGCCAACCGTATGGCCGAGCGCGGCGCGGATCTGGTCAAGTCACTGTTCAAGATGGGCATGCCCGTCACCATGAATCAGACGATCGACCAGGACACGGCCGAACTGCTGGTTGCTGAATTCGGCCATAATGTGAAGCGCGTGTCCGAATCCGATATCGACCATGCGTCGCATGAGGATGTCGACGCGGACGAGACGCTCCAGCCGCGTGCGCCCGTGGTCACGATCATGGGCCATGTCGATCACGGCAAGACCTCGCTGCTCGACGCTTTGCGCGGCACCGATGTGGCGTCGGGCGAAGCTGGCGGCATCACGCAGCATATCGG
>CAYLIK010000161.1:0-6614 GCA_964383565.1 uncultured Sphingomonadaceae bacterium
AGACACGCTACAATGCGATTGTCCGCATCGTAGCGGTAATGGATCCTGACTTTCGTCAGGATGACGGCAAAAAATCGGACTTAGGCAAAGATCCCGCTTTCGCTGGGGAACCCCAGTTTCGATTTGCGGTTGCCCCTCAGCTATTATCGACCACCTCGGCGCCGGACGCGTTCTTGATGATCGATTCGATCGCGTTCTTGGCCGATGCCTTGCTTGAATAGCCCTCGGTCGAGAACATCGTCTCGCTGTTATATTTGAACTTCACGCGGAATTCGCCGGCCTTGTCCTTGGTGATTTCGAAGCTGTACGCCATCGCTGCTCTCCCTCAAGAAGGCCCTTCTTACCGCAATCGATGCGGTGGTGAAATGACGTCATGACGGCCGGCAGGCGGGTAACTCGGGTTTGGATATGGTGTAGGCGTCTGGAATGGGGTGGGGTCCGGACTGGCCGCGTTTAGACCTGATCGGCGCAAAAGCGGACTAGGGACATAGCAGTCTATCCGGTGCGCCTGATTTTCACTGCATCGGATACGCTCCCGCCAAAAAGCGTTGTATCGCCATCGCAGGCAATCCGACCGTCTTCGATCAACGCACGAAGTCGCCAGAGAAGCAAATTGCTACCGGCTGATTGCCCGGAGTCCCAGATGTCGCCCATTGTATCCGCGATGACGCGATGCCACTTCACCCATCCATCCGGACAGCGTGCGAGCAAGAAATTATCGAAAAAGTCGTCCGGCGCATTCTGAAGCCGCCCATCGTTCACCACGCGCAAGAGAGCATTTTCCGCGACCAAAGCGCTCCATCGATCCTCGGGGAAACGCAAGGGATCCCAAGGTACGCGAGGGCACTCATCATAGAGTTGTCCCATTGACTCAAGGCCGAGTTCACCCAACTTGAGCGGTGATTTGCCATTCAAACTTCCGCCAAGGGGGAAGTCAGCGACTGCCAACTTCAAGTTAATTCCGCCAAACTGCGACAGATACCAGTAAAGCCCAGCCTGTTCCGTTGCTGATGCTGGCGCGATCCAGATCAGCCGCCCAGGATCACTTACAATATGTTTTCTAAACCTGGCCTCGCTTTCGGCAAGCCAGTCATGATCACCGAAACCCATCGGCACGTGTTGATTGAGCCACGGCTCTCGGTTGACCATGTCTCCGTGAGAGAGGGGCCCGAAATCAAGCTCTTCTGAGAGGGCGGCTACCTCTTCGGCAATGCCTCGGGCATCCAGTAGTTGCCTGAATGTGCCCGCAGCCGAGGCGCAGAAAAAAACGTGGATCATCATTGTCCCCACACGCGGTCTCAGCGGTGAAAAGCACAAGTTGCGTCAACACGCTCCCTAGCCATAAGGACTCGAATGGACCAGTGGCAGCTTTCAGGAATACCTTTATCGAACATGAACGGCCAGAATGGGTCGAAAGCGGGCATGCGGGTTGTTCGCTATAACCTAGCCCGCTCTGAGCAGCGTGAGCTTTGCCTTGCCATGGATGCGTTCGGCTTCAATCGACAGCCCGTCGATGGCGATGTGCTCATCCTTTGCAGTTTCCAGGCTCGCCCAGCCGCCGGGCGCGAGGGTGATCCCCGCCAGCGCGCGTTGGCCGAGGCCGCTGTGATAGGGGGGATCGGCGAACACGATGTCGAACGGCCCGCCCGAAAAATGCTCGGCCGCTTGCTGGCGGACCGCTGCATTCGCGCTGAGCGTGGCGATATTGGCCTTGAGGATTTCAAGGGCGGTGCGGTCGGTTTCGACGAAGGTGCAGTGCGCCGCGCCGCGTGAGAGCGCTTCCAGCCCAAGCGCGCCGGTGCCGGCGAAGAGATCGCAGACCTTCAGATCCTCGAAGCTGCCAATCCGGCTGGCGAGCATCGAGAACAAAGCCTCGCGGGCGCGTTCACTGGTGGGGCGGGTGGCCTGGCCCGGTGGCGCCTTGAGAACCCGGCCGCGCCATTGGCCGGCGATGATCCTCATTTAAAGATCCTCCCTGAGCTTTGCTCGGGGAGGGGGACCGCCCCGGATTTGATCCGGGGTGGTGAAGGGGTAATTTCCGCGTAAAGGCCCCTCCACCACTCGCTTCGCGAGCGGTCCCCCTCCCCATCGGAGATGGGGAGGATCTTCATTTTCGGCGTCCTCTTCCGCCCCCGCCGGACGGTGCGGCTGGCGGTCTGCCACCCGTGCCGCGAGGCTTGAAGGTTGCATCGCGGCGGGCGCCCGGCTTCGGAGACGGCTTGCCTGTCCTGGGAGGGGTGGCGTTCTCGCTGCCCGGCTTTGATCTCGCAGGACGCTGGACGGATCGCGCGGGGCGTTCCTCGGTTCGTTCAGTGCGCGACCTTGAGTTTGACCCGGCAACATTGAAAGGCCCGTTCCCCGGCGAAGGCCGGGGTCCAGTTGGACTGTCCTTTGAATGCGGCGTTCCCTTCGGAAAGCCTTTCGGACTGGACCCCGGCGTTGACCTTCGGTCGCCTTCGGCCCACCGGGGAACCGATTCTACCTTGCTGGACCCGGCCCTTGGAGACGCAGGACGCGAAGGCACCGGACGAGGTTTTGCCGCCGCAGGACGCGATTTCGGGGGCGCGGGGCGGGATTTTGGAGCCGAGGGACGCGGCTGCGCGCCACGGTCTTCGCTTCCCGAGAAGGTCTGGATGTTCATATTCTTCCGGAAAGCCACCACATCATTCTGGCGGATCTCGTCCACCCCACCGCTCGGCACATCGCCCAGGACGAACGGGCCATAAGCGGTACGGATGAGGCGCGAGACCTTGAGGCCGAGATGTTCGAGCACGCGCCGGACTTCGCGGTTCTTGCCTTCCGCGAGCTTCAGTTCGATCCAGACGTTCGCGCCGGTGCGCCGTTCGATATTGGCATCGATCGATCCGTAACGGACGCCTTCGATCTCGATGCCGTCGATCAGATCCTCAAGCTGCGCCTGGGTGACATTGCCATAGGCGCGGGCGCGATAGCTGCGAGTGATGCCGGTGGCCGGCAATTCGAGTTGGCGCTTGAACTCGCCATCGGTGGTGAGCAGCAGCAGTCCCTCGGGATTCAGCTCGAGCCGGCCGACCGGCATCACGCGGGGCAATTCGCTGGGCAGCTTGTCGTAGATCGTCGACCGGCCCTTGGGATCACGCTCGGTCGTCAGCAGGCCCGACGGCTTGTGGTACAGGAAAAGCCGCGTCGCCTCGGGCGCCTTGACCGGCTTGCCGTCGACAGTGATGCCGTTGAGCGAGGTAAGTAAAGTCGCCGGCGTATCGAGCGCCACGCCGTCCTTGGCGATCCGCCCTTCGGAGATCATCCGTTCGACCTCACGGCGCGAAGCGATGCCCGCGCGGGCGAGGAGCTTGGCGATACGCTGGGGTTCGCGGGCGGATTTGGGGGCGGGCATTTCCTTCCCCTGCATGCGAACCGGGGAATGTTCAACCTGAAGCTGCGCGAGGGATTGTCCGCACGGATCAATCATCCCATGAAGTCATAGGATTGGCCGGTCGCGCCGCTTGTTGTAGGGATCGGTCCATGATGGCGGGGAACAGCGGGACAGGCGAGGCGCAAGGCGCGCGGAAGCTTGATTTCGGGGTGTCCGACCCCCTGCTGCGTTCGATCGTCGACACCGTCCGCGACGCGATGATCGTGATCGACGAAGCCGGTTCGATCCTCTTTTTCAGCGCGGCCGCTGAGCGGATGTTCGGCTATTCGGCTGACGAGGTGATGGGGCGCAACGTCAGCATACTGATGCCGTCGCCCGATCGCGAGGCGCATAATGGCTACATCCAGCGCTATGTGGAAACGGGCGAGCCTCATGTCATCGGCATCGGGCGGATGACGATCGGGCGCAGGCGCGGGGGCGGAACATTCCCGATGCAGCTTTCCATCGGTGAGGCACGGACAGCGGAAGGCCGCTTCTTCACTGGCTTCGTCCAGGATCTGACCGAGCGGCGGGAAACCGAGGTCCGGCTGGAGGAACTGCAGAACGATCTGGCCCATGTTTCGCGCATCAGCGAGATGGGGACGATGGCCTCCTCGCTCGCGCACGAGCTCAACCAGCCGCTGGCAGCGATCGCCAATTATCTTGAAGGCGCGATCTCGCTGCTCGAAAAGCCGAACGAGGAGGATATCGCGATTGCGCGGGCCGCTTTGCAGGAGGCGACGCAGCAATCGCTGCGGGCGGGACGGATCGTGCGCGGCCTGCGCGATTTCATCGGGCGAGGCGATACTGAGAAGACGATCGAGAGCCTCAGCCAACTGATAAACGAGGCCAATGCGCTCGCGCTGATCGGCGCGCGCGAACAAGGGGTCGAGGTCAATTTCAGGCTCGATCCGGAGGCGGACCGGGTGATGGTCGGGCGGGTGCAGGTGCAGCAGGTGCTGGTCAACCTGATTCGCAACGCGATCGATGCCATGGCCGGTTCCGCGCGCAAATATATACTGATCCAGTCAGCGCCCTATGCCCACGGCTTTGTGCGGGTCAGCGTGGAAGACAGCGGCACCGGGATCGAAACTGATGTCGCGGCCCGCCTGTTCGAGCCTTTCCAGACCACCAAGGATAGCGGTATGGGTCTTGGGCTTTCGATCTGCCGCACCATAGTCGAGGCGCAGGGCGGCACGATCTGGGCTGAACCGGCGCTCGACGGGGGAACGATATTCTACTTCACCCTGATGAGGGCCGATATGGAGGATCGAGATGACGCCTAAACGTCTGGTCTATCTCGTCGATGATGACGACGCGGTGCGGCGGTCGGCGGGCTTCATGCTCAAGACCTCGGGCTATGAGGTGGAGGCGTTTGCATCCGGCGTCGAGTTTCTCAAGCAGGTGAAGCAGGCGGAACCGGGCTGCATCCTGCTCGACGTGCGCATGCCGGAGATGGACGGGATCGAGGTCCAGCGCGAATTGAAGGTGCAGGGCGTCACCATGCCGGTGATCGTGCTGACGGGGCATGGCGACGTCAATGTCGCGGTGACGGCGATGAAGGCGGGCGCGCTGGATTTCATCGAGAAGCCGTTCGAGAAGGCGGTGCTGCTCGCCGCGCTGGACGAGGGCTTCGCGCAGATCGAGCAATCCGACAGCAGCAAGACCCGCGCCAATGAGGCGGCGACGCGACTGAAGGCGCTGACCGGGCGCGAGCAGGATGTGCTGCAGGGGCTGGTGCGCGGGCATCCCAACAAGACGATTGCCTATGATCTTGGGATCAGCCCGCGCACGGTCGAGATCTATCGCGCCAATCTGATGACCAAGCTTGGTGTGCATAGTCTTTCCGAGGTGCTGAGGATCGCTTTCGCGGCGGGGCTGGGGGATGTGGCCGCCGCGCCGCGCGAGGAATAAGGCGGGTTGCGAAAAATGCGGGTAAGACGTATCTTACCGGCATGAACGCGAAGACCAAAATGTCGGCCAAGGGACAGGTGGTTATCCCGAAGGATGTTCGGGATGCGCTGGGTTTTGCGCCTGGGCAGTCGCTTGACGTCATCAGGATGGGTGGGGGGGTGCTACTCCGGCCGGCGTTCAAGAAATCGGGGCGCAGCCGGGAGGAGATCCTCGCCGAGCTGCGGAAGCATGTCCGCTACGAAGGACCGCCTATAACGATCGAGGAAATGAACCAGACGATCGAAGAGGAATGGGCGAAGAGCGGTATGCGGGGCGATTGGTGAAAGCAGTCGATACGAATCTGGTCGTTCGGTTGCTTATCCTTGATGATCCTGACCAAACCGCGCGAGCGGGCGCCGTTTTCGACGAGGGTGTTTTCGTCCCTCTCACTGTCTTTCTCGAAACGGGTTGGCTTCTCAAATCGCGCTATCGCTTGTCCCGTTCGCAGGTAGCCAGATCTCTTCGGGCTTTGCTCGACATGCCTGAAGTGACCGTCCCGGATGCGGATAAAGTCCGGTGGGCGATCGATCGTGTGGCCGTCGCGGGCGATCTGGCGGATCTCGTGCATCTTGTCGCCTCAGCAGCGGAGGCCGATGCGTTCGTTACATTCGACCGTGCGTTGGCCCGGAGCGCGGGTGCAGCACCGCCGCTGCCAATCGAGACACTCCAAGCCTGACCGTGCACGGCTGGATCATCATCGACAAGCCGGTCGGGCCGGGATCGACGCAGATCGTCTCGGCGGTCAAGCGGGCGTTGCGGGTTGGGGGTTACCCCAAGCTGAAGGTCGGGCATGGCGGGACGCTCGATCCGCTGGCGTCAGGCGTGCTGCCGGTGGCGGTGGGGGAGGCGACGAAGCTTGCCGGGCGGATGCTCGACAGCGACAAGGTCTATGACTTCACGATCGGGTTCGGGGTTGAGACCGACACGCTGGATGGCGAGGGGAAGGCTGTCACGACGAGCGATGTGCGGCCGACACGTTCGGACATCGAGGCGGTGCTGTCTCGCTTTACCGGGCCGATTTCACAGGTTCCGCCGGCTTTTTCCGCGCTCAAGATCGATGGTGAGCGCGCCTATGATCTGGCCCGCAAGGGGGAGGCGGTGGAGATCGCCGAACGGCAGGTGACGATACACGCCCTCAAAATCCTCCCTGAGCTTGCTCGGGGAGGGGGACCGCGCAGCGGTGGAGGGGGAGTTTGGCTGGACGATACGCATGTGGCGAGCCCCCTCCACCAGCCTTCTGCTGGTCCCCCTCCCCGTGCCGGGGAGGAAC
>CAYLIK010000162.1:0-6613 GCA_964383565.1 uncultured Sphingomonadaceae bacterium
GACGGCCTGGTCGATGGGCTGGAGACGCTGCGGGAAATCGTCAATGGTTTCAGCCCTCAACGGGTCGCCCATCATTGCGGCATAGACGCGATCGTCATCGAAAACCTGGCCGACGAACTGATCCGCACCGAACGATCCGCCATCTACGGCCGGATCGGCACCTGTACCCAGACTTTCGGCACGTTGGCGTCCTGGATGATCGACGTGCTGGCAATCCTGACCGGCAATCTGGACCGGCAGGGCGGCAGCATGTGGAGCCGCCCTGTCGCGCCGCTGGTCGATATGCTGGCGACGCTGCCCGGCGACATGCCTGTCGTCATGGGCAAGAGCCGGGTGCGCGGCGTCCCCGCCGTGCTGGGTCAATTCCCCGCCTCGTGCATGGCCGAAGAGATCGCGACGCCGGGACCTGGCCAGATCAAGGGGCTGCTGACCTTCGCCGCCAACCCGGCGCTCAGCGCCCCGGATTCGGATAGGCTCGCGCAGGCCCTGCCGCTGCTGGAATGCATGGTCAGCCTGGACAATTATCTCAACGAAACGACCCGTCACGCCCATGTCATCCTGCCCAGCCCGTCTATGTTGGAAAGCGCGCACTATGACATGTGGTCCTGGGTCTTCTGCCTGACCAGCGGCGGCCATTATTCGCCGCCGGTTTTTCCAGTCACCGATCGCCCGGACCATTGGCGTGTCGTCGCACGCGTCGGGGCGATCATCGGTGGCCAGCCCAATGCCGATATCGAGGCCTTGGACGACGGCTACTTTCGTGCGCTGGCCACCGGGCGCGGGATCGATCCCGCCATGGCGATCGCGGCGCTGCCCGACCGTGGACCGGATCGCATTTTGGACCTGGCAATCCGAACCGGCCCATTCGGCGATCGCTTCGGCATGGTAGCCGACGGCCTGACGCTCGACAGTTTCCGTGATCAGCATAACGGCCTGATCCTCGCGCCCGCCATCCCGCGCGCGCATGAGGGGTTCGAAACCGGATCCGGCAAGATCGACCTCACGCCCGCCCTCATCCTGTCCGACCTTCCCCGGCTGGAGCGGGCCTTGGTCGCCAATGATCCCTCGCTCGTCCTCGTCAGTCGCCGTCATCTCCGCTCGCTCAACAGTTGGATGCACAACATCGATATGCTGGTGTAGGGCAAGGATCGCTGCACCCTGCAAATGCACAGCATCGACGCCGCCGCTCATGGGCTGGTCAATGGTGATATGGTCGCGCTGACCTCCGCATCGGGCGAGATCCAGGTCCCGCTTGAGATTGACGATGACATCCGCCCCGGCGTGGTGTCGATGCCGCACGGCTGGGGGCATCGCGATCCACAGACCCAAATCGCGATCGCCCAGGCGCACGCCGGGGCCAACACCAATATCCTAAGCCCCGGCACGATGGTCGACGTCATTTCCGGCAATGCCGTGCTGAACGGCATCCCGGTTCAGGTCCGCAAGGCTGATCGTCAACCCCGCGAAACAATTGGAGCAACTGCGTGAACAAGATATTAGGGTCCTTGTCCGGCGTGATCGGTTTCGCCCTGATCGCATTCGGTTTCTATGCGCTGGTCGCAACGACCGCCATTACCGACATGACCGCGCTGCAACCCACGGGGGTGGCAGGCCTGAACGAAGCCCGCGCGATTTACGCCGGGTCCTTCTGGGCGATGGGCGGGCTGATCGTCTACGGCCTCGCAACACCGCGTTTTCGCCAACCGCTCCTGCTCTGCGTGGGCGTCATCTTTGCCGGTTTCGTAGTTGCGCGGATCATCTCGATCGCGATGGACGGCTATGACCCGATACTTGCGGCGTCGGTCGGATCGGAAGTCGCGGCAGCCATTATCCTGATCGCTGCCAGCCGCGCCGCCCCGGCACCATCAGTCTGACAGCGCCGCCTCGACCAGCCACAGGGCCACGCGATATAGCCGAACTTCGGCAGATGGCAGGGTATCCGATCCGAACCCATCGAGGTGCGCCATGATGGCAGCGAGCCGTGAGGCCGGGACCTCGTAAAACTGCGTCAGCGCATCGAATGGCATATCCTGCCGCGCGCGATAGCGGGTTTTCCATCGTCTCGGGGTTTGAGTAGCAACGGAACAGAAAACCTACATAAGCCAAGCAGCCGCTTATCTCCGGTCCGCGTTGTCATGGACATAACGGCGCAGCACGCGGTTTATTTCGGTCTGGTATCCCCCCGATTGCGCGTGATCCTTGAACCAGCTCACCACATCGGTATCGAGCCGCAGGGTAACGGGTTTTTTGCGCGGCTTGTAAAGACCGGGACGCTTTGCCAAAGCCCAATTCTCAATCGGTGCCTCGGGAATATCCGCCGTGTCGATGTCAGTGTCAGGCATGTTCACTAGCTGCGCAATTTGGGCCGCTATGTCAGCCTCAGTCATCTTGTGCTTCATAACGTTTCCTTTCATCGGCTGTCGCTTTTCGGGCGCTGATAATACGTATGCTGTTCTCATCGTCACCCGTGGGGAGCGTGTGGACGACCGTTAAGATCAATATGCCGCGTACCAAGCCAATCGCGTGCCAGCGTTCTTCGTCGTTTTCATAGCGATCAAACACGATGATATGGGCGGGATCATCCCAGACCAGCTCAGCCAGCTCGAATGCGACATGGTGCTTGCGCAGGTTGGCAGCGGCCTTGTCGTCGTCCCACTCAAATATCACAAAACTTCCTGTATTGACATTATCGTGCATACATTGCTCGAGGGCCAGATGCAACGCTGAACCATGCGGTCACAACAAACCCCGGTTTGATGCGAAGCGGCCCAGCGATTACGATCGAACTGCTGGATGGCCCTCAATCTCACATCTACCCGTCCAGAAACCTATAGCCGGTAAACCCATCGTTCGATAGATTGATGCAAGAGGGAGCGGGCGTCGATGCTGATCGGGTACATGCGGGTGTCGACGGGCGAGCAGAATCTTGATCTGCAACGCGATGCGCTGGATCGTGCCGGATGTAACCGGGTATTCGACGACGTGTGCTCGGGCCGTGCGACCGAACGGGCCGGGCTCGACAAGGCACTCGATATAATGCGTGATGGCGACACCCTCGTAGTCTGGAAGCTCGACCGGATCGGACGGTCGCTGCCCCACGTCGTCGGGCTGGTCGGCGATCTGCAGAAGCGCGGGGTCGGCCTGAAGGTGCTGACCGGCGATATCGACACGACAACTGTTACGGGTCGTTTGGTATTCGGTATTTTCGCGACCCTGGCCGAGTTCGAGCGCGATCTGATCCATGAGCGCACAATGGCGGGGCTGGCGGCGGCCAGGGCGCGGGGCCGTGCAGGCGGTCGGCCGCGGGTCATGACGAAGCAGAAGCTTAAGGCTGCGATGGCGCTGATGGCGGATCGCGACAATGCCGCACGCGATGTTGCGGTCCAACTCGGCGTGTCAGTGTCGACGCTTTATGCCTACGTCGATGCGAAAGGTCAGCCGCGAGAGCGGGCCAGCGAATTGCTGGGCAAGCGCGGGGTTCGGCCTAGAATAGCAGCATAGGCCGAGCGGTGCCCGTCAGCTTTCTCTCGGACGAGCAGGCGCTCCGCTATGGTCGCTTCGTCGGCGATCCTACATCGGACCAGTTGGCGCGCCATTTTCATCTCGATGATGCAGACCGAACGTTCATCGGCGCGCACCGCGGCGATCACAACAGGCTGGGTGTTGCGGTACAGCTTGGCTCTTTGCGGTTGCTCGGCACCTTTCTCGAAGATCCTGCACAGACACCGGCGGCGGTCATCCGGTTCGCAGGCAGCCAGCTGGCGATCAACGAGCCGTGCGAACTGATGGCGCAATATTGCGCGACCAAGGGACGATGGCGGCACGGCCCGCGCATCCGCGATCATTATGGCTACCAGGTTTTCTCCGATCCACGCATCGCGTTCCGATTGCATCGTTTTCTGTACGCGCTGTGCTGGACGGGCACCGATCGGCCATCGGCGCTCTTCGATGCAGCGGCGACGTGGCTGATTGAATCCAAGGTGCTGTTGCCAGGGCTGTCCGTCCTCGAGCGCGATATCGCACGAGTCCGCACACGGGTCGCCACGCACGTTCATCGCCGACTCATCGACAGGCTGACGTCGGAGCAACGCGCACGGCTCGACACACTGGTCGCTGTTATTGACGACGGGCGGCAAAGCCCGCTCGATCGACTGCGTGACGGTCCATACTTGCAAAGCGGCCCCGAGATCAGCCGCGCCGTTGATCGCCTTACCGAAATCCGCACGTTCACAGCGGGCTTGCCCGAACTTGACCGAGTGCCACCCGGCAAGGCGGTCGCATTGGCGCGATTTGCCGGTGCTGCGCGGGCGCAGGCCGTGGCCCGCCTCCCCGACGACCGGCGCGCAGCCACCCTCGTCGCGTTCATCCGCACCCTCGAAGCGACGGCCAGCGACGATGTCATCGACCTGTTCGACGTCGTGTCGACCAGAATGTTTTCCAACGCGCGCATCAAAGCCAGGGATGCCCGGATGCGCTCGCTACGTGATCTCGATACCGCATCGCTCCGGCTTCGCGATGCCGGCGCCGTGCTGCTCGATGACAACATCAGCGATGCACAGGTACGCGCGGCCGTGTTCGCGCTGGTCGACCGGGCAGCGCTGACCGACGCCGTCGCACAGGTGAACCTTCTCGCGCGACCGAACGACGAGAGCTATTTTGTCGAGTTGCGCCAACAGGCCGGCACGATGCGCTATCTGCCGAAGATGCTGGCAGCGCTCGATCTTGCAGCCGCGCCCGCAGGACAGCCCCTGCTGGACGCGGTCGACCACCTGCGGAGGGTTCACAGGGGCGAGAAGCGCCGTGGACCGGCACCAACATCGTTCGTCCCCAAGGCGTGGGGGCGCCAGCTAAAGAGTGATGACGGTACATTCGATCTGACCGGGTACCGGCTTTGTACGCTCGACCGGCTACGCCGCGCCATTCGCCGTCGCGACGTCTTTCCTGTTCGCTCGCTTCGTTACGCGGACCCGCGCAAAGGCCTGCTGACAGGAGCCGCCTGGGAAGCGGCGCGACCGACGGTATGCCGCACGGTCGGCGTGGCGGTCGCTGGCGACGAGGAGATCGCCAGGCTGTCCGCGCGGCTCGATCTCGCCTACCGCGAGACAGCCGCGCGCGTACCGGACAACGATGCCGTGACCATCACGAAAACGGCGAGCGGTGCCGACCTGTCGATCGCACCGCTCGACAGGATCGACGAGCCACTCAGCCTCACCGATCTCCATAGGGCGATCGACGCGCGGTTGCCGCAGCTGGATCTTCCCGAGCTGATCCTGGAGATGCACGCGCGAACCGGTTTCGCGGCGGCGTTCACGCATGCCAGCGAAGGCAATGCACGCGCCGAGGATATAGCGACGACGATCTGCGCGGTGCTTGTCGCGGAGGCCACCAATACCGGATTCGAACCACTTGTCCGTCCCGAGGTGTCCGCGCTGCGCCGGTCACGGTTGAGCTGGGTGAAGCAGAACTTCATCCGCGCCGAGACGCTGACCACAGCCAACGCGCTGCTGGTCGCGGCCCATAACAGGATACCACTGGCCCACGCCTGGGGCGGCGGCGAGGTCGCCTCTGCCGATGGACTGCGTTTCACCGTGCCGGTCCGCACTATCCACGCCGGCCCAAACCCGCGCTATTTCGGGCGCGAACGCGGCGTCACCTGGTACAATCTGGTTTCTGATCGCTTTTCCGGGCTGAATGCTCTGACGGTGCCCGGCACGTTGCGCGACAGCCTCTATCTGCTTGCCGTCGTGCTCGACCAGGAAACCGAATTGCGGCCAGGCGAGATCATGACCGACACAGCCGGCTACACCGACACGATCTTCGGCATTTTTCACCTGCTCGGGCTCCAGTTCTCGCCGCGCATCGCCGACATAGGCGGCGCGAGATTCTGGCGTGTCGACGGCAAGGCCCACTATGGCGTGCTGGATGACCTCGCGGCGAATAGGATCAACACCAGGCTGATTGTCGAGCATTGGGATGATGTCCTTCGTCTGGCTGGATCGCTCAAACTCGGCGTCGTACGCGCGACCGATCTCACCCGCGTCCTTCAGACCAATGATCGCCCCACCAGGCTGGCGCGTGCCCTTCAGGAGCTCGGCCGCCTCATCAAGTCACTCTACATGCTGCGGTTCATCGACGACGAAACCTACCGGCGCCGGATACTGGTCCAGCTCAATCGCGGAGAGAGCCGCCATCTGCTTGCCCGCACCATATTCCACGGCAAGCGCGGTGAACTTCGCCAGCGCTACCGCGAAGGGCAGGAGGATCAGCTCGGCGCGCTCGGGCTCGTCGTCAACCTGGTCGTGCTCTGGAACACGATCTACATCGACGCGGCGGTCAACCAGCTACGCGCTGAGGGCCATGTGATCCTCGACGAGGACGTCGCCCGCCTCTCGCCGCTTGGTTCCAGGCACATCAACATGCTCGGGCGCTACGCCTTCACCATTCCCGATATCGTGGCGCGCGGCGAGCTGCGGCCGCTACGCGATCCTGATGCCACAGGCATCGACGATGCGTGAAGCCCCTTATGTAGGTTTTCTGTTCCGTTGCTACTCAAACCCCTGGACCAGGAACGTGATTCAGAGAGGCAGAATGAATCCAGCCAGAGTTAGAAATA
>CAYLIK010000163.1:0-6531 GCA_964383565.1 uncultured Sphingomonadaceae bacterium
CGAGCGCGGGCGCAACGGGCGGCACCGCGATCTCGCCGACCCCGCCGGGGGCTTCGCGGTTCTCGATCAGCTCGACGACGATTTCCGGCGTGTCCGAAAGGATCGGCAGGCCAAGGCCGCTGAAATTGCGCGCGGTGACGAGACCTCGCTCAACGCTGATCGCATTGCCGAGCGCGCCCGAAATGCCCCAGATGATGCCGCCCTCGATCTGCTGGCGCACGATATCGGGGTGGATCATCCGTCCGCAATCGACCACCGCGATGATCCGATCAAGTATGATCTTGCCTTCGTTGAGGTGCAGTTCGGCCAGCATCGCGACATGCGATCCGAAGCTGCTGTGCGCCGCGATCCCCTGGCCGCTGCCGGCGATCCCGCCCTGCCAGTTGCCGAGCGTCGCGGCTGTCGTCAGGCAGTGCGCCAGCCGGGGCGCCTTGCCCAGCATCTGCATGCGGAAGGAGAAGGGCTCGATACCCGCTTCCTCGGCCAGCTCGTCGACGAAGCATTCCGTGAAGAAGGCGGTGTAGCTGTTGGCGACCGATCGCCACGCCCCCGTCGGCACGCCGATCGGCGCGACATGATGATCGATCGAAAGCGCCGGGATGCTGTAGCCGGGAAGCGCGCCGTCCACCGCAGCCGCTTCGGGCTTGTCAGGGCTGGCGCTGGGCATGCCGGGCATCAGCCTGGAGAATTGCTCCGCAGTCGTCGAAGGCACGGCGATCGCGGCTGACCATGCCTGTGGCCTGCCATTGGCCAGCTTCGCCTTCATCCGCCCGACTGCCGGGGGACGGAAATCGTCGTGCATCGTCTCCTCGGCGCGCGAATAGGTCAGCTGCACCGGGCGTTTGACCTTGATCGCGAGGATGGCCGCGATCACCGCTGCGTCATTGGCGACCTTGCGGCCGAACCCACCGCCGACCAGCGTGGGAAAGATGGTGACGGCATCCTCGCGCATCCCCACGGCGCGCGCCACGGCTGCGCGGGCGAAGCTGATCGCCTGGGTCGGCATCCAGACTTCGAGCCGGTCGCCGTCCAGCTGCGCGGTCGCGGTCAGCGGCTCGATCGGCGCGTGGGGCGCCATCGGCACGCGATATTCGGCTGAAAAGGCGTCGCCCTTGATCTGCTCGTCCGGATCGCCGCGTTCGAAGAAGCGCTTGCTGTCGCCGCTGGCCAGCGCATTGTCGAGCGCGGCGTTGATCGAGGCGTCATCGGGAAAGCCGCCAACCGTATGGAATTTGGGCGACAACGCATCGAGCGCCTGGTCGGCCGCCCACCAGTTGGTCGCAACCGCCGCCACCCAGCCGGGATTTTCGACCACGGCGATCACGCCTGCGACTTTGTCCGCCGCCTTCTTGTCGACCTCCACCAGCGTCGTGTCGCCAAACGGCCCGTGCCGCACCGAGGCATAAGCGAGCCCCGGCAGCCGCACGTCGCCAGCGAACTGCGCTGATCCGTCAACCTTGGACGGAAGATCGATGCGCGGCACCGGTTTCCCTGAAATCCCGCCCTCGCCGAGCTTGCGCAGCGGGACGTCGGTCGGCGGCGTCAACTTGGCCGCTTCCTCCGCCAGCTCGCCGAAGCGCAGCTTGTCTTCGCCGCGCGTAACGAAACCTTCGGCGGTATCGCATGCCTGCCAGTCGGCGTCCCAGCGCTTGCCTGCCGCCATGCACAATAGTGCGCGTGCCGTGGCGCCCGCTTCGCGGTAACGCTGCTCGAACCCACGAATCGAACTAGAGCCGCCGGTCAGGATAAGCGCATTGCGGATCGCGACCTGCCGCAGAGCCCATTCACCCGGCCCCCGCAGCCAGCCGGGCAGCGTGTCTTTCGCTTCGGTGAGAAGGAAATCATTGGCGTAGAGCGGGTTGATCGGCGCCGGTTCGACACCGACCGTGCGCCAGTCCGCGCCCAGCTCGTCGGCCAGAATTTGCGGCAGCGAGGTGTAGACGCCTTGGCCCATCTCGGCCTGCGGTACGACGACGATCACCTTCCCGTCGCTGCCGATCTTGAGGAAGGCATTGAAGACGCTTTCGCCCTTCGCTGCGTTGAGATTGGCCTCATAGGAGCGCGGCCACACGCCCCAGGCGAGCAGCAACCCCACGCCCGCGCCGCCGCCGATCAGCAGGGTCCGGCGGTTGACGTTGAGGTGAGGACGGTCGGCCATCAGGCCCTGATAGTGTCGCTGTCAGCCGTCCGCCAGACTTAACCGAACGCTGTGCTTTCAAACCGTATCGGCTGGCCATGCGCCTCATTGGCGAGCCCCGCGTCCCACATCACCCGCTTGCCGCGAATGATCGTGCCGACCGGCTTGCCCGTCAGTTCCATGCCGGTGAAGGGCGACCAGCCGCAGCGCGAGGCAAGCCAGCTTTCCTCGACGGTCCATTTGGCCTTGAGATCGACGATCGAGAAATCGGCGTCATAGCCCGCCGCGATCCGTCCCTTGGTGACGAGCCCGAACACGCGCTGCGCACCCGCCGAGGTGAGATCGACCAGCCGCTGCATCGAGAGCCGTCCATTGGCGACATGATCCAGCAATAGCGGCAGCAAGGTCTGCACGCCCGGCATGCCCGAGGGCGAGGCGGGGTAGGGCTTGGCCTTCTCCTCGCGCGTATGCGGCGCATGATCCGATCCGATGACATCCGGCACGCCCTGATTGAGCCAGTGCCACAGCCCGTCGCGATGCGCGCCGGAGCGGATCGGCGGGTTCATCTGCGCGAAGGTGCCGAGCCGGGGATAGGCATCCTCGCCAGCGAGCGTCAGATGCTGCGGTGTCACCTCGCAGGTGGCAATGTCCTTGTTGCGGGCGATATATTCCAGCTCGGCGGGCGTGGTGATGTGGAGGATGTGGATGCGCCGCCCGGCTTCGCGTGCCAGCTTGATGATCCGCCGCGTCGCCAGCATCGCGCTTTCGTCGTCGCGCCAGACCGGGTGGGAGGCGGGATCGCCTTCGATCCGCTCGTCCTTGCGGGCCTGCATCCGCGGCTCGTCCTCCGCGTGGATCGCGACCCGCCGCTTGCCCGACGCCAATACCTGCGCGAGCACCGCGTCCTCGGAAACCAGCAGGCTTCCGGTCGAGGCGCCCATGAAGATCTTCACCCCAGCCGCGCCCGGCAGCCGCTCAAGCTCGGCGAGCGCCTCGGCATTCTCGTTGGTCGCGCCGACATAGAAGGCGTGGTCGCACCACATGCGATTGTTCGCGCGGGCCAGCTTGTCGGCCAGCCGTTCGGCGGTGTCGGTGTTGGGGTTGGTGTTGGGCATCTCGAACACCGCCGTCACCCCGCCGAGCACGGCGGCGCGGCTGCCCGATTCGAGATCCTCCTTGGCCTCGAGCCCCGGCTCGCGGAAATGAACCTGCGTATCGATCACGCCCGGCAGCACGGTCAGCCCGGTGCAGTCGATGATCTCGTCCGCATCGCCCTTAACGCCGATCTCGACGATCTTGCCGCCGTTGACGCCGACATCCGCTTCCACTGGGCCACCCGGCGTCCAGACGGTGCCGTTGCGGAGGATCATGTCAAAGCTGGGCATATGGCTTTCCTTTCGCGGTGAGGCTCCCTACCTCTCACGCATGAACGGCACCACCCTAAACGATCGCGCGCTGATCCGGTTGTCCGGCGAAGATGTACGCGGCTTCCTGCAAGGCCTCGTCACCAATGACGTGACCGGCGCGTTGCCGGTCTGGGCCGGGCTGCTCACGGCGCAGGGCAAGGCGCTGTTCGACTTTCTCGTCTGGGGCGATGGCGACGATCTGCTGATCGATTGCGAGGTGAACCAGGTCGAGGCGCTGACAAAGCGCCTTACCCTCTACCGCCTCCGCCGCCCGATCATAATCGCGCGCGAAGAGGGGTTGGCGGTGCATTGGTCACGCGACGGCGATGATGATCCGCGTCTCGCCGCATTGGGTAAGCGCTGGCTCGCGCCCGCCGATGGCGCAGTCGAGGGTTGGCACGACCACCGTCGCGCTCTCGGCGTGGCGGAGGGTGTGGCCGAATTGGGTTCGGACAAGAATCTCTGGCTCGAATGCAATGCCGATCTGCTGAACGGCGTCAGCTTCACCAAGGGCTGCTATGTCGGCCAGGAAAACACCGCGCGGATGAATTATCGCCAGAAGATCAACCGGCGGCTGATGTTGACGCCTGCCGGCAGTTTCGAGCGACGCAATGTTGGTGATCCCGGCGATGCGTTGATTCCCGACTGGATGCGCCCGGCACTTGAGGCAGCCTGACAAGAGCTGAGGGCGTATACTAAAGCCCTCTCCCGCTTGCGGGAGAGGGAAGGGTGAGGGTCTTCCTTCGACTTCTTTCCCTTTTTCGCCCGAGCTTGGTCAAAAAGACCCTCATCCAAACCTTCTCCCGCAAGCGGGAGAAGGCTTAAGGGCTAAGGATTGGGCCGGTTGCTCGGTCCCGGCCGATTGAGGGCGTTGTCGATCCATTGCTGGTCGAGACCGCCGCGATCTTCCTCCGCCGGCGGCGCCCGATCGCGGTCGGGGTAGAGATAATCGTCGCTGGCCTCCGGATTGATCGGCATGCCATTTTCGTCGACCATCGTCTGCATCGCGCCCGCGCCGCCGAAATAGGCTTCGTCGTCAGGTTCGAGCTGATAGTCGGGCAGCGTCACTTCGGTATCGAACTGCTCGACCGGCCGCTTGGCGACCGCCTTGACCATGAAATCGCGGAACGCCTCCGCCGGCGCGCGGCCACCCGCCAGGCCGGGGACGCGGCGGGCATCGTCCCGCCCCATCCAGACGCCCGTGGTGAGCCCGCTCGAAAATCCGAGGAACCAGCCGTCCTTGTTGGATGAGGTCGTGCCGGTCTTGCCCGCCACCGGCCGACCAATCTGCGCCGCCCTGCCGGTGCCGGTATTGACCGCGGTCTGGAGCAGGTCGGTCATCTGCGCAGTGACCCAAGGCGCCACCAGCACGCGGCTGTCATCCACCTCATGCTCGTAGAGGACGCTGTTCTTCGGCCCCGTGACCTTGACGATGCCGAAGGGCACCACGGCGATGCCCTTGTTGTTCACGGCCGCGAACGCCCGAGTCATGTCGAGCAGGCGCACGTCGGACGTGCCCAGCACCATCGATGGATGGGTGTCGACCGGGGTCGTGATGCCGAACCGCCGGGCCATGTCGGCGATCGTCGGGAAGCCGACCTGAAGGCCCAGCTTCGCCGCGACCGTGTTGATCGAGAAGGCGAAGGCGGTGCGGATATCGATCGGGCCGGCGAACTTGCCGTTGCTGTTCCGCGGGCTCCAGCCGTCGATCGTGACCGGCTCGTCCACCACCGCATCCTCCGGCTTAACGCCTGCCTCCAGCGCCGCCAGATAGACGAACAGCTTGAAGGCCGATCCCGGCTGCCGCTGCGCCTGCGTCGCCCGGTTGTAGATGGACGAGACATAATCCTTGCCGCCCACCATCGCGCGCACAGCGCCATCGCGGTCAAGCGACACCAGCGCGGCCTGCGCATTGCCCGGCGTATTGGCCCGGATCGCGGCATCGGCGGCGCGCTGCATGGACAAGTCGAGCGTGGTCCAGACATCGATCGGCTCGCTGGTCTCGTCGATCAGCTCGTCAAGCTGGGCAAGCGCCCAGTCGGTGAAATAGCGGACGCTGTTCTGCTTGGGCTCGGGCGCGAGCTTGACGGAGGCGGGGTCGGCCTTGGCCGCTTGCTCGGCGGTAATCTTGCCTGACTCCCGCATCGTCTCGATGACGATCCTGGCGCGGGCGATCGCCGCTTGCGCGTCGGCGGTGGGCGAATAGTTGGACGGCGCCTTGACGAGGCCGGCCACGATCGCCGCCTCTTCGAGCGACAGCCTGTCCGCCGGATGGCCGAAGAACCGCCGCGATGCCGCGTCGATGCCGTAAGCGCCGCCGCCGAAATAGACGCGGTTGAGATAAAGCTCGAGGATCTGCTCCTTCGAGAATTTCCGCTCCATCGCCATGGCGAGGATCATCTCGCGGAATTTTCGGCCAAAGGTGCGGGTGTTGGTCAGGAAGATGTTGCGCGCGATCTGCTGGGTGATGGTCGATCCGCCTTGCGCCCAGTGCCCCCGCTGCACGCGCACCCACCCTGATCGCGCGATGCCGATCGGATCGACGCCGATGTGCATGTAATAGCGCCGGTCCTCGACCGCGACCATCGCGTCGATCATGCTCTCGGGGATACGGTTATAGGGTATCCACTCGCCATAGCTCGGCCCAAGCGAGACGATCACCGTGCCGTCGGCGGCATGGACGCGGATCATCTGTCCGTTGGGCGAGGATTGCAGCTCGCCATAATCCGGCAGCGAAGCGCGCGTGACAAACACCGCAATCGCGATCGCGCCGACAACGGCGAGAACGGCGAATATTCCGAGCTTCAGGAAGGTCATCGCCCAACGGCGGGCGCCAGAGGCGGGGGAACGGGAGGCAGCCATGTGTGGGGGAAGGACCTAACCTCAATCCAGCCGCGTCACAAGCGACACCTCAGCCCTTGGCTTTCATCTGCTTTCGGCAGGCTGAACAGCGGATGCGTCGAACGCAAAGGAATCCGGAAAGCCGCC
>CAYLIK010000164.1:0-1614 GCA_964383565.1 uncultured Sphingomonadaceae bacterium
GGCTGCTCTGCCACCGCCTCGATCAGGCTGCCCGCCTTGTCACTGACATCCTCGGCGTCGATATGCTCGAGCAGCAGGCCGAACTCGTCCCCGCCGATCCGGGCTACGACATCGGTCGTGCGCACCATCGTCCGGAGGATATTGGCGACGTGAATCAGCGCGGCATCGCCAGCGATATGGCCGTGCGAATCGTTGATCTTCTTCAATCCATCGAGATCGACGAACATCACCCAGGCCATTTGCGTGCCGTAACGGCGCCCGTGCTGGACGACTCGCTCAACCTCGCGGACAAAACGGCGGCGATTGGGGAGTGGCGTCAGCGTATCGGAATCGACCAGCCGCTCCAGTTCCTCGATGCGCTCGCGCATCTTCGCAAGTGCGGAACTAAGTAGCTGATTCTCATCGATATGCTGGTGCAACAAAGCCCGCACGCGGGGCGTAAGTTCAATGTCCGGAATCGCGGATAGCGGCCCTTTCGGGGCCTTAATCAACGATGCAAGCTCGGCTTCTCTCAAGGCTTCGGTCCCATACACAAGCAGTCCCGCGGCGCACCTAAACTAGATCATCCGCACCGAATCACAACCTCTGAATCCCGATCGGGTGCCATCGATGTTCGCATCGTGCTCCAATCTGGATCAACTCCGCCTTTGCATTGCCATCCCCGACTCAGCCGCATATGAGCGCTTTTTGGCCAGCTGGGGAGCCGAAATGACAATGGCCGAAATGGCTCCGAAAATCGGAATCATCATGGGCAGCCGGTCGGACTGGGACACCATGCGTCACGCCGCCGAGATGCTCAAGCTGCTCGACGTTCCACATGAATGCTGTGTCATTTCGGCACACCGCACCCCCGATCGGCTCTATGAATATGCCCGCAACGCAGCGGGCCGCGGACTCGTCGCGATCATCGCCGGCGCGGGTGGGGCGGCGCATCTGCCGGGCATGACCGCCTCCATGACGCGACTGCCGGTGTTTGGCGTGCCTGTCGAAAGCAAGGCGCTGAAGGGCATGGATAGCCTGCTGTCGATCGTCCAGATGCCGGCTGGGGTTCCTGTGGGGACGCTCGCGATCGGCAAGCCGGGCGCGACCAACGCCGCGCTGATCGCCGCCGCCGTGCTCGCCACCGTCGACCCTGCGCTGGCCGGGCGGATCGACGACTGGCGCGCGCAGCAGACCGCTTCGGTTCCGATGGAGCCCGAATGACGATACCGCCGCTTTCCACCATCGGCATCATCGGCGGAGGACAATTGGGGCGAATGCTGGCGGTTGCCGCGGCCCAGCTCGGCTATAACTGCCACATCTATGCGCCCGACGAGCGCTGCCCCGCCGCCGATGTGGCGGTCGCCTGGACCCGCGCGGCTTATGACGATGCCGAGGCGCTGCGCCGCTTCGCCGGCGAGGTCGACATCATCACCTATGAGTTCGAGAATATCCCGTTCGAGCCCGTCGCCGCGCTGACCTCGCTCAAGCCGGTCGCCCCGACACCCGAAGCGCTACGCGTCGCGCAGGACCGGGCGCTCGAAAAGAGCTTCGTCGACGGACTTGGCGCGCGCACCGCCCCCTGGGCTGCGGTCAACAGTCTCGACGACCTCGAACGAGCCATCGCCCGGATCG
>CAYLIK010000164.1:1624-6506 GCA_964383565.1 uncultured Sphingomonadaceae bacterium
CGCGAGGCGCCGCGCCTCGCGGATCGCGCCGTCCGAGCCATCGCCCGGATCGGTTCGCCCGCCATCCTCAAGACCCGCCGCGACGGCTATGACGGCAAGGGTCAGGCCCGTATTTTCGATGCGGGCGCCGCGCGTGACGCATGGGCAACGATCGGTGGGCAGCCCGCCATCCTCGAAGGCTTCGTCCACTTCGAACATGAATTCTCGATCCTCGTCGCCCGCGGCGCGGATGGCAGCACCGCGAGCTGGGATCCCCCGGAAAATATCCACCGCAACGGCATCCTCGACACCTCCACCGTTCCCGCGCACGCCTCAATTCTCGCGCAAGTCGAGGAAGCCCGCGCACTCGCCATCCGAGTCGCCGGAGAGCTGGACTATGTCGGCGTCCTGACCTTCGAATTCTTCGCCGGCAGCGAGGGTCCCGTGTTCAACGAAATGGCGCCGCGCGTGCACAATAGCGGGCACTGGACCATCGAAGGCGCAGTGACCTCACAATTCGAGAACCACATCCGCGCAATCTGCGGCCTGCCGCTGGGCAGCACCGCGCTTGTCGCTCCGCGCGTCGAGATGCGCAACCTGATCGGCGAGCAAGCCAATGACTGGGCCGCGATCCTGAGCGATCCCGCCGCCCACCTCCACCTTTACGGCAAACGTATCCCCCGCCCCGGTCGAAAGATGGGCCATGTCACCCGCGTCGGCTAGAGCGCGTAGCCGAACTTCTCGACCCAGGGTTTCAGCACCGGCAGCACCGGCTCCAATTGCTCCCGATAGCGGGTCCAGCGGCCGGACGATCGCTTGTAGATCGGCTCCGTGATCTGCGAATAGCTTGCGGTCGTCACCAGCCCACGCGCCTTTGCCGTGCTGCGATGATCGAGCGCCTGTTCATGCCAGTCGAGGCCCAGCCAATCGAACAACGGCCGCACTTCCCCTTCGACATCCTCCACAAGCCGCTCATAGACGATCGTGTGGACATTGAGCGGCAGCAACGCGCGCGCCTTTTCCCAATGCTGGAAGACGAGGTCGTAAAATTCGGCGGCATCCCCCAGCCGCAGGAAATTCGACATCGCCGAATTAAGCCGGAAATTGCTCATGAAGCAGCTGAGCAGGACGTCGCAGGGATGGCGTAGCGCGAGGATGAAGCGGGCGTTGGGAAACAGCCGCGCGATCAGCAATGCCTTGGTCAGGAACAGCGGTGATTTGTCGACCAACAACCGACCGGGTTCAAGCGGCTGGATCGTCTCGACTTCGCGATAATAATGATCCCTCGCGGCACCCAGCGCGGCCTCATCCATTGTGGCAAGCGCGCTGAGGCCACCGAGTTTCTTGTCGACAATATTGAGAGGGGGCTGTTCCTCCATCACGATCGTATCGGGATGCCCCATCAGGATCGTATCCAGGAGCGTGGTGCCCGATCGCGGGAAGCCGACGAGAAAGACCGGATCGGGGCGTTCAGGCGCGGAAATTGTGCCAGACCAGCCGGCCACCCATTCGGGCGTCATCATCGCTTGATCGGTGCGCAATTCATCTCGAAGGCCAGCCGCCCGGGCTAACGGATCGGACAAGGCCTTGGCGTGCAACTCGTTGGTCGCCACAAACGCCACGAACGCCTCGGCGGGACGGTTGAGCCGATCCAGCAGGGTGCCGCGCAGATGCATCGTCCGTTCTGGATCCACCGTTTCCGGCACCTGCGCCAACAGCGCCAGCGCCTCTTCGAAACGGCCAGCGCGGCGATGCTCCATCGCGCGCATGAATGCGAGCGCGCCCTCTTCAAGCCCGTTAGCCTCACCCAGCGCGATGAGGGGCGTAAACTCCTCCTCGCGATTGCTGTGCTCATATTGGATGATGAGCCCGAGATAGGCGTCGGTCAGCGTCGGCTCGATCGTGATCGCCCGGCGATAGGCCGCCTCCGCCTGCGGCAACAGGCGCGCGAGACCGCTTTCAATCCCGAGCTTTAGCTGAAGGCTGGCATTGTCCGGATCCCGTCTGGCCGCCTCCTGTATCGCGGGGAGCGCCTCTTCGCTGCGCATCTCCACTTTCAGCTGGACGTAGAGTTCGTGCGGGGCATGCGCGTCGCTCGGGAAATCCGCCATCGCCTTGCGCAGGACCTGCTCCGACTCCGCGTTCCTGCCGGCCGCCCGCAATGCCGTGGCGAGATTGATGCGGGCGGGCGGTGCGTTCGGATCGAGCGTCACCGCCCGTTCAAGTGCGGCGACGCTTCCTTCCAGATCGCCCAGCGCGGAACGCGCGTTACCGAGATTGTTCCAGCTTTCGAAATCATCGGCGGCGCGCGCGACAACGAAATCATATGCCTCGACCGCATCATCGAACCGTTCAAGCGATTGGGCAAGAAAACCCCGATATCGCGCAACCCGCAGGCTGGGATCGGAAAAGGCCAGTTCCGCAGGCGCGACATCGAGCGCCGATGCATGATCGTTCAATTCGATTAGGATGGAGATCAGATTGCACGCGATGGTGACATCCGCCGAACGCTCATGATGCGCCCGCTGGAGATGCGCGGCGGCGGCTTCCTTTCGGCCAGCCCGCGCATGCACCATCCCGAGAAAGGCATTGAGCGCGACCACATCACCGCCGTCCGCCAGCGCCGTTTCGGCAATAGCCTGGGCGCTCCCCATATCGCCGCTCTGCGCGGCGCGCATCGCCTGTTGAAGCGCTGCCTGCGTCTCTGGATCAAGGCTCATGGATATGTTTGATCGTTTCTCGATGGGTTTGGCAATGTCAGGAGTACAAAAAGAGGGCGGCGAGATCGCTCCCGCCGCCCCTTCCAGTGCAATCAATGTGCCTCAGAATTTGAGGGTCACACCAGCGTAGATGTACCGGCCCAGCGCGTCGTAGGTCGCCGGGTAGGTGTTGCCGTTACACGGGCCGGTCGGGCACATATTGCCATCGGGGCTGCCCGAAGTGACCAGCGGCGGCTGCTTGTCGAGGATGTTGTTGACGCCGAGACGGAAGATATAGCTGTCGCCGATGTCGAACGTGGAGGCGAGGTCAAAGTAGCTCTGCGAACCGATACGAGCGCCCTGATCGTAGATCACGTCGCCAGCAAGCGAAGCGTCGGGGCTCAGGAACTCCGACTTGACCTTGCCGATATAGCGCCATTGCAGCGAGATACCGACGCCGACCGGAGTCTGCCACGTCGTCCGCAGCTTGTGCCTCCACTTGGGCAACGGCGCGCCCGCGTCAACGGTGCCGCCGATGCTGCATGTCGGCCCATAATAGCCTGCGCAATCATAGGGAGCGGTCAGGCCGTTATCGACCTTGTAGCTATCGAGGTATGTTCCGATCAGGCTGAACGAAAGGTTGCCCATCGAACCCACCGGCTGCTGATAGCTGGCGTTCAACTCGATGCCCTTGGTGCGCAGCTTGCCGACATTGCTCGGCAGATCGGTCACAAAGCCGCCCGGGGTGAGCCAGAGCGATCCTGCCGCATCGCGATTGATCAGGGCGCAGGAGTCGGGCGTGAAGGTTGCCGTCGCGTTATCGGTGCAGTCCGCCAGCGTGGAATCCTGGCCGAACGACCGGATCGCATTATCGACCTTGATGTCGAAATAGTCGACCGTGATCGCCAGGCGACGGATGAAGCTCGGCTGGATCACGACACCGAAGGTCTTGGTCGTGGCCTTTTCGGGCTGCAGATCAACGTTGCCGCCGATCAGACCGTTATACTGGCCAGCCGGATTGGCAGCCGTGCCTGACCCGACGATCAGGCCCTGCGCAATACAACCATAGTCCGTCGCCGTGACCGTAATGCCGGCGCAGGGGTCGGACGAGCCATTCAGCGCCACCGTCGGCGTCGCGAACAGCTCCTGAATGTTCGGGGCGCGAACGGCGCGGTTATAGGCGCCGCGCAGACGGATGTCGCGAACCGGCGCGAAGTTCACGCCGAGCTTGTAGGTGTTCGTATTATATTTGCCGCCGTTGCTCTTCTTGTACCAGGATTTCCGGTACGCCGCATCGAACGACAGATCGTAGAAGAAGCCATCGCGCACGATCGGCATATTGGCTTCGCCGAAGATTTCCGTAACGTCAAAGCCACCAGACAATGGCAGCGTCGCGCCGCCCTGGCCTGTCAGATCGCCAGTCTGAAACGCATTGTCGGTGTTGAGATTGAGCTTTTCCTTGCGATGCTCCGCGCCGATGTTGACGCTGACGCCATCGTCCGACCAGGGGGTCTTTAAGCCATATTGCCCGAGCAGGCCGGTCACCGACCCGCTGAGGACCTGTTCGGAGGTATAGCCTTTCTGGAAGCCGGTGGCCGACAAATAGCTCACCGCCGCCTGGCTGGCGCCGCCTTGGCCGTTGAACACATTGTAGGGCACGCAGGCGGGATCGCTGCCGTCGAGCACCGAGCGGCAGATCGGCTGACCGAAGGTAGCGCTGCCAGCACGCGGATCGTTGATCACGTTAAGGGCGCGATTGAGCCGCGCAACGGAGAACTCGTTGGAATAAACCTGCGCGTAGTTCGACCGGCCATATTGGTAATAGGCGTCGTAGGACCAGACCTCACCCAGCTTGCCCTTCGAACCGATGACGGCACGATAGTTGGTATGTTGGAGATCGCTCTGACGGGGACCGCCTTCAACGTTGCGGCGCAGAAGCTGGAAGAAGCCCTGATTATAGGTGGTGCCAAACGCATCGAAGAAATTGACCGGCGTTCCTGCACCGCGATTAGGATTGTACGGTGCCTGATTTGCGAGGGGGAACGTCCCCAGGAAGCCAGTGATCAGATTGTCCGTATCGCAAACCACCGCTCTTTGCCCGGCAGACATCAGCGGGTTATCGCAGTTAACGGTCAACGTGTTGCCGAAGTCGCCCGACGGCGCGATCTGCGCCACCGTGCGATCGTCCATGAACATGAACTCCA
>CAYLIK010000165.1:0-6470 GCA_964383565.1 uncultured Sphingomonadaceae bacterium
GAAATATCCGCAAAGCTGGGTGCTGGTGCATGATCTCCACTTCAATAGCCTTCCCGACGGGCGAACGGCGATCGTCGATGTGGCGGCAGACAATACTAACGTGAAGGGCCAGATTCCGGTCGCGCAGTTCGGGAACATCCTGCCCGCAACCACCAAGCCCGAAATATATGTCGCGGAGACCTTTCTCTCGCGGCTGACCCGCGGAGAGCGGACCGACGTCATCACCATCTGGGACACGGCGACGCTAAAGCCGAAGGGCGAGATAATCCTGCCGGGGGGAAAGCGCGGGCAGTTCGTCACATTAAAGAACAGCCTCCAGCTCACCAATGATGAGAAATGGGCGCTCGTCTTCAATTTCACTCCGGGATCGTCGGTGACGATAGTCGATCTCGAGGCTCGCAAGGTCCTGTCCGAGATCGAGCTGCCCGGCTGTTCGCTTGTTTATCCCACCGGCCAGCGCGGTTTCGCTTCGCTTTGCGCTGACGGGACGATAACCAGCATATCGCTCAATGCGTCCGGACTGGCAGCCACCACGGTGACGAGCAAGGCCTTCAACGACATCGATGCAGATTCGATGTTCATGACCCCGACGATCGTCGGCCAGACGGCATGGTTTGTCAGCTTTCGCGGAACGATCCGGGGAATTGATCTCTCAGGCACGGCGGCACGCGAGCTTGGAGCCTTTTCCTTGCGTGGAGAGCCGGGAGGCACGCCCGAATGGCGGCCTGGTGGCTGGCAAGTCATCACCTCGGATGGCGCCGGACGTCTCTACATCCTCATGAATCCCGCTGGCAAGGAAGGCAGCCACAAGGATGGCGGCACAGAAGTGTGGGTCGTCGATCCGGCGCAGAAGAAGCGCATCGCCCGAATAGCGCTCCAGACGCCCGCTATCTCGATCGAGGCCACGGCACAGGCTACGCCACTTCTGGTCGCATCACGCCCGGATGGATCGCTCGATATTTACGATGCGGTCAGTGGGGCTTTTCGTCGCACGATTTCCGGCGCCGTACACGACCCGATGACCATGACGGCGATGCGCTGATGCACGCCCTGGCGCTCTTTCTGTCGCTGATCCTGGCGAGTGCCGCCGTTCACAAGCTGGTGGCCGTGAATCGACTGGCTGCGGCTACCGCGCGATTGCTGCGCGTCAGCCTGCCAATCGGCCGCACGCTGAGTCTCGCCGCCGCGGCGGTCGAGCTAGGGGCCGCGCTCGCTCTCCTGGTTAATTCGCTCCGCCCGACTGGCGCGCTGTTGGCCGCGGCACTGTGGGCGTCTTATGCGTTCGCGCTGCTCGATGCCCGGATCCGCGGCGAAACCGCCTTCGATTGCGGCTGCAGCTTTGGCACTAAGACCCACAATATCGATCGTTTTGCCGTCTTCCGCGCTTTCGGACTCACGGGTCTCGCCATCAGCCTGGCGCTTATCCCGGTATCCGGTCCTCCCAGTGGGGAGGCGGTATTCGCAGCCTTCGCCTTTCTAAGCCTTTACGCAGCCGCCGGCGAAATCGCTGCGCTGCCGTCCTTGCGCAGGAGCCCGACACGATGAGCCTCTTTCTAGCTTCCCAGCTCCTACTATGGATCGGACTTGCCGTTCTCGGTGTGCTGGTTGCCGCGCTCGCCCGGCAGGTTGGCGTCCTGCACGAGCGGATCGCACCCGCCGGAGCGCTGACACTGCACCAGAAGGTGAATGCAGGAGACCGGGCGCCGGAAATGACGCTTCCCGGGCTCGACGGTGGGTCCGTTCGCATCGGGGGTAAGCGAAAGGAACGAAGCCAGCTGCTTTTCTTCGTCTCGCCGGATTGCCCGGTCTGCAAGGTCTTGCTCCCGGTGCTCAAGTCGGTGGTTGCTGCGGAAGCTGGATGGCTGGACGCGGTGCTGGCAAGCGATGGGAATGAGGCCGAACATCGCAGCTTTGTGATGGCGCAGGGCCTGTCAGGGATTCCATATGTGCTTTCGGAAGCCCTTGGCCGGACGCTCGGAGTCTCAAAGCTGCCATATGCCGTCCTGATCGACGAGGAAGGTCGCATCACCTCCCTCGGCCTGATCAACAATCGCGAACATCTGGAAAGCCTGTTCGAAGCCAAAGAACGCGGGGTTGCCTCCATCCAGCAATATCTCGCGCGCGCTTAAGGGAGACGAAGACCATGTCGCAGATCGACAACTTTGCCGAGCGCATGGCGCGCAAGGTCGCTCGGAGCACGTCGCGTCGCAATATCCTTACGATGATCGGCGGAGCGATTACCGGAGCAGCGGTGTTTCCCGTTCTGCCGGTTTCGCGCGCCCAGGCCGCATCGCATGGTGGAACGGGAGCAGCCCACAACGCACCGCAGTTGAGCGGAAGCAGGCAGGATCCGGGTGATCAGACCCAATGCGATTACTGGCGCTATTGTGCCATAGATGGGTTTCTCTGCTCATGCTGTGGCGGCTCGCCCAACACCTGCCCGCCGGGTACCGAGATGTCGCCCATCACTTGGATCGGCACCTGCCGAAATCCGGCCGACAACCGGGCCTACATCATCAGTTACAATGACTGCTGTGGAAAATCGTCGTGCGGCCGATGCCTGTGTAACCGCAACGATGGCGATAGGCCGATGGTACGCCCGCAATCGAACAATGATATCAACTGGTGCCTCGGCACGGAAAGTAGTGTCTATAATTGTTCGACTGCCGTGATCCTCGGCGTGGCCACTGAGCTTTCCGGCAAGTGATCCTGCGGGCTGTCGTCGCGCTGGTAATTGTGACCGGGGCTGCGACCGCCTGCGCCACGGTTCAGACCATGCCGGGTGTCGAAAACCCCGCGCGCGCGCGCCAGAACTGGATTCTGAAATGCCAGGGCTGCCATCGCGCGGATGCCACCGGCACCGCCGCAACCGCTCCGGCAATGGCCGGCCAGATCAGCCGCTTCCTGTCAGTTCCCGCGGGTCGCGACTATCTGGCCCGCGTACCGGGCGTGGCGACAGCCGCACTGAACGACGTCGAGCTTGCCGAGCTCCTCAACTGGTCCTTGCTGCGCTTCGACCCTGTTCATTTGCCGGCCGATTTTCAGCCCTACACAAGCGCCGAGGTGGGGAAGTTGCGGGGCAGCCCTCTGCGAACTGATGCAATGGAAATCCGCGCAAGGATCATGGTCGACCTGGAGAAGCGGAGCGGGCCGTCAACGCCTGGCCAGGAACAAGTGGAAAGATTGCAACGATGACGACGAGAACGCTTAGCCACGTTCGCGGGGCCGATGCGCCGCCGCTGCTTGAACAGACCATAGGCGCAGTGTTTGACGCAACGGTCGCCCGGTCGGCCGAAGATATTGCGCTTATCGTTCGACACCAAGATGTGCGCTGGACCTGGCGCACGTTGCAGCGACACGTAGACTCCGTAGCGGCGGGCCTGCTCGAGCGCGGCCTGCAGCCGGGCGACCGGGTGGGCATCTGGGCACCCAATTGCGCCGAATGGGCCATCGTCCAGTTCGCGACCGCAAAGGCCGGGCTGGTATTGGTCACCATCAATCCCGCATATCGCGCGGCAGAACTGGAATATGCGCTGAACAAGGTTGGCTGCGCTGCCCTTATCACCGCGCCCTCGCATAAGGGCAGCGATTATCTCGCCATTTTACGGGACCTGAGCGTTGCTCGACTGCCCGGGCTGCGACTCCTGGTTACAACCGGAGAAGAGCGGCACGAGGGCTTCGTCCCGTTCGCGGAGCTGGCATCGGATGAACCGCTTAACCCGGGTGTTGACATCCGGCCTGACGACCCGGTCAACATCCAATTTACCAGCGGCACCACCGGGTTTCCGAAGGGGGCAACGCTCTCGCACCGTAATATCCTCAACAATGGATATCTTGTCGGCAGGCAGATCGGGCTCTCTCCTGTGTATCGAGTGTGCATTCCCGTACCGCTATATCATTGCTTCGGTATGGTGATCGGCAATCTCGCGTGCCTCGTTCACGGGGCGACCATGGTCTACCCGGCGGATTCATTTGATCCCCAGGCAGTGCTCAAAGCGGTCGAGCAGGAGAGATGCACAGCTCTTTATGGCGTACCGACCATGTTCATCGCACTCCTGCGCCACCCCGAATTTGATCTCTTCGATCTGTCTTCGCTGCGGACCGGGATCATGGCGGGAGCGCCCTGTCCCATATCAGTCATGCGAGAAGTCATCGACCGGATGCATATGGCGGGCGTCACGATCGCGTACGGGATGACCGAGACGAGCCCCGTCAGCTTTCAGAGCGACATGGACGACCCCCTCGAATTGCGCGTGTCCACCGTGGGGCGCATCCAACCCCATCTCGAGGTCAAACTGGTCGATACCGAAGGTGCGACCGTGATGCGCGGTGAACCGGGCGAGCTATGTACACGCGGCTATTCGGTGATGCTGGGCTACTGGGACGACACGGCAAAGACCGCCGAAGCCATAGATGCGGACGGTTGGTTACACACCGGGGATCTCGCGACGATAGATGATGCCGGATATTGTCGTATCGTCGGACGGATCAAGGATATGGTGATCCGAGGCGGCGAAAATATCTATCCGCGCGAGGTCGAGGAGTTCCTGCTTACTCACCAAGATATCATCGATGCGCAGGTCGTCGGCGTGGCTGATGCAAAATATGGCGAGGAGCTCTGCGCCTGGATAATCGTGCGGGCGGATGCGTCGCAGAATGAACAGGCGGTTCGCGATTGGTGCCGCGCCCGAATAGCGCATTTCAAGGTGCCTCGTTATGTGCGGATCGTGCAGGAATTCCCCATGACGGTCACCGGCAAAGTCCAGAAATTCGCCATTCGCGATGCGATGGACGCCATCCTGAAATCTAGCTGCCCGGCCAACTAACACGAAGACTTGTTAGAAAGACCACAATTGGCGGCGGGTGACTTTGGTGATCTCAAGCAGAAGGTATACGGCAGCTTACCGCTAAGTCTGCGCCAATTCCGGACAGTCAGGATCGTCCCCGGAAGACGACCGATGGTGACCACGACGACGATGACCGCTTTCGGCGCTGCGCTCGCCAAGATCCATGGCTGACTTCGGGCGCGAAGCGGACATAAAAACTTGCGAATGCCGCGGCTATCTGAACTAAAAGCCGGCATGTCCGATGACATCGAAGCGGCGATCGCGAAGGCCATTCATAACGCGCCCGATTGGCTTCGGCAGCACCTCGCGTCCAAAGATTTATCGGCACGGCTGCGCGCCGAGGAAACTTTAGCAGCCAAGGTCGCCGCTGCGATCAAGTCGATATAAGCATAGCCTTATGCGGGCATGTTCCTGCGCGAGGTGCTGCCTGACGCGTCATCCTACTCATGGCAAAACTATACAATTGCCATGAGTTTAACTCGCCCAAGGGAACTCACTGTGGGGCGATCGCCGCCCCTGCATAGGGATCATAGGCCGGCCGCTGCGGTCGCCGATTGCGCCAAGCCGGGAACGCGCCTTATATCTCAGTGTATTCGACGCCCCTATCTATGGATTGAAATCCATACGATTGCAGGCACCAAGATGCGAATTGGTGCGTCGGACGCCACGCCGTGGCGGGATCGGCCCGCATGGCTAGAAAATACCGCCTAACCAAATGCGCCGCGCTATCTCATTTTTTAGTTTGAGGCTCCTCGCTCGGCAGCGTTAGACGCAGGTGGGCATCAAGAAACGGGCCATCGCGCCTTTGCTCGTCCCTTTCCCGCGATATTTTCGCCCATTCGGCTTCTAACTGACGAGGCATTTTTTGCCTCGGCTTTTGCGATCCTTGTTTTTCTATCTTGGCTCGTTCCGCTTCCTTCGCGACCTTTTGCAGCGCGAATATTTCCTGCGCTGCAAACCAGATCGGTCGCCCGTACCGATCCTCCTGATAGGTCAATTCACCGGCCAGCGCTCTCCGGGTCAGTTCGGGCTTCGTCATACCGGCAAATGATGCCGCATGGGGCAGCGAAAACCAGTGCACTTCGCCATCGAATTTTACATCCTTCTGTTTCCCCACGCGCGTATCCCTTTGGACGCTAGCCCGCCACAACCGCATCCGGCTGGCCAGCCATAAGAGTGTTGATATAGGCGAGCGCAAGGTCGCGGCTGCGATAGCGGCCATAGGCTGCTATTTCCTCCCGTTCGACGATCGGGAAAGTGGAATAAATATAGCGAATATCATCACGGCTTTGCGCCGGGTCGGTCGGGCCATAGACGCCGTAAAGAATGAAATAGAGCGCATCGAGCTTGGCGCGCAAATGCAAGCGGCGCTCTTCATCCCAAGTGAACGGCGGCAATACGTCTCCCTTGGCATCCACATGCCCCATATCGCGGGCAAAGCGGGCCATATCATGCGCGGTATAGGTCAGCTCCAGCACCGCCGCCTTCACAATATCAGCGGCGCTCTTTGCGCCGAAGGTTCGAACATAGGTGGTGGGCGAAATGACAGGAAGTTGCTCAACGATATACCAGTTGAGGTGGGTACTTTGCGCCTTCTGTCGTGCAACGTAATCGAGGATAATT
>CAYLIK010000166.1:0-6404 GCA_964383565.1 uncultured Sphingomonadaceae bacterium
TCCCCTCCCTTTCAAGGGAGGGGATTGAGGGGTGGGTGCGAGCGAAGCGAGCCTCGTCTCTGACTCACCCACCCCAACCCCTCCCGTGAAAGGGAGGGGCTTTTTTGTGAACCAAATACGCACTTTTCTGTTGACATCGTCACGCTGTTCTGGCACATAACTGGAACGCTCAAGAAGTGTAGCTGATTCGCAGGCCCCTCGGTGGGCCGCCGGCCGGGACGGAAACGTCGCCGGCCTTTTTCGTGTCCGGAGATTTTGATGAACCGCAGGATGAGGCGGGCGGCGCGCAAGCGTGGGCCTGTTCTCGGGAAAGGCGAGATTGTGCAGAACCAGGCTTTCAAGGATGGCGTGCGGCCGCAGGCGCGCAAGGTGGGGATGGAGAAGTTCGGGGTCGCGGCGAAGCGGGTGTTTCTCGACATGCTGCGGCAGACGGCGAATGTGACGCGGTCAGCGAAGGCGGCGGGCGTTTCGCTAAGCACGGTGCGGCGGCATCGCGAGCGTTATCCGCAATTCGAGCTTGAATGGCTCGATGCACAGGAGGCGGCGATCGATCTGCTCGAGGCGGTGATGGTGGAGCGGGCGTTGCGCTACAATCAATCGCTGACCGGGGCGGGGATTGAGGGTGAGGACGGCGATGTGCCGGTCGAACCCTTCTCGAACGGCGATGCGATGCGGCTCATCAAGCTGCATCGGGACTCGATCACCGCGCGGCGGATCGAGGTTGCGGCGAAGATGCGGCAGAGCCCGAACGCCACTTACAAGGAATTGAGCGAGAGGCTCGAAGGCATCTATCAACGCATGTTGGCGCGGGAGAAGGCAGCGAATGACCTGCCCGTCTGAGACGCAGGGCGAAGGGGAGCCGCAGATCGCGACGCCGGCGGGCGCTTCGCTGGCGGAACGGGCGATCCTGACCTTGTCCCCCGATGGCCGGGAGGTTTTCGCGCGGCAGGCCGGCAGGATCAGGGAGGTGCGCGCCGGGGCGGGTGGCGTCTGGCCGCTGTGGAACCGGGTGTCGCAGCAGCCGCCCGAGGATGTCGACTGGCGGACCTGGCTGATCCTGGCCGGGCGCGGCTTCGGCAAGACGCGGGCAGGCGCCGAATGGGTGCGGATGATCGCCGAGAGCGACCCGATGGCGCGGATCGCGCTGGTCGGCGCGACGATGGCCGAGGCGCGGGCGGTGATGGTGGAGGGGGATAGCGGGCTGCTCGCCGTCGCGCAGGAATTGAGGCCGCGTTACGAGCCTTCGCTCGGGCGGCTGATCTGGCCGGGCGGGGCGATGGCGTGGCTTTATTCAGCAGCCGAGCCGGAGCATCTGCGCGGGCCGCAGCATAGCCATGCCTGGGGCGACGAGATCGCCAAATGGCCCGACGGCATCCGCGTGTGGGACACGCTGATGATGACGATGCGGCTGGGGAAGAAGCCGCGGATCGTCGCGACGACGACGCCCCGGCCGGTGCCGCTGTTGCGGCGGCTGATTGCGAACGCACGGGGCGATGTGGCCGTTACGCGAGGGCGGATGGAGGACAATCGCGGCAATCTGCCAGAGGATTTCCTCGCGGCGATGGACGCCCATTATCGCGGTACGCGGACCGGGCGGCAGGAACTGGACGGCGAGTGGATCGATGTGGTGGAGGGCGCGCTTTGGCCGCGCGAGCTGATCGAGGCGCGGCGGGTGGAGGCGATGCCTTGTACGGCGCGGCGCGTGGTGATCGGGGTCGATCCGCCGGCGGGAGCGAGCGCGGCGTCGGATGCCTGCGGGATCGTGGTGGTGGCGCTGGGCGCGGATGACCGGGCTTATGTGCTGGCGGATGCGAGCGTGCGGGGTCTGTCGCCCGAGGGCTGGGCAAGGGCGGTGGCGGGGGCTGCCGAACGGTATCAGGCCGACAAGGTGATCGCCGAAGCGAACAATGGCGGGGCGATGGTGGAAAGCGTGTTGCGCGCCGGCGGGGCGCGGCATCTGCCGGTGAAGCTGGTGCATGCGGCGCACGGCAAGGTGGCGCGGGCGGAGCCTGTCGCGGCCCTGTATGAGCGCGGGGTGGCGTTTCACGTTGGGGTGTTGCGCGAGCTTGAGGATGAGTTGGCGGGGCTGGTGATCGGCGGGGATTATGCCGGGCCGGGGTGGTCTCCGGATCGGGCGGATGCGCTGGTTTGGGCGATGACTGAGGTGATGTTGGGGGTGAGGGGCGCGGAGCCTTCGATCAAGGTGATGTGATCTCAATTCCCGTTGCGAAACGGCTTTGTAAGCATTATCTGACATTCCACAGGTCGCGTCGGCCAACGAGATAAACCAGCGAGCCGGCTTCTTCCGACAACCCGCGAGGCGGGGGCGCTATTGCGCTTGGGGAGGGCCGGCTCCACCATTTCGGGGGGAATGGGTTTGTTGAAGGCGCGGTTCGCGATCCTGATCGACGGCGGGTTTCTACGCAAGAAATTGAACGATCGCCTTGAGCGCCATCCGACAGCAAATGATATCGTGGCTGAATGCGATCGGCTGAGGCAGCTTCCCGAAGTTGCGGGATATGAGCTGCTCCGCATTTATTATTACGACGCCTATCCGGCGGCGACTGCTTTGAAGCTCCCCATTTCTAAAGGCGATCACAATCTGGCGGACACCGAGAGGTTTCGCCAATCGCAGAGCCTGTTTACGCAGCTTGTGCTGAAGCCGGATTTTGCATTGCGGATGGGCAGCGTGAACGTAGCGCCTGGCGGCTGGAAACTGAAGAGCGGCACGGTACGGCAGCTTTCACGGACCCCGCGACCGTTGACCGATGGCGATTTCGTGATCGATGCCCAGCAAAAGGGCGTGGATATGCGGATCGGTATGGACATGGCAAGGCTGGCGCTGAGGGATATGGTAAGGACGATGATCGTCGTGACGGGCGATTCCGATTTCATCCCTGCGTTCAAGTTCGTGCGGCGCGAGGGCGTGCGGATCGTCCTAGACCTGATGGGTGAAAATGGCCGGTTGGAGTTGAAGGAGCATTCGGACGTGGTCGTGGGGCGGTGACCTGTCCGGTCAGCCAAGAGTTCGAAAACGAGGGATGTCATGCCAATTTTCGTTGCGCAGGTTATTGATAGTTCGGGCCGGGAAATAACTGTCGAAAAATCGTTTTTTGACGAGGAATCAGCGCGCCGCAAATTGTTGACCGGTGACGTAGATGTCGAATCCGGCTTAACGATAAAATATCAGAAGCTTCTTTCCATCCAACGAGTTGATGACGGTTATTTCAATCGTAAGCTGGAGGCGGCCAAGGAAACGGAAATACCGGTGTTCGGATTTCCCAACGAGGGCGCACGCGTTTTGCTCACAAACGGATTCCAAGTGGCTGGTCGATTAATCGAGCGGGACTTGGGTATCGTTGGTGCTGAAGTAGTGCATGGAATCGGGCTTCTCAACGACATGCTTATCGATGTGAAGAATGTTTTCGGAGGGACCAGCGGAACATTTCAATCGTTCATTCAAGAAGCACGAGCATCTTTAATTTCGTCGCTTCGGCGAACCGCAGAGGAAATGGGAGCAGATGCAGTCATTTGCTTGACGATTCAACATACGCCAGTCGATCGTATGCTGATGTCAGTTGGAACGGGAACTGCCGTTAAACTCCATTCCGATTTGAAAGACTAGCGAGTCATTTCGTGAAATAGAAAATCCTCACTCCAACCCTCTTCCGCCTGCGTGAGAGGCTTGGAGACTAAAACCGCCTTTCGCCTTCGTCGACTTTGTCACAGCGGCCCTGGAAGTCCTGGCCGGTGCCCTTGATCGCGATTTCGCCGGTGGTGCGGTCGATGCGGATCTTGGGGTGGTTGAGGCCGTTGAGCTTGTAGTTTGCGCTGATCTGGTTGCGGCTCACCTGGACGTCGTTGAGCTGCCACCAGCGCTGGTCGCCGCCGGAATGGATCGGCGGGATGAGTTTCTTGGGGAGGCGGATGCGGCCGTCGTCGCCGTAGAGTTGAATCGTGACGGCGGTTTCGAAGCCCTGCATGCTGGTTTCGTAGCCGCTGCGCGAGCGGTATCGATGGTCGTGGCGATCCCATTCGAGCGAGGATTTATATTCGCTGCCCAGCTTCTCGCCCTGGCCGAAGCAGATCAGGTTGATGCGGTCGTCATCGTCGTCGTCCCGATCTGGCTGGGCTAACGCCATTGAAGGGGCGCCGAGCAGCAGTGCCGATGTTGTCAGAAACACACTGAATCTCTGCATGTTGGTCTCCTCAATCAGCCTGGCATCAGATCAGAAACGGAGTCGCTAGTGCGAGAATTACCATGGCGAGGCCGGTCGCGAAAAGCGCGTTAAGAAAGCCGCGCCAGGCCGGGATGCGCAGTTCGCGCGCGAACCAGCGGGTCTGGACGGTGAGATACCACGCAAAGGCGACGACCATGATCGCCACTGTCGCGAGGGCTGGCCACTCGCCGGGGAAATGGGCGAACGTCGCGCTGATGCTCAGCAGCAGGGCGAAGGGCGCGGCCACGTAGCACTGGCTGTAAAAGGGTTGTTTCAACCTATCGTGGGCGAGGGCAGTTTTTCGCCTGCGCAGCATCCACGTCGCCATGATCAGCGAGAAGATGCTGAACATGAACAGCCGGAAGAGGATCAGGCTGGTATCGTCGCTGATAAGAGCATCGATGCCGTGGGTGCTCCTGACGAGCGGGCTGTCGCCGACGAACGCCAGCTCCATACCGTGCGCGAGCAGGACCGAGATGAGCAGGAAGAGCGGCGGGCTGACCGTATCGGTATATTGCTGATCCTCGCTGTCGCCCAGCTCACGATGGGCATAGTCCATCATTTGCAACGGGTTACGGAGGGTTCGCCATAGCGTCAGCGGATAGAAGATGAGCCAGCTCATCACGCTGTAGAGCAATTCGTCGAGCGAATTCAGAATAGCCATGAAGGTCAAAGCGCGAACCTCGTCCCATGAGGCATGAGGTAGAGCATGAATATTGGCCGGGAGCCAGTGCCAGTAATCGGGAGAATTTAATGCGTCTGTTTGGACGGAAGGGTGCGCGTTCTGACGCGCGGCCTGCGCTTTTGCGTGCCGGGAGCGGGGCGATTTCCTTTGGGGAGTGGCCGCGATCCTATGAGGCGCAGGTGCGGGAGGCTTATCTCGGCAATGCGATTGCGCAGCGGGCGGTACGGCTGGTGGCGGAGCATGCTGGCGGGATCGGGGTGGTCGCCGATGACGCGCATGCTCATGTCGCCCGGCTGATCGGGGCGACCAGTGCGGGACAGTCGCTTGTCGAGACGATTGCCATGTATCTGCTGCTGCACGGCAATGGCTATGTGCATGTTGCGCTGGATAGCTCGGGCCAGCCGGCGGAGTTGTTCGCGCTGCGGCCTGAGCGGGTGACGATCGAGCCGGGGGCGGACGGGTGGCCGGCGGCGTATCTCTACAAGGCGGGGGAGCGGGTGGCGCGCTTGCCGGTGCGGGATGGGACGGGGAAGCCTGCCGTGCTGCATGTGAAAGCGCCGCATCCGGTCGACGATCATTATGGGCTCGGATGCCTGGGCGCGGCGGCGGGGGCAGTGGCGATCCACAATGCGGCGACGCGGTGGAACAAGGCGCTGCTCGACAATGCGGCGCGGCCTTCGGGGGCGCTGGTCTTTGATCCGGGGGATGATGGCGCGACGCTTTCGGGCGAGCAGTTCGCGCGGCTGAAGGCTGAGCTTGAGGAGAGTTTCCAGGGATCGGCCAATGCGGGGCGGCCGATGCTGCTTGAGGGCGGCCTGAAGTGGCAAGCAATGAGCCTGTCCCCCGCCGACATGGATTTCGTGGGGCTGAAGGCGGCGGCGGCGCGGGAGATCGCGCTGGCCTTCGGGGTGCCCCCGCTGCTGCTCGGGCTGCCGGGGGATAATACCTACGCCAATTATGCCGAGGCCAATCGGGCGCTGTGGCGGCAGACTGTGTTGCCGCTCGCGGAGAAGATCGTGGCGGGGGTGGAGCAGGGCTTGCGGGCCTGGTGGCCGGAGCTGACGCTGCGGGTGGATCGGGATGCGATCGTTGCCTTGAGCGAGGATCAGGAAAGGCTGTGGGCGCGGGTGAGCGCGGCGGATTTCCTGACCGCTGAAGAGAAGCGGGGGCTTTTGGGGTTGGGCTGACGGGAAGCCTTCTCTCGCTCGCGGTAGAAGGTTTGGATGAGGGTCTGCCTTCTTCTTTTTCCAAGGGCAGAAGAAGAATGAAGAAGAAGACCCTCACCCCTCCCTCTCCCGCAAGCGGGAGAGGGCAAGGGGAGAGGAGGTAATCATGGCATCGGATGTGCTGGCGCGGTTGATCGCGCAGGCGGAGGGGGAGGGGGCGACGTTGCTCACCTTGCGGGCCATCGCCGAGGAAGCCGGCGAGGCGGCGGTGCAGCGGGCACTTGAGCGGCTCGGGCTCGCCGATGGGCAGGCGAACAAGGATCTGGGCGAGCT
>CAYLIK010000167.1:0-6224 GCA_964383565.1 uncultured Sphingomonadaceae bacterium
AAATGAACGCTCAATTAGCTTAAGCTGCTGTCAACCGAACCGGCAGCAGCCCAATCGGTGATATTTAGTGTTATGGAAAAACGGGAAGCATGAGGGAGGATGTACCATGATGCAAGGAATGATGGGCGATGGAACCATGGATAGCATGATGTGGGGCATGGGTCTTTGGGGAATCTTGGGTCTCCTGGTCGCAATCCTGCTAGTTGCAGCCTTGGTCAAATTCGTTTTCTTCCGCTGAAAAATTAAAACTGCCTCACTGTGGCGGGGAGGGTAAAGGATAATCCAACGACCGCGCCGTTTTCTCAGGTGAGTAGTAGCGCGCTCCTGGCTATCGCAACCCCGCCCTTGAGCGACCGTTCATCTTGTGCCATCACGGCTCCGCTGGGCGCCCACAATAAAGGTCGGCGGCGAAGCGCGCTGCGGTGGCGCGCTCGGTTCCGCTTGACCCACCCCATCATGGCTCGTCTCCGCCGCTGATCAATCTACAGCGACGAAATCACTGTTCACGGCAACATTCAACGGGGGCTTTTCAACAATATCTGTCCATTGGAGACATACGGGCCATATGCATCACGTAGCACGTGGTTCACTTAGTTCGAGCCACGTGGACTGACCGGCCGCACAAACGTATCCGATTGCAGAGCATCGAGAATTGGGCAGTCCGGGACAGCATTTCCCCGACACTGAGCAGCAAGTTTAGCCAGAACTCGTTTGAGCCGTTTTAAGTCTTTCACTTTGCGGCTGATGTCGGTGATGTGCTGATCTGCCATTGCCTTGACTTCGGCACAGGTCAGATCGTGTCCGCGCACGAGGCCGAGCAGATCGCGGGTTTGATCGAGAGAAAAACCCAGCTCACGACTGCGCCGGATGAAGGTCAGGCGTTTGATATGGCCGCTGTCGTACACCCGTTGCCGCCCTTCGGTGCGCGGCGGCGCGGGTATCAGCCCGATTCGCTCATAGTAACGGACCGTCTCGATATTGACGCCAGTTTCGGCGGATAGCACGCCGATTGGGAAATGCTTGGCTCGCAAGATCGTGATCCTCCTACGAAAATTCTGCCTTGAACCTGTAGTGGCTACAGGTTGCATAGTACACCCACAAAGACAAGGACCGGAAGAACGCCATGACTCAATCGACACACACCGAGCTTGCGGTCAACGCTGCGGAAGGCCCTGGCGACGAGAAGTCGCGCACGCGATTGATCGCGGCCGGCAGCATTCTAGGCGCGCTGGCGGCTTCATCGTGCTGCATACTGCCGCTGGTGCTTTTCAGCGTCGGCGTCTCGGGCGCATGGATCGCCAATTTTACTGCGTTGGCACCGTACCAGCCGTACATCGCAGCCGCCACGCTGGCTTTGCTCGGTTACGGCTATTACCTCGTCTATGTGAAGCCGAAGCAAGCCTGCGCCGACGGATCGTGTGCGCGGCCGCTGCCGAACCGAATAGCAAAATCGGGGCTATGGATCGCAACGGTGCTGGTGGTCGTGGCTCTAGCCTTCAACTTCGTGGCACCGCTTCTGTTGAAGTGAACATTACAAGGAGAACCCTCGTGAAGCGTCTCATCCCGGTCACCGCTATCGTCCTCGGCCTGTTGGGCTCGGGTGTGGCATCCGCCGCCCAGCAAACCGTGAAGCTCGCGGTTGGCAACATGTATTGCGCTGCCTGTCCTTCCATTGTCGAGCAATCGCTGAGCGCGGTGTCCGGCGTGACCAAGGTTGCCGTATCCTTCAAGGAGAAATCGGCAGTCGTGACGTTCGACGATCAAAAGGCGACTGTTGACGCCTTGATCGCTGTCGCGACCAATGCCGGCTATCCGACCAAGCTCGCGACGGCTGCAACGACCAAGACCCAATGAACGACCAGAGGCTGATCCGAACCGGCATTATCGGTGCCGTCATCGCGGCGGTATGCTGCGCGACACCGGTTCTCGTGATCGGTCTTGGTGCGATCGGACTGTCAGCCATGACCGGCTACCTCGACTATGTGCTGCTGCCGGCGCTTGTCCTCTTTGTCGGGCTGATCGGTTACGGCATTTACAAGCGACGGGAAAATGCGGCCGCCTGCTGCGAGACAGGCTTCGTCAGCAAGACAACCACGAGGACCTAGAATGCACGACTGCTGCGAGGGCAACGGCAAGGGTTATGACCTCGCCGTGATCGGGGCGGGGTCGGCCGGGTTCTCGGCTGCCATCACGGCGGCAGAGCAGGGCGCGAACGTCGCCCTTATCGGTTACGGCACAATCGGGGGGACGTGCGTCAATGTCGGCTGCGTCCCGTCGAAAGCCCTCATCCGTGCCACGGAGAGTCTGCATCACGCGGGCACGGCCGCTCGCTTCGCTGGCATCAGGGCAGAAGGTCGCGTAACCGACTGGGCTGCCCTCATCGCGCAAAAGAACGATCTCGTTGCGGGGCTGCGCCAAGCCAAATATGCCAACCTACTGCCTGAGTACAACACCATCGCCTATGTGCAAGGCAAGGCGCGTGTGGCTGATGGCGGGATTGTGGTCAACGGCTCGCTCATCAAGGCGCCGAAGGTGATTATCGCTACCGGCACCCGGCCGGCCGTGCCGTCGATCCCTGGAATCGAGACGATCGATTATTTGACGAGCACCTCAGCCCTCGACCTCAAGACGCTGCCAAAGAGCCTGTTGGTAGTCGGCGGCGGCTTTGTTGGCGCTGAGCTGGCACAGGTTTTTGCGCGTGCCGGCGTCAAGGTCACGATCATGTGCCGCAGCCGTCTGCTGCCCGCCGCCGAGCCTGAGATTGGCGATGCCCTGGCGCGCTTCTTCCGACTGGAAGGCATCGCACTCAACTTTGGCGTCGCCTATGAATCCTGCAAGAAGACAGACAAGGGCCTCGAGCTTTGCGTGCACCAGGACGGCCGACAGCAGGTCCTAGCTGCCGAGCGAATCCTGATCGCCACGGGCCGCAGTCCGAACGTGGAGCACCTGGGCCTCGCCGAGGCGGGCATCCGGCAAGAAAAAAGCGGGGCGATCGAGGTCGATGACCGTTTGCGGACATCGCGGCCGGGAACGTACGCCGCCGGGGACGTGACTGGTCGAGATCAGTTCGTCTACATGGCGGCCTATGGGGCCAAGCTGGCTGCCAGGAACGCCTTGAACGGCGACAGCCTTGTCTACGACAACAGCGCGATGCCGGAGGTCGTGTTTACCGATCCACAAGTGGCAAGCGTTGGACAGACGGAAGCTCAGGCAAAGATTGCGGGAGCCCAAGTCACAACGTCGGTGCTCTCGCTAGACAATGTGCCGCGCGCGCTCGCCGCCCGCGACACGCGCGGGCTCATAAAGCTCGTAGCCGACGCCAAGACGCGCAAACTTCTCGGTGCGCATATCCTCGCGCCAGAGGGGGCTGACAGCATCCAAACTGCGGCGATAGCGATCAAGGCCGGCATGACTGTCGAGCAGTTAGGCGAAACGATCTTCCCGTACCTTACCACGGTCGAGGGCCTGAAACTCGCCGCTCAGACCTTCAACAAGGACGTGAAGAAACTGTCGTGCTGCGCGGGGTAGTGAAGATTAGCGGCCTACAATTACTGGCGCAAGCGCCAACCATCACCGAATTCGTCCACCCGGCAAAAAACAGAGATTCGCACTGAGTGATTGTTTTGGTTCGAGGACCGGCTTTTTCACGGCGCTATTAGGGACGCAGGCGCCCCGTCGTGGCGTATACTTGAACAAATAAATATCGCGACGCACACTGCTGCACTGTTTCCGTGGGGAGCTATTATGACTACGTTTACTGCCAAGCCACTGGCACAGTATCCCTGGCCTATCAGACTTTTCTTTTGGAAGCAGAAGCAAACCTATGGAGCGGTGCTCGATCCCGGTCTGTTGTGGGGCCGTTCACCATGGGTGTTCGCCGCCGTAGCACTGCTTTATGGCGCTTTAAACCGACGTTCTTCGCTGATCTGCCCTGCCCTGCGGTCCCTCGTCACCGTTCGTATCTCGCAGATCAATCACTGCGCTTTCTGCGTCGACATCAACTCCGCCACCTTGGCCAAGCGCGGCGTATCGACGGAGAAAATCGACGCAGTCGACAACTGGTCTGATAGTGCACTATTCACGCCCGACGAGCGTCTAGCTCTGGAATACGCCGAGGCGATGACTCTCAATCGGGTCGATGACGACCTGCGCACGCGTCTCAAGCGAATATGGAATGACGACGCAGTTATTGAGCTAACGGGCCTAATTGCATTTCAGAACCTATCGTCCAAGTTCAACGCAGCGCTGGATGTCCCGTCTCAGGGGTTCTGTCGCATTCCAGCACCACGAAGTTAATACATACGACTATTTAGTAGACGCCGAGGCATCCGCAGCTAGCCTGCAACCCAATAAGACACCGATCAACTTTCCCAAGCGGCCAAAGCCAATCTCAGTCCACCTAGTACGGCGACTGCCGCGATCAACGGACAAGGCAAGCTATGCGGCATTACGGCCGCATGACGCTCCGCCCAGAACACAGAACTGCGCGCAGTTGCGATGGTTCAGTCTGACGGGCTTTTCCGCGTCCGAAAGGTATTCACCCATTTCAAATTGCGTGTCGTAAGGTAGCAACGTGCACGCGACGATGATTGGCTTCTCCGCCCCCCTGCGCTTAACGACCATGCGCGAGTTTGCGCACATTACCGAACTGGGGCTCTTGTTTAGGGTTTGCCAACACCTGTCGGAGATCTCTGGCACTTCCACGTTGGCTTCCATCTCTGGAAAGATCACCAGCTGCGATGGATCGCGCGCGTCGATGGATACACCCAATGTGCCAAAAAGCTCGGCGAAGCCCGCACGCAGCGAAACTTCCGTTTCGCCCCAAATATTCCGTCCGGCCACTGCGACGCTGAAACCGCCGCGTCCGAGCCAATGAAGGCCATCGATCGTTGGCTGCCAAGTGCGGGGGCCGCGCATTTCTTCATGTCTATCCTGCTGGTAGTGGTCCAGCGACACGCGAATAGTGATCCGACCGGGGAAACACCGATTGAGGTCTTGCAGCTGAGCTTTCCATCGCTGCATTGGTTTCATCGCATTGGTCAAAATCAGTACTTTAAACCCAGCTGACAAGCTGTCTTCGACCATGCCCGGAAAATGCGGATTCATGAAAGGCTCGCCGCCCGTGAAGCCTATCTCGCTGGGCCGTGGATTTCGGCCAGCGGCCTCATCGAGAAAACGGCGGACCTCCGACCGGCTAAGATAAACAAGCCGGTCGTTCCTCGGGCTTGATTCGATGTAGCAATTCTTGCATGCGAGATTGCACAACGTGCCGGTGTTGAACCAGATGGTACTCAGCCGCTCAAGCGGAACGGTTGCGCGGCGCGCGCCGGTCGCGGTGACGTCTGGGTCGTGGAATTTCCTGCCAGCGTCACTGCGATGAAGTCTATCGGTCGGCAAGAACGTCGATCGACCGTTCCAAAGCAAAGTACCCTGTGAAATCGGTCTTGCCGTGGACGCCTTTTCCGCTTCCGGCAGAACATCGCAACTCGGCCAAAGTCCGGTTTCTAGGGCCGCAGCGTATCCTTCTGGGAGGCCCTGCCGGCGCATTTTCCATGCGGCGGCGTCGGAATCGTAGTCAAGGGGCAGACAGCGCACTTCGATCCCAAACTCCGTGGGATGCAATATGCTGTACCATACCCGGCGCGTGCCATCATTTGCCGGCATGCCGATCGCGCCGGCGTTATGCCACAGTCTGCCATCAACCGCCTGAGTGAATGGAATACCGGAATGCCCCGTGATTACGCCGTCGCAGCCGGAGAGCTCGATTTGACGGTTCTTGTATGACCAAGCCGTCGAAGCAAAGACAAAGCGGTTGATCGAGTCAAACGATCCATGAACCACGGCCAGACGTCGGCCGTTGAGCACAAGGTCGATGCGGCGGGGTAGCGCACGCATCCATTCGCGCTGATCGCCGGTCAGCTCCGAGGCGGCATGTGCGTACCATTGAACCGACAATTGATCGCACGCCGTCCCCTCGGCAAAACCGCATCCGCAGTCGGCCTGGCTCCACCCCAGCGCTTCCTCGCAGTTGCCCATGACGACATGGATGCCCCACTCGCGTACGAGTTCGACCGTCTTATTCGCATCGGCGCAATACGCAACGACGTCGCCCGTACAGATGATTTGGTTGGGCGGAATCTGTAGCCGGCCGGCCTGCTCACGAAGCGCTGCCGTGGCTTCGAGATTGCCGTATGGGCCGCCAAAAATCATTACGGGGCGGGTCG
>CAYLIK010000168.1:0-6173 GCA_964383565.1 uncultured Sphingomonadaceae bacterium
CCCCCCCCCCCCGCTGGGTTTTTGGGTGGGCGGGGGCCCCCCAGTCCGGCCGATGAAGCGCCCACCCTCCCGAACTCACCCACCCCAACCCCTCCCTTGAAAGGGAGGGGCTTAACCTTCCTCCTCGACGGGGTCACCGGATCGGGCAAGACCGAGGTCTATTTCGAGGCCATCGCCGCCGCGCTCCGCGAGGATCGGCAGACCCTCGTGCTTCTCCCCGAAATCGCACTGACCGAGCCGTTCCTGCGCCGCTTCGAGGCCCGCTTCGGCCACCAGCCGGTCGCCTGGCATTCGGACCTGCGCCAGTCCCAGCGCCGCCGTGCCTGGCGGGCGATCGCGACCGGGGAGGCGAAGGTGGTGGTCGGCGCGCGTTCCGCCCTGTTCCTGCCCTATCGCAACCTCGGCCTGATCGTCGTCGATGAGGCCCACGAAGCAAGCTTCAAGCAGGAAGACGGCGTCATGTACCACGCCCGGGATGTCGCCGTGATGCGCGGGCATTTCGAGGGCTGTCCGGTCATCCTCGCCTCCGCCACCCCCGCGATCGAGACCCGGCAGCAGGTGACGCTCGGCCGCTACCGCGAACTCAAGCTCCCCCGCCGTTTCGGTGAGGCGGTGATGCCGGACATTGCCGCGATAGACATGCTCGCCGATCCGCCACCCCGCGGCCGCTGGCTCGCGCCGACGCTGGTCAAGGCGATCGAGGAGACGCTTGAGCGCAAGGAACAGGTACTGCTCTTCCTCAACCGCCGCGGCTATGCGCCGCTGACGCTTTGCCGTCATTGCGGCCATCGCTTCCAGTGCCCCAACTGCACCGCCTGGATGGTCGAGCACCGGCTGATGGCGCGGCTGCAATGCCATCATTGCGGCCATGTCATGCCGCCGCCCAAGGCGTGCCCGGAGTGCAAGGAAGAGGACAGCCTCGTTCCCTGCGGCCCCGGGGTCGAGCGCATCGCCGACGAGGTCGCCGCGCTGTTCCCCGAGGCCCGCCGCGCCATCGTCACCTCGGACACCATCTGGTCCCCCGCTCGCGCCGCCGATTTCGTCGCGCGGATGGAGGCGAATGAGATCGACATCGTGATCGGCACGCAGCTCGTCACTAAGGGTTATCATTTCCCGAATCTGACCCTGGTGGGCGTGGTCGACGCTGATCTCGGCCTGCAAGGCGGGGATCTGCGCGCGGCCGAGCGCAGTTTCCAGCAGATCGCGCAGGTCTCTGGCCGCGCCGGGCGTGGCGTCAAGAAGGGCCATGTGTTCGTCCAGACCCATGAGCCCGGCGCGCCCGTCATCAAGGCGCTGGTCTCCGGCGATGCCGCCAGCTTCTACAAGGCCGAGACTGCCTCGCGCAAAAGCGCCAACGCCCCGCCCTTCGGCCGCTACGCCGCGATCATCGTATCATCGGAACTGCTTGAGGAAGCGGTCGAAACCGCCCGCCAGATCGGCCGCACCGCGCCGAAGGTGGACGGCATGCACGTCTACGGCCCAGCCCCCGCTCCGCTCGCAATGCTGAGGGCGCGCCACCGCCAGCGTCTGCTGGTCCATGCGCGGCGGGCGCTGGATGTGCAGGACGTGATCCGCGAATGGCTCGGCGCGCTGGAATGGCCAAGGGGCGTCCGGGTCGCCGTGGATGTGGACCCTTATAGTTTCCTCTGATGCTGTTGATCGCCGATCCGCATCAGGATCGTTTCGAACTTGTCCCGCCTCTTGCTCAGCCAATGGAGCACGCGAAGGATGCGGAATATGCGCCGATTGTCATGAGTCCCCGCGATTTCATTGGACAGGAGCCACGCCAGCCGATCGATCATGACCGGCCATATCAGCCGCAATTCTGTCGGCGACAGTGGAGCCACCTCGCAATAACCCCGCATGAAACCCGGCACTACAGCACCCCAAGGCAGCACGGCGGACATCAGGACATAGCCGAGCGCGTTCTGAACATCGACGATACGTGGCGCTTCGACCAGGGAATCGAAGTCGATCAATCCCGTCACCCGCCCGCGTTCGGAAACGAGATTCCAACGATGCCAGTCATTATAGATGGTCTGCTTCGGCAAGCTTGCTACGGTGGCGATCTCGCCACCCGGAATGGCCAGATACCGCTCCAGTATTGATGAGACGATCCGCCGGGAAAGGCTTCGGAAATGGGGCAATCCATCCCAGGCGGCCAGCTTCCGGCTGACCTTCTCGCGATCGAACAACGTCAGGGCATAATAGCCTTTGGCGTCGCCGAGATGGATGTCCGCCACGGTCACGTCGAAGCTCGCAACCAGCCTAGCGATATCCCGCCGCACGCGGCGAACGGCAAAGCGTCCGGGGCGTGCGCCGGCGATATAGGGATAGAGGACCCACCGGATTTCGCTTTCGCCTTCTGCGAAGGGCGAACCATCGGCCGCCGTCGGTATCAGCCTGGGAATGGCGTAGGGAAAACTCGACGCCGCCAGATGGCGAAGCACGCGGATCTGATAATCGAGATAGGCGTGTTGTCCTGTCGTCCCTCGAAGCACATAAGGCTTTCCGTCGGCGACCACGCGCCAGCTTGCGCGAGACGTACCCCCAAGATTCCGGTCGAGCACGAAATCATCGATGTTCCAGGCCCGCAGAGCCTGACCGATCTGCCGTCGCTCCGTTTCAGGCGCGCCCAACGCCAACCGACCGAACACCGGGATCGAGAATAGCGGCGGGGATCGCTGTCACCTTCACTTCCATAACCGCGCCGTATCAGATCGTTACGGAACTGAATATACATCGGCGGTTATCATGGTGATCCCCCCTCATTCCAATCTCCTGTTTCGATGTCTAATTAGGGCCGGATGATATGGAGAAATCGGTGCTACGGATCGTCCTGTTGATTGCCGCGCTCATGACCACGCCCGCCCCAGCCGCTCCGGCACCGCGCCTGGCCGTGCAGAGTTTCGAGCAACTGCCCAGGCCCCTCCCGCTGCCCTATGACGAAAAGGCCGACGCCGACGCCGCCGTAAAGGCCGCCACGGCGCGGGCGAGGGCTACGAACAAGCTGCTGCTGATCGATCTTGGCGGAAACTGGTGCCCCGACTGCCGGATACTCGCCGGCACCATGGAGCTGCCACAGGTCAAGGCGTTCATCGGGAAACATTATGAGCTGGTCATGGTCGATATCGGCCGCTTCGATCGCAATATGCGGATACCGGCGCGCTACGGCATCGAACGGCCAGAAGGCGTGCCCGCGCTGCTGGTGATCGATCCGAAGACCAACACGCTGCTCAACCCCGGCAAGACCTCGGCGCTCGCCAACACCCGCGCCATGACGCCGCAGGCACTGGCCGACTGGCTGGCGGGCTGGACACGCTAAAGCCTCGACGCCATAGCGTGCCGATGAGTCGAACGGCGGATGCCGGATGAAGATTGGGAGCGCGCCCGCATCATGAAGACCCGTGTCTATGTCACGCTGAAGGGCGGCGTTCTCGATCCGCAGGGCAAGGCGATCCACCATGCGCTGGAGGGCCTCGGCTTTTCGGGCGTGAACGATGTGCGCGCGGGCAAGCTGATCGAACTCGATCTTGCCGATGGCGTCAGCGACGAGGATATCGACGGCATGTGCCGCAAGCTGCTCGCCAACACCGTCATCGAGAATTACCGCATCGAGAGGGCCTGAGCCATGAAGAGCGCCGTCGTCGTCTTCCCCGGATCGAATTGCGATCGGGACCTGGCGGTGGCGCTGGGCCAGGTCATAGGCCGCGATCCCGTGATGCTCTGGCATCGCGAGACCGAAATCCCCGAGGGCACTGACATCATCGCCGTCCCCGGCGGCTTTTCCTATGGCGACTATCTCCGCTCCGGCGCGATGGCGGCGCGGTCGCCAGTGATGCGCGCAGTGGCGGAGGCTGCGGCGCGCGGCGTGGCCGTGCTCGGCATCTGCAACGGCTTCCAGATCCTGACCGAGGCGGGTTTGCTGCCGGGCGCGCTGATGCGCAATGCGGGACTTTCCTTCGTGTGCCGCGACGTGAAGCTGACCGTCGGCACCAGCCAGTCGATCTTCACCAACCTTTATGAGACGGGCGAGGCAGTCACCTTCCCGGTCGCGCACCATGACGGCAATTTCACCGCCGACCCCGAAACGCTCGATCGCCTCGAAGGCGAAGGCCGCGTCGCCTTTCGCTATGCCGAGCAAGTGAACGGATCGTCGCGCGATATCGCCGGCATCCTCAACGACGCCGGCAATGTGCTTGGCATGATGCCCCATCCCGAGCGGGTGATCGAAGCGGCCCACGGCAAGACCGACGGCCGCCGGCTGTTCGAAGGGCTGCTTCAGACGGTCGCAGCATGACCGCGCTTCCCATCACCGGCGGCTGCTTGTGCGGCGCCGTCCGCTACAGCGTGGATGCCGAACCGCTGGCCGCACGCGCCTGCTGGTGCCGGCTTTGCCAATATCTGGGCGGTGGCAGCGGCACGGCCAATGTCGGCTTTCCGTCCGACACCTTCGCGCTTACCGGCGAACTCACTATCCACGAGGCGGTCGCCGACAGCGGCAATCGCATGATGCGCGGCTTCTGCCCGACCTGCGGCACCCCGGTGACGAGCGCAACGGAGGCCCGCCCGCATCAGATATTCGTCCGCATCGGCACGCTCGATGATCCGAACCTGATTTCGCCGCAGATCACGATCTGGACCTCGCAGGCACCCGACTGGGCCTGCATCGATTCCGCTATTCCCAGCATCGAAGGTCAGCCGCCACCGGCCGCCTGAGCCTCAGATCGCCTGTCCGGCAGCCACGCCGCTCGCCCAGGCCCACTGGAAATTATAGCCGCCCAGCCAGCCGGTCACATCGACGGCCTCACCGATCGCGTAGAGCCCAGGCACCCTTGTCGCCATCATGGTGCGCGACGAAAGCTCGGCGACCGAGATGCCGCCCGCCGTCACCTCCGCCTTGGCGAAGCCTTCGGTGCCGGTAGGCGCAAAGCTCCAGCCGCCCAGACGCGTCTGGGCGGCACGCAGCGCCTTGTCGGGCAGGTTCGCCAGCTCACCTTCCAGCCCGAGCTGCTCGGCCAATGCCTCCGCCAGCCGGGCCGGGAGGAGTCCCGACAGGGTACGCCTGAAAGCGGTGCGGGGCTGGGCACGCTTTTGCTCCACCAGCCAATCGGGCTCAGCATCCGGCAGGAAATCGACGCTGATCGGCGTGCGGTGCTGCCAATAGGAGGATATCTGCAGCATCGCTGGGCCGGACAGTCCGCGATGGGTGAACAACGCGGCCTCGCGGAAATGCGTCTTGTTCCAGCGCACCTCGACATCTGCCGACACGCCCGACAGTGATCGGAACAGCGCATCCTCCGGCCCAAGCGTCAGCGGCACGAGCGCCGGGCGCGGATGGACGATCGACAGGCCGAAACGGCGCGCGACATCATAAGCGAATGTGGTCGCGCCGAGTTTCGGAATGGACGGGCCGCCGGTGGCGAGCACCAGCGACGGCGCCGTGCAATCATGGCCATTGATCGTCACCCTGAACCGGCCGTCGCCATGCTCGATCGCGCTCGCCGGATGGCCGAGCCGGATCGTCACGCACGCCTTCTCGCATTCGTCCACCAACATCGCGACGATCTGCCGCGCGGAACCATCGCAAAACAGCTGGCCGAGCGTCTTTTCATGCCAGGCAATGCCGTAACGCTCGAGCAAGGCGATGAAATCCTGCGGCGTGTAACGGCCAAGCGCGGACTTGGCGAAATGCGGATTGGTGGCAAGATAGCGATCGGCGCTCGTATGGATATTGGTGAAATTGCACCGCCCGCCGCCGGAAATTAGGATCTTCTTCCCCGGTTCGTCGGCATGATCGACTAGCAGCACGCGCCGCCCCCGTGCCCCTGCGGTCGCGGCGCACATCATCCCGGCTGCGCCCGCCCCCAGGACAATCGCATCGAAACTGTCGGCGTTCACCGGCTCATCATGCTGAGCGCGACTGCCTCGGCAACCTTGATCCCGTCGATCGCGGCGGAGAGGATGCCGCCAGCATAGCCCGCTCCCTCGCCCGCCGGGTAAAGGCGCCCGGTATTGAGGCTCTGATAATCCTTGCCGCGTGTGATGCGGATGGGAGACGAGGTCCGCGTCTCCACGCCCGTCATCACCACATCGGGATCATCGTAGCGCGCAAGTTGGCGGCCGAAGATGGGCAATGCCTCGCGCATCGCCTCGATCGCGAAGGCCGGAAG
>CAYLIK010000169.1:0-6172 GCA_964383565.1 uncultured Sphingomonadaceae bacterium
TGTCCGGTCTGGAGCGCGCGAGCGGCGGCGATGTCGCCGTTGGCGGGATCGATTATGGCGCGCTCGACGAGGATGGGCTGGCGCGGGCGCGGCGCGGCCGGATCGGGATCGTCCTGCAATCATTCCACTTGCTGCCGACGATGACCGCGCTGGAAAATGTCGCGGTTCCGCTTGAGCTTTCCGGCCATGACGATGCGTTTGCGCAGGCGCGCGCCCAGCTGGAAGCCGTCGGCCTCGGCCACCGGGTCGATCATTATCCCGCCCAGCTTTCCGGCGGCGAACAGCAGCGGGTGGCAATTGCGCGCGCGGTGGCGACCGGGCCGGAGATCATCTTCGCTGACGAGCCCACCGGCAATCTCGATGCCACCACCGGCTCCACCGTGATCGACCTGCTGTTTGCGAGGCGTGCCGCCGCGGATGCGACGCTCGTCATCATCACGCATGATCCGTCGCTGGCGGAACGCTGCGACCGGATCGTTGAGATGCGCGACGGCCGCATCATCGCTGAACGCGTCCTGTGAGCAGGCTTGGCTGGGCGGCGTCCTGGGCGATCGCCCGGCGCGATCTTCATGTAGGCTTTCGCGGCCTGCGCCTGCTGTTCATCTGCCTGTTCCTCGGCGTCGCGACGCTTGCGGCGATCGGCAGCCTGACCAGCGGCATCACCAGCGAGCTTGCGCTGCGCGGACAGGCTTTGCTGGGCGGCGATGTCGAAGTCTCGATGACCCAGCGCGAAGCGAGCGCGGAAGAGAAAGCCGCCTTGGGCCGGCTCGGCCGATTGAGCGAGACCATCCGGATGCGCGCGATGGCCCAGCGCGTTGCGTCAGACGCGGGCGAATTGCCTGCCGTGCTGACCGAACTCAAGGGCGTGGATCGCGCCTACCCGCTCTATGGGACGCTCCGCCTCACCAATGGCGCTTATTCGCGTCAGCTCCCGCCGGATCAGATCCTGATCGATTCCGCACTGGCCGCGCGTCTGCAGGTCAATCGTGGTGATCGCCTTCGCTACGGCACGGCCACCTTTACCGTCGCCGATATCATCGCCGAGGAACCGGATCGCGTCGGCGAAGGCTTCACCCTGGGGCCGGTCGCGCTGGTCTCCATGGACGGCATGCGCCGTACCGGCCTCGTCCAGCCCGGTAGCCTCTATGAAAGCAAATACCGGATCGCGCTGCCAGCGGGGCAGGAAGCTAAGGTGGTGCGTGAGGCGATCGAGAAACGGTTCGCCTCGGCTGGCTGGGAGTATAAGGACCGGGATCGCGCCGCGCCGGGGGCGAACCGCTTCTTCGAACGCATGGGGCAGTTCCTCTCGCTGATCGGCCTCGCCGCGCTCATCATTGCCGGGATCGGCGTGAGCAACGGCGTCGGCTCATATCTCGCGCTCAAGCGCGGGGGGATTGCGACGCTGAAGATATTGGGCGCGACCTCCGCCGATATCGAGCGGATCTATCTGCTTCAGGTGGGAGCCATCGCGGCGCTTGCGATCGGGTGCGGCCTCGTGGCCGGCGCCCTGCTTTCGCCCGCGATTGTCCTGCTGGCGGGCGACATGCTGCCCGTACAACCTGGCTTCCGCATCTACCCGCTGCCGCTGGCCACCAGCGCAGTCTACGGATTGCTGATTGCGCTGATGTTCACGCTCCCTCCTCTGGCGCGCGCACGGACACAGCCGGCCGCGGCCATATTCCGCGCGCTGATTGAGCAGGGCCGGTTGTTCGACCGCCGCAACATCATTCTCGTCGGCCTGACGGGGGTCGTGCTGGTCGCGCTGGTGCTCGGCACGGCCCGCGAGCCGCTCTTTTCCGCAGCCGTGCTCGGGGCGACCGCCGGGGTCCTCCTGCTGTTGCTCGGGCTAGGCTGGCTGGTGAGCCGCGTGGCCCGCCGCGTACCGCGCCCACGCCATCCGATCTGGCGGCTCGCGATCGTCAACCTCTATCGCCCCGGCGCGCAGACATCAGCGCTGGTGGTGGCGCTCGGGCTGGCGCTGACCCTGTTCGTCACGCTGGCGGGCATCCAGACCAGCCTTCAGTCGGAGATCAGCCGCACTGTCCCGAAGAAGGCGCCGAACCAGTTCGTGCTAGACATTCCCGCCACCGAAGCCCGGCAATTCCGCACCATCGTCTCCAGCGAGGCGCCAACAGCGAAGCTGAATGTGGTGCCGACCTTGCGGGGCACGATCGTCGCCTATGGCGCGCAGCGCGTGGCCGATCTCAAGGAGCTTCCCGAGGGCGCATGGTTCCTGCGCGGCGAGCGCGGCGTGACGTACAGCGCGACCCTTCCGGAAGGCAGCGATCTGGTTGCCGGGCAATGGTGGCCGGCAAACTATCAGGGTCCGCCTTTGGTGTCGTTCGATGAGGAAGCGGCCAAGCTTATCGGCATCGGGGTTGGCGATATGCTCACCGTCAGCGTGCTGGGGCGGGAGATCGAAGCGCGGATCGCGTCGCTGCGCAAGGTGAACTGGGACACGATGGGCTTCAATTATGTGCTCGTCTTCTCGCCCAACACATTGGCGAGCGCGCCGCATAGCCTCTCGGCGACCATCACCATGCCCCCAGATCGCGATGCGGCCGTTACCCGCGCGTTGCTGCGCAGCTTTCCCGGCGTGTCGGTGATCGCGGTGGGCGAGGTGATCGGCCAGATCAGCGGCTTGCTCGAGCAGATGTCGAGCGCGATCATCGCCGCCGCCTCGGTTGCCATCTTTGCCGGGATCGCCGTGCTGGTCGGCGCCATCGCTGCGTCACGCCAGGCGCGGAGCTATGACAGCGTGATCCTCAAGACGCTGGGCGCGACGCGCTATCAGGTGCTGGCGACTCAAGTGGTGGAATATGGCCTGCTCGCGGCCATTCTCGCCCTCATCTCGCTCGCGCTGGGCAGCGCCGCCGCCTGGTATGTGATCGTGCAGGTGTTCGATTTCGGCTGGGCACCGGATTGGCCGGTGGTGCTTGCGACACTGCTGGGCGGTGCGTTGCTGACGCTGGGCATCGGCATCGCGGGATCGCTATCCCTGATGTCGATCCGGCCCGCGCGGGCGCTCAGGCAGCTTTAGCGCGATCAGCCTCTGCCTGTTGTGCCAAGCAGGCCCAGCCCGCTAGTGTAGCGGATTGGGGGATGGTCGATGCTGTGGGCATTCAGGATATTGGCGACTTTGAACGGGCTGATGCTGGCGGCGGCGTTCATGTATCGATCTCCCGGAGAGGATCCCGCCGGCGCTGGCCTTCGGCTGGGCTTCGCGGTTGTCTACGCGATCGCGTTGGCGGTGGTCCTGCTCCTGTATCATTTCGTCAAAACACCCTGGGTGCGGGTGCCGATGCTGATTCTGCTCGCTTTGCCCGCGCTCTCGATCGTCTACGGTATCTCGCTTTCGCTCTGAATTATGACGCAGGTCGCGCTCATCCTGTTCCAGCTCGCGCTGGTCATTGGCATCCCGGCGCTTATCGCCATGCGCGCGCCGCCGCGTTGGCGGCTGTGGGGACTGGCGCTGTGGGTTTTGCTGCCGCTGCTGCTCGGCTTGACCGTAGGCGTAAGCGAGATCGTCTCGGGCAAGGCAAGCGCGGCGGATATCGACAAGCTGATCTACGGCCTGTTGCTAATTGGGTCGTTTCTGGCGTTGCCCTGGTTGATGGCCTGCGGCGTAGGCTATGGAATAGGGGTGATATTGCGAGGGTCTGCGAAGCCCAAGGCCCCCGAAATTCCCACGGCGCCGCTGCCCGCAGCGTCTGTGCAGCAGCAAATCCTGCCCCCGGTTGCATATATACCCCCACCGGTCGATCCGGATGCACCAACCCTGTCGCCGCCAGGCGGATGGCGTGCGGTGCATGTCGGCTTCGATCATGACGATTTGGTGCTGGACGGGTTGCGGGTCTGGTCGCTGCAGTGGCGTGAAGAGGATAGCGAGCCGGTGATGCTTGCGCACCCTGCCCATGCTGCCCAGCGTCACGCGTTCAGGATCTACAATGTCGACGATGGCTTGCGCGCCGCCCGGTTCGCGGCGGCCGAGTTGTCCAATGGCGTATGGGGCTTCTACCGGTGGATTGTTCCAGCCGATGCGATTTCGGGCACGAGCGCAGATGGATCGCTGGGCTATGAGCATGATCCGGGACCTTTTGAGGGCGGGCGTCATGACGCTGTCTCGCCGGTTGCGCGGCTTCATGACGTCCGCACGGGTGCGCTGCTATTCGACGGATCGGCCTGGGGGTCGAGCCGGATCGTGCCGCAGACGGATGGCAGGCTGCTGCTTTCGCTTGAACAGGCCGAACGCCAGACGATCTTTCGTATTGATCCGGCGGCAGGTAGTTTTCGCGATCTGACAGCATCCGGTGCGACGCGACCTCTGGCCGGGCTGGCTGACGCGGCAGCGGCGGCGCGGGCCGACTGCAATGATCCTGCCAATACCTATCTCGGGCGGTGCGTGGCGCCGGACGGTTCGCTTCTCGTCGAACTTCAGGCGGTGGAATGGAGCAATACCCATTGGGTCCGTTCGCCGCGCGTGACCGAGATCGCGACAGGCCATGTGCTGCTCGATCTGTGGGGAACGGATTGGGATGCCGCGATCAGCTTTCCCCGCTCCCGGACCGTTCGGTTGAGCTTCCGGCGCTACCATTTCGGAGGCGCCGCCGATGCAGAGATCGATCTCGATAGCCAGCGTTATGTAATTTTCGGGCGATCGGGAGCGACGGGCGGGCCGCTGGCCGGGCTGCCTGAAGCGCTGGACGATGCCGCGCACATCGCGGCTGCCCAGGCAGGACCGAGACCTGTTGTCGCCGAGACACGCCCAACGGCACGGAACTGGCTGGTGGCGTTGCGGATATTGGCCGGAACGCTTGGGCTGATCGCGGCCGCGACGATCATCACGCTCCGCATTCAGGGCGAACCGCCGCCGCAAAAGCTGGATACGATACCGCCTATGCCGGGTCAGCAATAATCCGAAAAGACCGTGTCCAGCCTATCGTTTACCGACACGTGCCTTGCGTGATGCATAGCGTGCGTCGCGCAGGGCTTTCTTCTCCTCCTCGCTCAGGGCGGGGGCGGCAACCGGCGCTGGACCCGCCTTCTCAGCCATGCGGGCCTTTTTTTCGGCTTTCTCGAGTTCGCGGGCGGCGCGCTTCTCTTCGCTGGCTTTTGCCAGGGCTTCCTCGCGCGCAAGCTGCTCGGCGCGGCGTTGAGCAAGCACGGCCTCATCCACAGGGGGCTTGGCGCGCAGCTTCTCAAGCGCCTTCTGCTTGGCTTGAGCGGCAAGCGCGACACGGTCCTGGAAACTCGGCTGTTTATAAGAAGGCATCGAAAACTGGGACTCCAAACGGTTTGATAAGATGAACGATCGGCCCCCTACGCCAAAAATCGATCAGTATAAAGTCAACCATGCCCAAATGACGTCACTATCGATGTGGGGCGCAGTCGGTGGCTCGCTATTTCCATGATCGGCTCTTATGGCTGCCGCGCTCCATGGGTAGGCAAGAATGACACCACGCGAATTGATAGGGACGGCGCAAATTCCCGGTGGCGAGCAGCTCCGGCTGTTCCGGCGCGGCGGCGATTTCATGATCGTGCTCGATCGCAACGAACTCATGACCAGCCGCATGAGCGGATCGGAGGAAGCGCTCGCCACCATGACGTGCGATCGCTTGCACGCACGCAATGCGCCAAGGCTTCTGATCGGCGGCTACGGCATGGGGTTTACCCTCCGCGCCGCGCTCGCCATGTTGCCTCCCAAGGCCCGTGTGACGGTGGCTGAGCTGGTGCCCGAAATTATCCAGTGGGCGAGGGGGCCGATGGTCGATTTGACGGCGGGCTGTCTCGATGATCCTCGTGTCGAATTGATCGAGGGCGATGTCGTATCGCTGATCGGGTCTTCGCGCGAAAGCTACGATGCGATCCTTCTCGATGTCGACAATGGCCCCGATGGTCTGACGCGCCTTGCCAATGACCAGCTTTATTCTGCGCGGGGCCTAGCGGCTGCCAAGGCAGCTCTTGCATCGAAGGGTTTGCTGGCGATCTGGTCGGCGGGGGCCGATGCCGCATTTTCGCGGCGTCTCAAGGATGCAGGGTTTGCGGTCGAAGAGGTCCGCGTGCGGGCGCGGAGCAATGGCAAGGGTCCGCATCATGTCATCTGGTTTGCGCGAAAGCTGTAAGAGCGGCTGCGAACCGCTCCCTTGACCCTGCCGTTCCATCGAAGCATCCC
>CAYLIK010000170.1:0-6142 GCA_964383565.1 uncultured Sphingomonadaceae bacterium
GACGAACTCACATCCTCCGCGCCAGCTTCCAGCGCCGCCTCGAACACCTTATCGGCATCGCCCGCCGAGGCCGGATAATTGATAAGCCCCATCCGGCCGAAGCTATGGCTCACCGATCCGCCGGCGCCCAGATTGCCGCCATTCTTGGAAACCGCCGTGCGCACATTGGTCGCGGTGCGGTTGCGGTTGTCGGTCAGCGTCTCGATGATGAGCGATACGCCGCCGGGGCCAAAGCCCTCGTACCGGATCTCCTCATAATTATCGCCGTCGCCGCCGGCCGCCTTGTTGATCGATCGCTCGATATTGTCCTTGGGCATACCCTCCTTCCGCGCCGTGATGATCGCGGAGCGCAGGCGCGCGTTCATCGCCGGATCGGGCAGGCCGGCGCGCGCCGCCACCGTGATCTCGCGGCTCAGCTTGGAAAAGAGCGCCGAACGCTTTTTGTCCTGCGCACCCTTGCGATGCATGATGTTCTTGAACTTGCTATGCCCGGCCATTCCGCCGCTCCGCTCCTTTTTTTCTTGTCTGTCAGCCCAGCCGTACCGCCGTGCCGGACACCGACACCATCAGCATCGATCCCGACTGGCCGATCACCTCATAATCGATATCGACGCCGATCACGGCATCAGCGCCCAGATCCTTCGCTTCGCTCTCCAACTCCGCAAAGGCCGTGCGCCGCGCATCACGCAGCGCGCCTTCATAAGCGCCCGACCGGCCGCCAACGATGTCGCGGATGCCGGCGAACAGATCCTTGAAGATGTTGGCGCCCACGATCACCTCGCCCGTCACAACGCCGAGATAGTCACGCACCGGCCGCCCTTCGATGGCCGTCGTCGTGGAAATAATCATGCTGCCGCCTCCTTGCGTTTCATAATAGCCTCGAACCCGCTGTGCATCTCGTCATAGCTCTGCTTGCCGAGCGGGAATTCCCTGACGCGCGCCCAATAGGCGTCGAGCCTCGGCCGCCCGGCGACCGGGGGAAGTGCGTCGGTCGCACGCGCGACCAACTCGGCGAGCGTCAGGAACGGGATCAGCGCCGCATCCGCGACCGAAGGCCGATCGCCAACCGCCCAGCCTTCGCTGTCGAGACCGACTCGCTCGATCGCATCGAGCCCGAGGATCAGCTGCTGTGCCCCATATTCCAGCGCGCCGGGATTGGCGAACATGCCGAACAGCTTCTGCGTCACGAAATGCCGCAACCCGGCCGCCACCTCGGTATCCACCAGCCCGGCAATGACCCGCGCCCGTCCCGCGTCTCGCGCATCCGCGGGCAGCAGCGACGGGCCGGGCTGGGTCTCTTCCAGATAGGCGATGATCGCGGAGGATTCGCAAAGCGTCCATCCATCCTCAGCCTCGAGCACCGGGATACGCCGCGTCGGGCTGATTTCCATGAACGCCGGATCCTGCATGCCCAGCCCGCTTACCGGCGCCACCTCAAGCTCAACGCCTTTGGCGCGGGCGGCAAACAACACCCGTTGAACAAAGGGGGAAAAAGGCGCGCCGTGCAGCTTCAAGCCAGTCTCTCCTCAGTCGATGCCAAGCGCCGCGCGATAGGTTTCCATCAGCGCATCGGCCTCCTGCCGCGCATTCTTCTCCAGCTTGCGCAGGCGCACGATGGCGCGCATCGTCTTGCTGTCGAAGCCTTGCGACTTGGCTTCCGCATAGACGTCGCGAATGTCGTCGGCCATGCCCTTCTTCTCTTCTTCAAGCCGCTCGATCCGCTCGATGAAGAGCCTCAACTGATCGGCGGCAACATTATCGGACATGGATATTCGACTCCTCTAATCTGTGCGTGGAGGGGCCGTTTAGGAGAGGAGCGCGGGCGGCTCAAGCGGCGATCAGCGCCCCGGCTCCGTCATCGACGGCGGATCGCTGGCCGGGAAGGAGTCATCCAGCGCTTCGTCCAGCAGATCCTCCTGATGGTTCCTGGCGACGCTTTCGTTCATGCGCGCGATCTGTTCGGGGGTCGCCTCGGCCTGGTGGCGCTTCTTCCATTCGGGGTAAGGCATGCCATAGACAGCCTCCCGCCCCGCCGCGCGATCGATCGTTCCGCCGGACGCCTCGCTCACCCAGTCGCCGAGGCAGTTGCGGCAGAAGCCCGACAGCCCCATCAGGTCAACATTCTGCGCGTCGGTGCGATGACGCAGGTGCCGCACAAGCCTGCGAAACGCGGCCGCTGCGATCTTGTCGTCGATTTCAGCAATGTCCATTCGATAACTCCATGGTCAAACAACATAATTAAAGGCTATGGGGCGCCCGAAACCGCGAGAGGAAGATCGTGCAACTGTTTCCTCCAAGAAAACGCAAGGTCCGCATCCTGGCAACACTCGGCCCCGCAAGCGCGTCGCCGGAAATGATCGCCAGGCTGTTCGTGGCTGGCGCGGATGCCTTCCGCATCAACATGAGCCATGGCGCTCATGAGGACAAGGCTACGATCGTCAAACATATCCGCGCGCTCGAAAAGGAATATGGCCACGCGACGACGATCCTGTTCGACCTGCAAGGGCCGAAGCTGCGCGTCGGCAAGTTCGAAGGCGGGCGGGTCGAGCTCAAGACCGGCAGCACGTTCACCCTCGATCGCGATCCCACACCCGGCGACGCCAAGCGGGTCCAGCTGCCGCACCACGAACTGTTCCTTGCGCTGGAAAAAGGCGCGCGGCTCTTGCTCGACGACGGCAAGCTGGTTTTGCGGTGCACCCGCGTCGAGCCGGAAAAGATCACCACCCGCGTCGAGGTGGGCGGGCCGCTTTCGAACAACAAGGGCCTCAACGTCCCCGACGTCGTCGTCCCGCTCGCCGCGCTGACCGAGAAGGATCGCACCGACCTTACCTTCGCGCTGGATCAGGGCGCGGACTGGGTCGCGCTCAGCTTCGTCCAGCGGCCCGACGACGTCGCCGAAGCGCGCAGGCTGATCGGCGGCAAGGCGGCGCTGCTGGTCAAGATCGAGAAGCCCGCCGCCGTCGACCGGCTGGAAGAAATCATCGAACTCGCGGACGCAGTGATGGTCGCGCGCGGCGATCTTGGCGTCGAGCTTCCGCCCGAGCGCGTCCCGCCGCTCCAGAAGCACATCGTCGAGGTGTCCCGCCGCATGGGCCGTCCCGTCGTGGTCGCAACTCAGATGCTGGAATCGATGATTACCTCGCCCAGCCCGACCCGCGCCGAAGTCTCCGACGTCGCCACCGCCATCTATGACGGCGCTGACGCAGTGATGCTTTCCGCCGAAAGCGCCGCCGGCGCCTGGCCGGAGGAAGCGGTCGCGATGATGGATCGGATCGCCCAGTCAGTTGAATCCGATCCCAGCTATCACGCCCGCGTTCATTTCACGGAAACCCGGCCCGACGCCACCACGGCGGATGCGCTGGCCGAGGCCGCCCGAAGCATTTCCGACGCCGTGTCCGTGGCGTCGACGATCTGCTTCACTCTGTCCGGCTCGACTGCCCGGCGGCTGGCGCGCGAGCGGCCGACGGTGCCGCTGCTGGTGCTGACGCCAAAGCTCGCCACCGCGCGCCGTCTCGGCATCCTGTGGGGCGTGCACGCCGTGCGGACCAAAGACGTTGCCAGCTTCGAGGAAATGGTCGGCAAGTCGAAACGCATGGCGCTCCGGCACGGCGTCGGCAAAGCCGGCGACCGGCTCGTGTTGATGGCCGGCGTGCCATTCGGCGTGCCCGGATCCACCAACGTCCTCCACGTGGTCCGCCTCGTCGGCGACGAGCTTAAAAATTACAGCGGCTGACGCTTGCCCTCGTCGCGGAGCAGATACGACCGCACGATATCGGCCCATTTTGCATAGCCCGCCGCGCTCAAATGAATGCCGTCCGCGCTATATTCGGCAAGCAGGACGCCCTGCGGCGCCAGCACCGCGTTGAGATCGACGAAGGTACAGCGCAGGCGCCTGCAAATCGCCTTCTCGCCCGCCACGATCCGGGCAATGTCGCCGTTCAGCCCTGCACGCTCGGTAAACAGCGTGGACTGGAGATAGATGGTGCGCCCCGGCGCGAGCGCGCCCACGATCCGCTCCAGATTGGCGAGCGTCCGCTCCACCGGGACCGATCTCACGACATCGTTCACCCCGGCCAGAATGAAGACCGTGCTTCCGGGCGGGATATTGCCATCCCCCAGCCGGCCGAGGACGCCATCGGTCGTGTCGCCCGGTATCCCGAGATTGGTAATATCGGCTTTTCCCAAAAGCACCGGCCAGTTCCCCAGCCGCGTGATCGAATCTCCAAGCATCACGATCTGCACGCTGGCGGTTTCCGTTCGATAGCTGTCACGCCACAACGCGTAATTCGGCGGGACGTTCGTCGCGGGCGGCGCAGCGCCGGTAATCAGCCGGTCGATCCGGTAATAGGGCGACAGCCGCCAGTAAGCGACCGCAAAGCCCGCCGCGAAGCCGAGCAACAATCCAAAAGCGATCAGGATAAACGCGCGCCCCATGGCCGCTTGATGTGAACGAGGGTCGGCGGGGAGGCAAGTGTCGCCGGAAGCTCAGCGGGGCAAGCTATTGAGCTCCCGGCGACAGCGGGGTTGGGCTGAGCGAAGATCACCCCCGGTTGCAGCGCCATATTCGGCGCGTGCGCGTAAAGGCGGGGTTATCCATGCGACCGTAGGAATACCGTATGCTCGCGGCCGCGCCCTTCACAATCCTTGGCAGACGCCTATCTACGATCGGTCCAACCCGGCTCTTGGCGCACGAAAGAGAAGCCCCGCGATGATCGACCTCCATTACTGGCCCACCCCAAATGGCCATAAGATCACCCTTTTCCTTGAGGAAACGGGCCTTCCTTACAAAATTGTCCCCGTGAACATCGGCAAGGGCGAGCAATTCCAGCCCGATTTCCTGAAGATCGCACCCAATAATCGCATGCCCGCGATCGTCGATCATGAGCCCGCCGACGGCAGCGTCCAGATCTCGCTGTTCGAATCCGGCGCGATCCTGCTCTACCTTGCCGAAAAGACCGGCAAATTCATTCCCGCCGATCTGCACGGCCGCGCCGAAGTGCTGCAGTGGTTGTTCTGGCAGATGGGCGGCCTCGGCCCGATGGCCGGACAGAACCATCATTTCCGCAACTATGCGCCCGAAAAGCTGCCCTATGCGATCGATCGCTACGTCAACGAGACCAACCGTCTCTACGGCGTGCTTGACCGGCGGCTGGCTGACCGGCCGTTCGTGGCGGGCGAGGAGTATACAATCGCCGACATGGCCTCCTACCCTTGGGTGATCCCGGACGCGCAGGGCCAGAGCATCGACGACTTCCCCAACCTGAAGCGCTGGAAGGAAGTGATCGCCGAGCGCCCCGCGACCAAACGCGCCTACGAGATCGGCGAACAAATCCGTCCCAGCGACGCACCTGCGATGACCGAAGACGCAAAGAAGATCATGTTCGGCCAGACCGCCGCCAGTGTGGGGGCGACGGGGGGAACGGCGAAGGCTTGACAGACTCTTCCCGTTCGCCCTGAGTAGGGGCTGAGCCTGTCGAAGACCCGTATCGAAGGGTCCTTCGATACGCCATTTCGGCAAGCTCAATGGCTACTCAGGACGAACGGATGGGATATTATCTGAATTGGTCGGCATGACTGCCAACGAGCCCGTCCCGCCCGCGATGGAATCCCCCATTGAGGACCGCGCCTTCCTCGGCCATCCCAAGGGCCTCGGCTACCTCGCCTTCACTGAGGCATGGGAGCGCTTCTCCTATTACGGCATGCAGTCGCTGCTCGTGCTCTACATGGCGAAGCAGCTCCTGCTCCCCGGCCATGTCGAAAACATCGCCTTCTTCGACAGCTTCAAGCGGCTCTACGGCGGCCTCGAAGGCCCGGCGCTGGCGTCCGCCATCTTCGGCACCTACGCAGCGCTCGTCTATTTCACGCCCACGCTCGGCGGCCTGATCGCCGACAAATGGCTCGGCAAGCGCATCACGGTGCTCGCCGGCGCGCTTTCGATGGCGCTTGGCCACTTCCTGATGGCGTTCGAGGTCAGCTTCCTGTTCGCGCTGCTTGCGCTCGTCATCGGCTCGGGCCTGTTCAAGGGCAACCTCGCCAGCCAGATCGGCGCGCTCTACAAACCCGACGATCTCCGCCGCGCCGACGCCTTCCAGATCTACTATCTCGCGATCAACGCGGGCGTGATCCTCTCCCCGCTCGTCAC
>CAYLIK010000171.1:0-463 GCA_964383565.1 uncultured Sphingomonadaceae bacterium
CCTCGTCAACCTGAGCGGGCGGGGGGACAAGTATATCTTCACGGTGGCCGATCATCTCGGGGTGAAGTTGTGAGTGGGAATACTAAGCCCTCTCCCCTTCAGGGGAGAGGGTTGGGAGAGGGGCATGCGTGACCGGCTGCTCACTGACCGCGCCAAATCGATGCGCTCCAATGCCACCGAAGCGGAGCAGCGCATGTGGCTCGCGCTCCGGGCCAAGCGGTTTGGTTCAGCCAAATTCCGCCGTCAGAAGGTGATCGGGCCTTATATTGTCGATTTTGCAGCCCGTGATCCGATGCTTGTTGTCGAAAGTGATGGTGACACGCATGCCGAGCGTCGGGGATATGATTTTCAAAGAACGGAATTTCTCGAACAGCAGGGCTATAGAGTGATCCGCTTCGGCAATTCCGATGTGATCCAGAATATGGACGGCGTGATGGAGACGTTGGGTAGGGCGTTGGGGACT
>CAYLIK010000171.1:473-6079 GCA_964383565.1 uncultured Sphingomonadaceae bacterium
CCTCTCCCAACCCTCTCCCCTGAAGGGGAGAGGGCTATATGAGTCGTCTTTCCACCACCTTCGCCGCCTGTGCCGCCGATCGCCGAGCAGCGCTGGTGTGCTTCGTCACGGGTGGCGACCCCACGCCCGCTGGGACGGCCGCCGTGCTCGACGCGCTGGTCGAAGGCGGTGCCGATATCATCGAGCTGGGCATGCCCTTTACCGATCCGATGGCCGACGGACCGGCGATCCAGCGCGCCAATCTTCGCTCGCTGGCCGCCGGCACGACCACGCTTGATCTACTGGCGATCGTTCGGGATTTCCGGGCGCGGCATCCCACCGTGCCGCTGGTGTTGATGGGTTATGCCAATCCGATGGTCCATCGCGGCGCGGAATGGTTTGCGGGTGAGGCGGCGAAGGCGGGAGTCGATGGGGTTATCTGCGTCGATCTTCCGCCTGAGGAGGATGATGTGCTTGGGCCGTCGCTGCGGTCGGCGGGGATCGACTTCATCCGGCTCGCCACACCCACGACCGACGCCGCGCGGCTTCCCGCCGTGCTCGATGGCGCGTCGGGTTTCCTCTATTATGTGTCGGTTGCCGGGATCACCGGGCTGCAACAGGCCGCACAGGGAAGTATCGAGACGGCGGTCGCGAAGCTCAAGGCGGCGACTGATTTGCCGGTTGCGGTCGGTTTCGGCGTCCGCACGCCCGAGCAGGCGGCTGCGATCGGCCGCGTCGCCGATGGCGTGGTGGTCGGGTCGGCGATTATCGATCTGGTCGAGGAACATGGCACCAGCGCCGCCGGGCCAGTGCGCGATTACATCGCGTCGCTGGCGGGCGCTGTCCGCGCCGCACGGAAGGAGATTGCCGCATGAGCTGGCTCACCCGCGTCCGCAATACGATCGCCGCGATCACCAAGCGCGAGACGCCTGAAAATCTCTGGCACAAATGCCCGTCCTGCGGGCAGATGATCTTCCTCAAGGAATATGAGGAGAACCAGTCGGTTTGCCCGAAATGCGAGCATCATGGGCGGATCGGGCCGGACGAGCGCTTCAGCGAGCTGTTCGATGACGGCGTGCATATCCTGCTGCCGGCGCCGCAGGTGCGGGAAGACCCGCTCAGGTTCCGTGATTCCAAGCGGTATACCGATCGCCTGAAGGCCGCGCGGTCGGAAACCGGCGAGCCTGATGCCCTCATCAACGCCAAGGGCAAGATCGAGGGCTATCGCGCCGTGGTGGGCGTGCAGGATTTCGCCTTCATGGGCGGGTCGATGGGCATGGCGGTGGGCGCGGCATTCGTCGCCGGCGTCGAAGCGGCGATTCAGGACCGTTGCGCTTATATCATCTTCACGGCCGCAGGGGGCGCGCGGATGCAGGAAGGCATCCTCTCGCTGATGCAGATGCCGAAGACGACCGTCGCGATCGCCAAGCTGCGCGAGGCGGGATTGCCCTACATTGTCGTGATGACGGATCCGACCACGGGCGGCGTGACCGCGAGCTACGCGATGCTGGGTGATATCCAGCTTGCCGAGCCGGGGGCACTGATCGGCTTCGCGGGACAGCGGGTGATCGAGTCCACCATTCGCGAGAAGCTGCCCGAAGGATTCCAGCGGGCGGAATATCTGCTGGATCACGGCATGCTCGACATGGTGGTGCACCGGCACAAGCTGCGCGCCGAACTGGCCCGGCTGATCGCCTATCTCTGCCCGGAGCGTCGGGCCGCCTGATATGGCTGATCACGCGCGCAGTGCCGATCCAGCGGTCCAGCGGCAGCTCGACCGGCTGGCAATGCTTTCGCCGGGGCGGGACGTGCTCGGGCTGGAGCGGATTACCCGGTTGCTCGACCGAGTCGGCAATCCGCAGCATGATCTGCCGCCTGTCTTCCATGTCGCGGGGACGAACGGGAAGGGATCGACCTGCGCCTTCCTGCGCGCGGCGCTGGAGGCGTCGGGGCGGCGGGTGCATGTCTATACGAGCCCGCATCTGGTGCGCTTCAACGAGCGCATCCGGGTTGCTGATCGGCTGATCGAGGATGCCTGGCTCGCCGATCTGCTCGACGAGGTATTGTCAGTCGCCGACGATATCTCACCGAGCTTCTTCGAGGCGACGACCGCCGCCGCCTTTCTCGCCTTCAAACGTGCACCGGCAGATGCGTGTGTGATCGAGGTGGGGCTGGGCGGGCGGCTCGATGCCACCAATGTGATCGAACATCCTGCCGTATGCGGTATCGCCCAGCTCGCGCTCGATCATCAGGCATTTCTGGGTGACCGGCTCGAAATCATCGCTGCCGAGAAGGCAGGTATCGCCAAGGCGGGAGCACCGTTGGTGACGCTCCATTATCCGGCACCGATCGCGACGCGGATAGGCGAGGTCGCTGCCGAGATGGGGGTGGAGTGGTTTCCCAAAGGCAGCGGCTGGGATGCGGCGGTCTATCAACAGCGGCTGCATTATCGCGACAATGATGGGCGGCTCGATCTGCCGCTGCCGCGTCTGCCGGGCGCGCATCAGGCGCTCAATGCGTCGCTGGCGGTCGCGATGTTGCGCCATCAGAAGGTGCTGCACATTCCCGATTCCGCGATTCGCGCGGCGATGGGGTGGGCGGACTGGCCGGCGCGGTTACAGCAGCTTCACGAAGGACCCTTGCTTGGGAAATTGCCGCGCGGGAGCGAGCTGTGGATCGACGGCGGGCATAATCCGGCAGCGGGGCGGGCAATTTCGGATTTCTTCCGGGGTCATGTCGCGGCCGGGCGGCCATTTCACATCATCCTCGGGCTGCTTGAGAACAAGGATGCCGGCGGCTTCCTCAAATCCTTCAGCGGGCGGACTGCGACGGTGCATACCGTGCCCGTGCCCGACCATCCCTTCCACGAACCAGTGCAGCTTGCGGCCGCAGCGCGCGCCAATGGGCTTACGGCCTTTGCCGCGACCGACCCTTTGCAGGCGCTCGACTGGATCGCGCATCACGCCGACCGCGCAAATCCGCCCGTCGTGCTGATCGGCGGCTCACTATATCTGGCGGGAATGATGCTCGCGGCAAATAACACGCCGCCCGACTAATTGAGATTGATTATCAATAGCGACTGTGCTTCCTTGGCATCAGCCAAGCGGAGAGTCGATCCATGTCAGAAACTGCTCAGGAAACCGTTCTGTTGCGCCCCGTGCCCGCGTGCGGGAATGCGCGCCTGTTGATCTATGCAATGCGCCGCATGGCCGTCGGCGGGCTGAACGATGCCTTTGCGGCCAATGCGCTGTTAAGTTTGTTTGGCGCCCGTGCGCGGCGGCCAACGCTGCTACTGCGCGCAATGATGGCGGAAGTGGCGCGCAGCGCGCAGCGCCAGCTCATCATTGCGCCATGCTGCTGCCGGATGATGACCCATACGGAGGCTGAACTGCTGTTGATCCTGACCACTGCGTTGGAGCGGCCCCGCTTCGCGCATGCGCGGATCTGCATGTTGTTGGAGAGCGAGCATGCCCTGGGCGTGCTCTCAAGCGCGCAGGCCGTGGCGCTGGCGTTTGCGGATCTTGGCCGGCCGCTTGCCGTTCAGGTCGAGGATGAAGCGGAGCCCGCGTTTCCGATCGACTGATCGATCAGGCCGGCACGCATCATCAGCCAGAACAGCAGGATACCGGGCACGGCAAGCAGGGTCGTAAGCAGGTAGAAGTTCACATAGCCCATCGCTTCGATCATGCCGCCAGCGGTGGTGCCGGTGATGATCCGCCCGACGATGCTCGCCGCCGCCGAGATCAGCGCATATTGCGCGGCGGTGAAACGCAGGTCGGTGAGCGCCGAGAAATAGGCGACCACTGTTACCCCGCCGATCCCGCTTGCGAAATTTTCGAATCCGATCGCGCCAGCCATGGCGAGATTGCTGTGACCCGCCGCAGCCAGCCCGGCAAAGCTGAAGTTAGAGACCCCCATCAGGATAAGGCTCACCAGAACCGAGCGCTTCAGGCCGAGCTTCGAATAAAGTACGCCGCCGACGAACACGCCGATGAGCAGCGCCCAGAAGCCGACGCCAACATCGTAGATCGCGATCTCGTCCTTGCTGTAGCCGAGATCGTTGAAGAGCAGCCGGAAGGTGAGGTTGGCGAGGGTGTCGCCGATCTTGTGGAGGATGATGAACAGCAGCACCAGCGGCGCGCCGGTGCGGCGGAAGAATTCGGCGAAGGGGCCGACGATCGCTTGGAAAACCTCGGTCGCCTTGCGCCGCTCGGAGATTGCCTTGTGCCGGGCCGGCTCGCCCATGATCAGCGCCGTCAGCATCGCTGGCAATGCGAAGGCCGCGCAGCCGATATAGGCGACCTCCCAGCCGAAGCGCTGCGCCAGCACCAGCGCAAGGCCACCCGCCGCGCTCGCGCCGATCCGCCAGCCATATTGCGACATGCCGGCGCCGACGCCCAGCTGGCGGGGCTCCAGGATCTCGATGCGATAGGCGTCGATGATGATGTCATAAGTGGCGCCAGCAAAGCCCAGCAGGATGGCCGCGACCACGGTTGCGCTCAGGTCTGCCCCCGGATCGACCAGCCCGAGATTGATGACGGCCGCGATCACCAACGCGCCGGCGAGCAGCATCCAGGATACGCGCTGGCCCAGTCGGCCGATCAGCGGCAGGCGCACGCCCTCGATCAGCCAGGCCCACAGCCATTTGAAATTATAGGCGAGGATGACGAGCGCGAAGGCGGTCACGCTTTTCTTGTCGATGCCGTCCTCGGCGAGCCGGCTCGCAAGCGTCGCGCCGATCATGGCGAACGGAAAACCGGAGGACATGCCGAGGAAAAGCGCGGCGAGCGGCGCCGGTTCGACATAGGGCTTTACCCCATCGAGCCAGCTTTTTTTCCCCGAGGCGCTCTCCATGGGCGGGGGATAGCGGACAAACGAACCGTCGTCATCCGCATTCCCCAAATCTTCCTCCCCGTCGGGGGAGGGACGTAAGGGACGGGTTTGAGTCCTTATGCCCGCACCACCCCTACGCCCCTCCCTTGAAAGGGAGGGGGAAGTTAGCTGACGTAATGCGCGGGGGTCTTCGCCTTTATCTCTTCCGCCGTCACGCCGGGGGCGGTTTCGATCAGCTTGAAGGGGCTGTTATGGTCAGGCCGCTTGAACACCGCCAGATCGGTGACGATCATGTCGACCACATTCTTGCCCGTGAGCGGCAGGGTGCAGGCGGGAATGAACTTGGGGTCGCCGTTCTTGGAGGTGTGCTCCATCACGACGATCACGCGCTTCACGCCCGCCACGAGATCCATCGCGCCGCCCATGCCCTTGATCATCTTGCCGGGGATCATCCAGTTGGCGATGTCGCCGCTTTCGCTGATCTCCATCGCGCCGAGCACGGTCAAGTCGATATGGCCGCCCCGGATCATCGCGAAGCTGTCAGCCGAGGAGAAGAAGCTCGATGACGGCAGCTGACTGATCGTCTGCTTGCCCGCGTTGATCAGATCGGCATCAACCTCGTCCTCATAAGGGAAAGGCCCGATGCCGAGCATGCCATTTTCGGATTGCAGGGTGACCTCCACGCCGGGCGGGATATGGTTGGCGACCAGCGTCGGGATGCCGATGCCGAGATTGACGTAGAAGCCGTCTTGAAGCTCGGTGGCAGCACGGGCCGCCATCTCGTCTCTCGTCCA
>CAYLIK010000172.1:0-5983 GCA_964383565.1 uncultured Sphingomonadaceae bacterium
CGTCCAATCTCCGCCAAGCATGCTCAAGCTTCACGATTTTTGCAACAGAGCCGGTGAGGGACATAGTCTTCTCCGTGGGCGTGGGGGTGTTCGGGGGGGTGTTCGCGGGGGCGCCCGACGGTTTGCGCGGTCGGGCCATATCAGTTGAACCGGTAGCGGACCGTCAGGCCGTAGGTGGCGGGCATGCCGGCGAAGCGGGTGGTGAAGTCCGCATTGCGGGTGACGCCGTTGACATAGAATTTGTTGGTGATGTTGCGGCCCCACAGTTCGAGCCGCCAGCGCTCGTCCGACGCCTCGATCCCGGCGCGCAGGTCGACCAGCGCATAGCCGTCGATCTTCAGCCCGGCCTCGAGCGCGGCCACCGCCGGATCGCCGCTCAGCAGCGCGCCCGTCGTCGAACTTCGCGCGGTGATCGTGCCGCCGAGGAAGGCGTAGAGATCGGCGAAGGCCGGGAAGCGATACTGCGCGTCGAGGCTGCCCTGCCAGCGCGGGGTATAGGGGAAGCGCTGGCCGACGAAGTCGGACGGCGTGCCATAAGGGCCGGTCGGGTTGATCGGGTTGCGATCGATCCGGGTGTCGACATAGGTGCCGCTGGCGGTGAGGGTGAAGCCGGCGACCGGCCGCAGGGTCGCGGTGATCTCGGCGCCCTGGATGTGGTTCTTCGGGATCGACACCAGGCTGGGCAGCGGACCGAACACCGGATCGACCAGGAAGCCGACGAGCTGCTTGTCGCGGTAGCGATAGTAGAAGGCGGCGGCCTCGACCTGAAGCATCCGGCCGAAGCCGAGCTTGGCGCCCGCTTCGAACGCCAGCACCGACTCCTGCGGCACCGGCCGGAGCTGGACCGCCGACGAGGCCGGCAGGGTCGGGAAGCTGCCCGACTTATAGCCCTTGGTGACGTTGGCGTAGAGCAGGCTCTGACTGTCGAGGTTCCAGTTGAGGCTGGCGCGCCACGACAGATTGTCCTCGTTCAGCTTGCCGGTGACGATCGGCGCGGGGAGGAAATTGGCGCCCAGCGTACCGCAGCCGCCCAGCGGGATCGTCTGCGGCGCGCCGGTGAAGATGGTGCTGAGCAGGCCAAGCGCGGCCGAGATCTGGCCATTGCCATTGTCGCGGATGCAGCCGGCGAAGTCGCGCTTCTGGTCGGTGTAGCGAACCGACCCCTGCAGGACGAGGCGGTCGGCCAGCGGCAGATCGAGGCTGGCGAAGACGGCCTTGGATTCGATCTTCTGGTCGTTGTCGACGAAGTAGGAGTCGAACGTCGCCGGGCCGACAGCGGTGCCCGATGTGATAATCGGATCGAAGATCAGCCGTTCGAACACCTTGTCGTGCTGGTAATTGCCGCCGACCATCCATTTGAGGCCCGAGGGCGTGTCGCCGGTCAGCCGCAATTCCTGCGCGAAGGTCTTGATCCGTCCGGTATCGTCGGAGACGCCCGATGAGAAGGTCGTGCCGTCGAGGTCCAGCGGGATGCTCTGCCGGTAATCGGCATAGGAGGTGAGCGAGGTCAGCGTGACCGCGCTGCTCAGGTCGACCTCGACCCGGCCGGAGATGTGATAGAGCCGGTCGTCGCGGACAAAGTCGCCATTGGGATCCCAGGCGGCGGCGCGCGGCGAGCGCGGCGACACCGGGAAGGTCGCGAGCGGGAAGGGAACCGGCCGCGCCATCGGCCCGGTCAACAGCGGCGTATAGGCCACGGTCTGCGGCTGCTGCGTGTCCGACGTGTCGTGCCACGCGGTGGCGACCAGTTCGGCGCGGATCGTGTCAGCGGGCTTCCAGTCGAGGATCGCACGGCCGTTGACGAAGCGGCGACGGCCGATCGTGTCGCCATTGGTGTAGCCGCGCTGCCAGTCGCCCTGGCGTTCGCCGCGCACCGCGATGCGGCCCGACAGGGTCGAGGTCAGCGGACCGCTGACAAAGGCTTCGCCGGTGATCTCGTTGAAGCGGCCATAGGAGGCCTCGACCCCCGCCTTCAGTTCGTCGGTCGGCTTGGCCGCGATATAGTTGATCGCGCCGCCGGTGGAGTTCTGGCCGAACAGGGTGCCCTGCGGCCCCTTCAGCACCTCGACCCGCTCGATATCGAGCATTGCGCCGCGCGTCATCGCCGAGAAGGGCAAGGGCTGCTGGTCGACATAGACCGACACGCCGGGGCTGACGCCGAGCGTCGTGTCGTTGAAGCCGACGCCGCGCAGGAAGAAGACCGGCAGACCGTAGACGGTGCGCTGGAAGGTGAAGCCGGGAACGAGCTTTTCGAGCTGCTCGCTGCTGGTCACGCCCAGCGACTTCAGATGATCGCCGGTCGCGGCGTTGATCGACATCGGCACGTCGCGAAGCCGCTCGGCGCGCTTCTGCGCGGTGACGATGATGTCGCCGGTGTCGACGCTGGCCGCGTCGGCCACCGCCGTTTCGGCGGGCGCTGTCGCCTGCGCCAGAGCGATGCCACTCGACGATGCCAGGGCGGCGATCGCCAGGCCGCGGACGATGGTGCTGAACTGCTTCATGATCCCCTCCTCCAGGTTCGACTGTCCGTCGAATCTCTTCGGAGAGTTTTATGAATGAACTCTCATAAAACTACAATATGAGAAATCTCTCATCTTTGAATTTTTGATGCGGCGAGGCGACTTCCGTCAAGGCCTCGGAAAGCAAGATACTGAAAATTAACGAAAGTAATTCAGCGGATGCCGCCTCTTACCGGGCTTGGCCCAGCTTGGATTCGAAATAGGAGCGCATGATCAGCGCCATTTCCTGCTGAATATCCACCCCCGCACCGCCGCGTTCGAGCGCATAGGCCGCCTTGAGGATCTGCAGCGCGACGATCGCCACGACCTTCGTTTCCGATGCCGGGACGTGGGGGGCCTTGCTGGCCAGAAGCGAGGCCAGCTCGGCCTCGAATTCGTCATGCGAGCTCGGGCGAAGCTGGAAGGGGGCGTTTGCGGGAGGGGGCGGAATCCTACGCCAAGCTCGCCCAGATAGCCGGCGCGAGATCTTACTTGTTGCTGCCTTCTACGGTCGCGCCAGAAAGGCGACGGCTCAGTTCTATCCGGCGATGGCTACGCATTTTGAAGGTGTCTGGCCCAACGCGCCGATACTCAATGAAGCCGAGAGAACGCCAAAATCGCTCTGCCGCTTCATTCGCTTCCAGCACGGCCAACCGAATCTCTGTGGCACCTCTCGCAGCGGCCCAGCTTTCGACCGTCGAGTAAATTGAGCGTCCGACGCCACGACCACGCTGTGCGGCATCTACGATCATGAAGCCGAGATACCATGTGCCATCACGCGGATAATCGCGGAGGATGGCCGCGATTGCATATAGGCCGCCAGGCCCCTTCCATCCCAGGACAGCTTGATTGTGGGCGCTCTTTTCGGGCGGCACATCGGAGAAAAGCTCGCGAGCATCGTCCAGCGTGGGCGCGGCCCCGTCCTGCAACAGGAAATAGTCGCTGCAACGGTTGTACAGGTCTGCAACGTCTGCGGCGTCCGCTTGGGTAAGTTTGATCGGGGCTCCCGTCATCATCATCGCGTTTTGGCAGCAAGCACGCGCTGACCGTAATCCCGGAGTTCCCCGTTGGGACCGACATAGCGGTAGAGAGTGACGCGCTCGATCCCGAGTTCCTTGCAGAGGTCGGAAACGGACGTGTCGCGTTGGGCCATAGCAGCCTGAGCGAGCCGCACCTGGGCCTTGGAGAGGGCGAACTTGCGGCCACCCTTGCGTCCCCGCGCGCGGGCAGCGGCCAGGCCAGCCATGGTGCGCTCGCGGATCATATCCCGCTCAAACTCCGCCAGTGTGGCAAAAATGCCGAACACCATCCGGCCCGATGGCGTCGTGGTGTCGATCTGCGCGCCCTTGCCGGTGAGCACCCGCAGACCGATACCGCGATCCGACAGATTCTGCACCGTGCTGACCAGGTGGGTGAGCGTTCGGCCGAGCCGGTCGAGCTTCCAAACGATGAGGACATCGCCGTCGCGCAACGATTTCAGGCAGGCGGCAAGACCGGGGCGATCATCACGGCTACCGGATGCACGATCATCATAGATATTGCCTGGCTCGACACCGGCAGCGCGAAGGGCATCGTGCTGCAGGTCGAGCGACTGCGAGCCGTCGGCTTTGGACACGCGGGCGTAGCCGATCAGCATGGATCACAAACGAAGGTTTGAGGCGGTGACGAACATGAGCACATAAGATTGGGCTATTGTGTATCTTAACCAGCATCTCAATCAAGCTATCTCAAACCGTAGCTCGGAAAGAATAAGGAGCATGTATGCCGCGTCGCGTGACCCTGACCGATCGACAGCGCGAGGCGCTGCTTCACTTGCCGGTCGATCAAGGTGAGCTGCTGCGGCACTATACCCTCAGCGATGAGGATCTCGGGCATATCCGCCAGCGCCGGCGCGCCCACAATCGTTTTGGCTTCGCGCTGCAACTGTGCGTCCTGCGCTACCCGGGCCGGGTGCTCGCTCCTGGCGAGTTGATCCCGGCGCAGGTATCGGATTTCATCGCGGCCCAGCTCGGCCTGACCAGCGACGATCTACTCCTCTATGCCGCGCGCGAGGAGACCCGGCACGAGCATCTGGCGGACCTTCGCCGAATCTACGGCTATCGCTCCTTTTCGGGGCGGGGCGCACGGGATTTGCGCGAATGGATCGCTCGGGAAGCCGAGGCGGCGACATCGAATGAGGATCTTGCCCGTCGCTTCGTTGCGGAGTGTCGCCGCACCCGCACGATCCTTCCCGGCTCCTCGACGATCGAGCGCCTTTGCGCCGATGCGCTGGTTGAGGCCGAGCGCCGGATCGAGGATCTTATCGCCCATCGCATCACGCCAACCCTGAGCGAGAATTTGGCTCACCTGTTGGAGGATACGGTGGATGGTCGCGTCACGCGCTTCGTATGGCTGCGACAGTTCGAGGTTGGCGCAAATTCAGCAGCCGCTAACCGGCTGATGGATCGACTGGAATATCTTCAAAGGTTCGATCTTCCGGCGGATTTGCTGGACGGCGTGCCGGCGCATCGTGTGACCCGGCTTCGCCGGCAGGGCGAGCGCTATTACGCCGACGGCATGCGTGATCTGCCCGAAGACAGGCGGCTTGCGATCCTCGCTGTCTGCACCCTGGAATGGCGGTCATCGCTGGCCGATGTCATCGTGGAGACCCACGATCGCATCGTAGGCCGTCTCTATCGGGCCTCCGAACGCCTTTGCAACACCAGGATCGCCGACGCAAAGGCGGCCGTTCGGGACACGCTGAAGTCCTTTGCCGAAATCGGTGGTGCTTTGCTTGGAGCGCAGGACGATGGCACGGCCCTGGACGGGATAATCGCCACCGGGCCTGGCTGGGAACGGTTCAGAACCCTTGTCGCCACGGCCTCCGCGCTGACCAACGTGCTCGCGGCCGACCCGCTCAGCCGTGTGCTGGACGGCTATCACCGTTTCCGCCTCTACGCGCCCAGGATGCTGCGCCTGCTCGACATGCAGGCGGCGCCGATCGCCACGCCTCTTCTGGCGGCCGTTGCGATGCTGCGTAACGGGATCAAGGTCGATCCGCCGGTGGATTTTCTACGTCCCAACTCGAAATGGCATCGTCATCTTCGCGCTGAGCCCAGCGGCGACCACCGGCTTTGGGAAATCGCGGTGCTGTTCCACATCCGCGACGCCTTCCGGTCCGGTGACATATGGTTGGCGGGATCGCGCCGCTATGGCGACCTCAAGCAGCTTCTGGTCCCGCCACAGGCGATAGAGCAGACCGCGCGGCTCGCCGTGCCGCTGCGACCCGGCGAATGGCTGGCCGAGCGCAGGGCTCGACTGGATACACGGCTGAAGGAGTTTGGCCGCGCGGCGCGAACCGGCACGATCCCAGGCGGCATCATCGAGAACGGCAAGCTGCACATCGACAAGCTGAGGGCCGACACGCCCGAAGGGGCCGAGGATCTCGTGCTCGATCTCTATCAACAGCTCCCGCCCGCGAGGATCACCGATCTGTTGCTGGAAGT
>CAYLIK010000173.1:0-5886 GCA_964383565.1 uncultured Sphingomonadaceae bacterium
GTTTGCGGGGCGAGCGGGCACGACGTCCGAAATGGAAAATATCTGTTTCGCCCTTCATTCTAACGATCTGCAAGAGGCTGTGATAAACTCGAGAGATAGAATGCCGGTGAGCTGAGCCTTTCGCTCCGCAGGGGCCGAGCGAATAATAAGGTTGAGAGGCTGGAATTTATGGTGGCTGATGTCGCGCTGGCGAACGGGCTTGTCGAGAACCCCTTTGTCGATGCGTCCGGCACGAGCGATAGCGTGCCAAGATTCTGGGATGCGTTCAAAGTCTCGAAGGAACAGATCGACGGTGAGATCGATCGGCTGAAATCCCTCTCCAGGCCCGGGAATGGCCGGCGGCGGTCCTACATCGTCCACCCTCAGTCGAACCGCAACAGCATCACGCCGGGCCTGCGCGCGACGATCGAGGTCGTCATGCCCGGCGAGGTTGTCGAGCTGACGCCCAGCAACGCGTCCAGTGTCGGGATTTGTATCGAGGGGCAGGGCCGGGCGGTCGTTGACGGCAAAACCTTCGACATGGCGGTTCACGACACCCTGTCGGCGCCTAACATGGCTCCGCAAGTCTATGCGAACACGGGCGATACGGCTTATGTCCGCCTCGTGTTCAGCGACGCGCCGCTGCTTGAATATTTGCGCGCGCTCTATGTGTCTGACTCTGTCGGGTTGGGGACTTCTCCCGCGGAACCGATCGAGCATCATCGCGATCCGATGGCCGACTTCATCTACCCGATGCCGACCGGCGGCGGGGCGCTCAAGACCTACCATGCCTTCATCGATCCGGAGGTTGTCGAGCAGTCAGCGCATCTGTGGAAGTGGGAGGAGGTCAAGGCCTTCCTCAACGACATGGACAAGAACACCAAGGATCTGCGCGCCGCGATCATCACGATGTACTGGAACCCGGCGACCGGCCGGACGCATGGATCGACCAACACGATCACGGCGTGGATGAGCGGCGGGGTCGATCCGAACTGGACCGGCAAGAAATGGGACATGGCCCGGTCGCACCGGCACAATGTGACGGCCATGAATTATGCGATCGCGGGCAACTGGAAGACGATCGTCGAGCGTGAGGAGATCACCTGGGGGCCGGGCGATCTGGTCCTGACGGCCCCGGCCTGGGCGGCGCATTCCAACGGGCGGTTCGATCGCGAGGCCTATACTTTTGCTATTCAGGACAATGCGCTGCTCGCCGCCATGAACAGCACGATCCTGCAGGAATATGTGAACAAGCCGGTGGTCCATCTCGGCGCGCGTCCCGGTTTCGAAGCGTAAGTAGGAGTTCCCCGATGGCCGGCTCAACGCATTTCCTGACGCCGGAAGGCAATGCCAGCATCGTCGACGACTGCCTTTACGGTTGGGGCGCGGATATGCTGGTCACCTATCTGCGTTGCGATCCCGATCGGCTGCAGACCTTGTTGCCGCCGGGCCTCAAGGTCGCGGATGGCCTGTGCATGGCCTATATCGGCGCGTTCCAGTCGGCGAGCGAGGATCGGCCTGATGCGATGCTGCTCAATCCGGCCGGGACGGTTTACAATGAAGCAGCGCTCAGCATTGCCTGCAGCTATGGCGACAAGCAGGGCTATTTCCCTGTGTTCGTTTGGGTCGACAAGGAATGGTCGCTGATCCGCGGCTGGCTGAACGGCTATCCGAAGAAGATCGGGGAGATCACATTGGCCCGGCCGCACAGCTACAACCCGGTCACGGGCGGCGGGCTGCGCAAGGGCGCGGTGACGGGGGGGATTTGCTCGCGGCATGGGTTCACGCTGATGCGGATGGGGCTGACGCTGAGCCGCGCGGGTGACAAGAGTGATCTCAAGTCGCGGCCCTCCACCTTCGGGCATCGGCACTGGCCGGCGCTGCATCCCACGCAGACGGTGGTTTCGGAGCTTGTCGAGGTCAACCGCAGCGATCTGACGATAGGCGATGTCTGGGTGGGCGAGCCCTTTTTCGAGCTTGGCAATGCGCCAGACGAGGCGCTGGACTATTTCAGGGAGCATGAGGTGGTTGCCGGGGTGACCTATTCCTACGGTTTCCGCATCGGCGGCGCGACGCTGCTAGAGCGGATCGAACGCTAAGCCTTTGGCGCGTAGCGGTAACGGCCGAGCAGGAGCACGGCGAGTCCGCTCACTATGCACGCTATGAAGCCGATCCTGAACGGGAGTTCGTAACTGCCCGCCATGTCGCGCAGATAGCCGAACAGGAACGGTCCCACGATCCCGCCCAGTCCCGCCAGAAATGCGATGACGCCATAGATGCGGTTGAATATCTCGGGCGGGAAATAGCGGCGGGCGAGGACAGGACCCATGTCGGTTTCGGTGCCGACGATCAGCCCGGCGAAGATCACGCCAATTATCAGCAGCCATAAGGTGGAGGTCGGCGTCAGCAAGACGATTTCCAAGCCTAATCCACCGAGCGTGACGAAGATCATCGACACAAGCGGGGCGTGGAAAATGTCCATGAGCATGGCCGACGCGATCCGGCCGATGAGCAGTCCGATGCCGACGAAGCTCGCGAACAGTGCCGCCTGATTCAGGCTGATACCGCGATCTGCGAGAGCGGCGGGAATATGGGTGATCGCGCCGAAGCCGGCGATCGAGGTCGACAGCATCGCCATTCCGACGATCCAGAAGCGCCACGACGAGAAGACTTCGCGCAGGTCGATATGGCCGGGTGAATTAGCCTCGGTCCGCTTTTGCCGTGCCAGCCGGAACGCTTCGTCGAGATCGACTTTGCTCCGAACCAGCAGGATGGACAGGCTGCCGAGGACCAGCGTCACCAGCCCCATCACCATGAACGCCGCCTGCCATCCGAGCAGGCCAAGCACATGATTGGCAAAGACCGGCATGCCGACCGCGCCTGTGCCGAAGCCGATCATGGCGAGGCCGATCGCGGTGCCCAGCCGGCGATTGAAGACCTGCCCGATGAGCATCATGAAACCCGAAGGCGAGGTGACGGCGGTAAGCAATCCCGACAGGAAGGCGATCAGCGAGAACAGACCGATCTTCGCGGGCACAGTGCCGAGCAGCAGCAGGCAGGACGCGAGCGACGCGTAGCCGACCCACATCGTCCGCTGCACGCCGAAGCGTTCCATGATCGCCGGGGTGAAAGGCACCGCGATCGTGAAACCGGCGAAGGACATGGTGGCGAGCAGCGACACTTCGGCGCGGCCCCAGCCGAGGGCCTGCGACAGCGGCTTGATGAACACGCTCACCGACAGCGGAATCATGACCGCGAACCCGCCGAGCAGGCCCAGCGCAGCGCCAAGCAGGAATAGTCCTGCCCGCCGGTTCAGAAGGCCGTCCTGATCGAGGAGCCCAATGTCAGCGCTCACCCGCGTCGCGCCTATGGCGGAATCAGGTGCTTCTCAGCCCCGCCTGCTCAAGCTGCGGCTTCACATCCTTGATCCAGCTTTTGATGCCATCCTCATAGCTGAACCAGCTAAGGAGCACGCCATCAATGCCGCCCTTTGACAATTTGTCGAGCTGTGACGTGATCTTGTCGGCGGTACCCACCAGTTCATAGCCGCCATGGCCAGCCTTGAGCCGGAACTTCATTGCATCCATTACATCCGGTGGCATCAGCTGCGAATGCATGCTGTGCATGTTCATGAAGCCGTCGAGCGCGCGATCGTCGCCATGTTCGACCACATAATAGTTCAGCTTGTCGCGTGCATCCTGCTCCGTGTCGCCCTGAACGACATAGGATAATGTCCAAACCTGCAAATCACGGCCATATTCCTCTCGTGCGAGCTTGCGATATGCGTCGGTCTCGCGGCGTATCTCATCGACATCGTCCGATTTGACGATCACGAAGGCCATATCGGAATATTTGGCGGCGAAAGCGCGGCCGCGATCCGATCCGCCGGCGTTCATGATCGGCGGGAAAGGGCGCTGGATCGGCTTGGGCATACTGATGCCCTTTTTTACCGTGTAATATTCGCCTTCATAATCAAAGGCCTCGTCGCGGCTCCAAAGCGCGCGTAGGATCTCGATCCATTCGGCCGCCTGGGCATATCGGTCGTGATGGTCCTTCATCGCCGCGCCGAACATGTCGAGCTCGGTCTTGTTCCAGCCCGCGACGACATTGAGGCCGAAGCGGCCGCCCGAGATCTGGTCGATCGTCGCGCATTGCTTGGCCGCAGCGATGGGGTGAATGGTTGGGACATGCGAGGTCGCGAAGACCGCGGCGCTGGTGACCTGGCTGGTGGCTGCGGCCCAGGTATAGCTGTCCAGAGCGAGGCCCGAGCGATGACCGGGGTCAGCGTCGACATAGCCGCGCCAGCGCGAATAGGGGACATTCGCCTCGAAACCCGCTTCTTCGGAGAGCTTCGACAAAAATACGGAATCGTCCCACTTAGCATCGAGATTCTCGGGCGCATTGGACATGTTGTTGCCAATGCCGTTCAACGCGAACACGCCAAGCTTCAAGGCGTTGTCATTGAACACGGGGTTGGTGTCCGCCCGTGGATCGTCCTTCCAGCTTTTCATCCATAGCTCCTAAAACTTTTCACGGAGCCTGAGCCGCTGCTTGGTCTTTGACAATCGCGTGTCGGAACCACTGGATTTCCGAATTGGAAAAAGCCGGCAAGGTTTGCGGATGACGCACCGCATGTGCGGGATGATCACACAGCGAAAAAGCGATGCGGCCAGAAGTGCCGATTTGGAAAGAGTGTATTTCGACCACGTACCTACACGACGCCCAGCCATCGGACATAATCTTGCCAACAAGCGAAACAGCAATCGAAAAGAGCAATGAGGATAGGAACCTGTCTTTACGAAGGGCGGCCCCGGATCATTCGGGACGATGACGGACAAATCGTCCTGCTGCCGGAGGATTTTGCCGATAGCGTCAAGACGCTGTTGATCGACGGACGGCTGAGCGAGGCGGCTTCGGTTGCGGGGACGGCCGTTGCCGCCGACCAAATTATCATGCTTCCGCCAGTAACCGATCCGGACAAGATCCTTGCGATCGGATTCAATTATCGCGGGCATCTGATCGAGACGGGCACACCGCTTCCCGAATATCCTTCGGTGTTCGTTCGCTTTCCGTCCAGCCAGGTTGGCCATGACCAGCCGGTGGTAGCGCCTGCCGTTTCTACTGAGCTCGATTATGAAGGCGAACTGGCCGTCGTCATCGGTCGCCCGGCATGGCGGGTCAACGAACGGGAAGCGATGGCCTGCGTGGCTGGTTACACCTGTTTCGCGGAAAATTCGGTTCGGGATTTTCAGGCCCATGCCCGTCAGGTGACCGCCGGCAAGAATTTCCTGAGCAGCGGCGCAATCGGCCCGTGGCTGACCACGGCGGACGAGGTTGGCGATCCTTCGGCGCTGGAACTTACCACCCGGCTGAACGGGGAAGTGGTGCAGCATGACAAGCTGACCTCGCTCATCTTCAGCGTGGCCGAGCTTATCGTCTATATCAGCCAGTTCACCCGCCTGCTGCCGGGCGACATCATCGCCACGGGCACGCCCGACGGGGTGGGTTTTCTCCGCGATCCCAAGATCTGGCTCGTTCCCGGCGATGTGATGGAAGTCGATATTCCAGGCGTTGGTTTGCTGCGCAACAATGTGATCGCCGAGGCAGGGCAATGAGCGAACCAAAGGGCAAGCGGCCCCTCATCTGGCTGACCGAGGCGCAGGTCGGGTCGCTCGTCGATCTCAATGATGCGATGGTGGCTTTGCGTACGGGCTTCGTCGAGGAGGCCGAGGGGCGTGCAAAAACGGTCGACAAGGCGTTGGGGCAATGGCCCGGCGGTGCGATGCATGCGCTGGGATCGATGTCGCCCGGACAGCATTATGCCGGCTTCAAGACCTGGGTGCACACCGATCGCGGCGCCACCGCCATCTTCTCGCTGTTCGATACGCGCGATGGGCAGTTGCTGGC
>CAYLIK010000174.1:0-5841 GCA_964383565.1 uncultured Sphingomonadaceae bacterium
GGCCCGGGATATCCATACCTTCTCTCTCCCTCCCCTTCTGGGGGGGTTTTTTGGGGGGGGGTAGCGGCGAAGGGGTTCAATGCCCCTGAGGCGCTGTTACGGAGGAGTTTTTCTGGCGCGCAGACGCGCGCACCCACCCCTACGCCCCTCCCTTGAAAGGGAGGGGCATTGAAAAGCGCGCTACCCACTCGCGAAACTCCCCGCGAGCGAGCCCATCGTCAGCGCCCAGCCGTCGACCAGCACGAACAGCAGCAGCTTGAGCGGCATCGAGATGATCGTCGGCGACAGCATCATCATGCCGAGCGCCATCAGCGTGGAGGCGACGACAAGGTCGATGATCAGGAAGGGCAGGAAGATCAGGAAGCCGATCTGGAAGGCGGTCTTGAGTTCGCTGGTGACGAAGGCGGGCAGCAGGATCGTGAAGGGGATGTCAGTGGGCTTCGCGAAGGGGGGCGCCTTGGCGATGTCGGCGAACAGCTTGAGATCGGTCTGGCGGGTCTGGGCGACCATGAACTTGTGGAACGCCGCGCCGGAGCGGGTGATGGCCTCCTCGATCGGGATCGTGCCCTGGCCGTAAGGTTGATAGGCGGTCTGGTTGATCTGATCGACCACCGGCCGCATCACGAACAGCGACAGGAACAGCGCGAGGCCAACCAGCACCTGATTGGGCGGGGTCTGCTGAAGCCCCAGCGCCTGCCGCAGGATCGAGAGCACGATGATGATGCGGGTGAAGCTTGTCATCATCAGGATCAGCGACGGGAGCACCGTCAGCAGGCTCATCAGCAGCATGATCTGCAGGCTGAGCGAGAGCGGGCGGCCGTCGCCGGAGATGGTGTTCAATGCGCGGTCGATGCCGCCGGTGGGCTGGGTCTGGGCGAAGGCTGGGCCGGCAAGGAGGAGGGCGAGCAGCAGGACCAACGCAAAAGCTATAATCCCCCTCCCCTTCAAGGAAGGGGGAATTAGTGGGGCGCTATGCATCGTCGTCGGGCAGCGTGAAGGTGGGGACGGGCGCTTCGGCAAGTTTCTCAATCTTGCCGCGCGAGATGGCGATCAGCAGGCGCTTGTCGGCGAATTCCACGACCGCAAGCCGGCCGGTCGCGCCCATTGGCATGGCATCGATGACGCGGATGGCGCGTTCGCGGCCGCCGGCGAGGCCGGGCTGCATCTTGCGCCACAGCCAGAGCGATCCCACCGCCAGCCCGATGACGAGCAGCAGCATCACCCCAAGATTCAGAAAATAATGAAGATAATCCAACCCCACATACCCCGTTCGGCCCCGACCGGGCCGATACCCGGGGTCATGCGCGGCGTTCTAGGCCTGTCATCCGCGCATCGGTGGCGACTACATCGACGACCCTTATTCCAAATCGCCCGTTGACTGTCACTACCTCGCCTTTGGCCACAAGAGTACCGTTAACCAATATGTCGAGAAGCTCGTTGGCCTGGCGGTCAAGCTCGACCACGCTGCCCTCGGCAAGGCTCATCAGCTCGGAGAGCTTGAGCGACGTGCTGCCCACCTCGACCGACAGGCGGACGGGGATGTCCGACAGCAGCTTGTAGTTGCGTCCGGCGAAATCGTCTCCGGTGGGAAAAGGGGCTTCGCTCATGTCACTCATTTTTGTTTCCTGCTCCAACGGATTCGACAAGGAGGGCCGCGCGGCCTTCCTGTTCGCCGATCGTACCTTCTGCAAATCGCTTCGATCCGACCAGTAACGGCACCTTCGCCGCAAGATTGATCGGAATCACGTCACCGGGCTTGAGCGCCATCAGCTGGCCCATGGTCAATTCGGGCCGCGCAAGCACGCTGCGCACCGGCAGCCGCACATCCTCGACCGCATAGGCGACGCGCTGGCGCCATTCGGCATCGATCGGGCTCGAATCGTCGCGCACCTTGACCGATAGCTGCCCTTCGATGGGGCGCAGCGTTGTCTGGGGATAAATGAACGTGACCAAGCCGGGCCGGCCGTGCGCGGGCGCGAGCGTGAAACGCTGCAGGATCACCGTGTCCGACGGCTTGGTCACGGTCACATAATCGGGGTTGGTCTCACGCGAGGCGAGGACCGGTTCGATCGGGATGACGTCAGCCCAGCTGTCCTTCAGCTGGCCGATCAGCAGTTCGGTCAGCCGCGCGATCATGCGATCTTCGCTGGCCGTGAACTCGCTGCGCTTGTGCGACGGCACGGTGCCGCGCCCGCCGTAGAAGGAATCGACCATGCTTGTGATGAAATCGGAATCGAGCGCGATCATCATCGCGCCTTTGAGCGGGCGCAGGCGATAGATGCTGAGGCTCATGAACTCGCGCTGGTCGCCGCACCAATCGCCGAACCGGACGTGATCGAGCGGTTCGGGATTGACCTGCGTCTTCACGCGCAGAAAGGGTTCGATTGCGCCCCGGAGCTGGCGTGCGAAGCGCTCCCCTATGCGGTCAAGGCCGGCGAGCTTTTGTACGGGGCGAAGATTTTCCTCGCCCAGCGCGAACGGAACGGCGCCGCTGGCGTCAATGTCAGCGCCGATGGCGAGCCCGCTTTCGCTCAGCTCCTCCATCAGGGCGCTCACTTCCTTGTCAGGTAGAGAACTCGCCTGCGTCGTCATTGAATGATGAAACTGGTGAAATACACGTCGTCGATGCCTCCAAAGCCCTCTCTGGATATGAGAACTTGGTTAATGGCGTCTTTAAGATCCTTCTGAAGTTGTTTTTTTCCTTCAGGGGTCGAAATCACGAAGCCGTCCTGGTTAGCGAGCGTCATCAGCACCGCCGAGCGGATCGGGATCTCGTCCTCCTTCATGCGATCGAGCACGCGCTGATCGTAGAAGGTCGCGACGCCGATGCCGAGCTGCATGAACCCGTCCGAATCGCGCATGTTCGAGGTGAACGGCTGTTCGAGCGTGTAGTAGCTCGACTTGTATTTGGTGCGATCGTACTTTTCCGCGCCATCGCCCTTGCCGGCCATATAGGTCGGGCCATGCGCACCTTCCCTGAGCACCAGCTGGGGTTTGTTGGGATCTTCCTTGGGGCCTTCATGGCCGGCACCGACCAGGCCAGAGCCCGCCGCATAGAGGCCCGCACCCACGCCGCCGCCGATCAGCACGAGCGCGCCGACACCGATGACCAGCATCTTTTTCATGCCGCCCTTCTTTTTGGGCGCTGCTTCGGCTGCTTCTTCACTCATCGCTCAAAATCCCTGCCAAAAATCACTGTCTGTCACGCGTAGCGTTCGCCGGACGCAGCCGGCCTGTCCTGCTCCACCTCGGCGATGGATGCGCCGCCGCCGGTGCGAATCACCACCGACTGCTGCTCCGCCATGTGGCGTTGTCCGCCGCCCTGGCCGCCGAGATTCACCTGCGCCTCGCTGATGCGAAGGCCCTGTGCCCGCGCTTCCGCGACCAGCTTGGGCTGGGCGTCAGCGAGAATCTGCCGCGCGGCTTCGGTTTCCGTCGTCAGCTTGATCGAGGTGCCGTTGGAGCCGTTTAGCAGCTCCACCTTTAAGGTTCCTAAATGCTCCGGGCTGAGCTGGAATCGCATGTGCGATTCCGAATTTGCAGCGCGCGCGATGTCGCGGGCGAGCGAATCGAGCCACTGCGCATCCTTCGCCAGATCGAGATGATGCGTCATCATCTGGTCGGCAGGCGTGGGCGCTGCGGTAGCTTGCATGCCCTGAGTCGGATTCGCGGAGGCCGTGGTGGCGGTGGACGTGACGGCTGCGATACCAAGACCGGTCGGCGCATCCGGCTGATCTTGGATCGGCTTGTCGTCCTTCGTGGCTTGCTGCATCGCTTGGGCGAGGGCGGCAAGCTGCGGATCGATCTGCGGTTGCGCGGCGTTCGCCGCCGCCGGAAGCGGCGGCTGGGCCGCGCCCGGCTTCGACGAGGCCGTCATGCGCGCGAGCAACTCGGTCAGCTTCGTGATCGCTGCATTCTGCGGCTGGGTCGCCGCCTTATCCAAAGATGCCGAGTCCGATTTCCCTGCATCCTTTGCGCCCGGTTGCGTTTCTTCCGCTTTGACGGGTGTGGGCGCTACCTCGGTCGATGCAGCCATCTGCGCTTCGAGCTGGTTGAAGGCGGACTGAACCGAGCCCGGCGATGGCGTGGCCGGCGCACCGGTGCCGGCGCCGCGCGTCGTGCGGGCGAGCAGGGCGGCGATGCTCGATGCCTGGGATTCGGTTGCGGCGACCGCTTTGGCTTCCCCCGTTTCGGTCTGGGCTTTCTCCGGCTTGGCGCTGGCGGCTGCAAACGCACGAACCGCCGCGAGCAGTGAGGCAATGTCCACCTTCTGGGCCGTCGCATCGGTTGTGGTCGGAACGATAGTGGCGAGCAGGTCGGTCAGCGATTCCTGCTTGGACTCATCGCCCTCGGCTTCGCCTTCCTTTGGCGTTTCGCGTTGTCCGTCGGTGGCGCCCTCTACCTTTTTCGCCAGCTTCGCGATCAGCTTGGCGGCGAGATCATTGGGGCCGGCGGCGGTTGTCGTGGTCCCGCCTTCGGTGATGGTTCCGTCGCCATCGACGGTGATGCCGAGCTGTCCGAGCAGCGCCATGAAATCGGCGAGCGGATCGCCGCCCTTGCCGTGCTTGGCATGGGCGCCAGCGGTCGCGGCTTGTGTCTGGGCTGAGGCAGTTATGTTCATCCTGCTTCTCCGAGCATGGGTTTCTTTCGGCGCGGCGAGGCGACCGCGCGTTTCTCAAGGAATTCCGCGAGTGCGGCGGTTGCACGCGCTTCGAGCTTGTTGGCGCTCTCCTGACGGCGGCGTGCGTCGAGGCGGACTTCGGCCTGTTGCTCGGCATTGGCGCGGGCGCTGGCGATGGCGTCGGTAAGACCGTGGCGCGCATCGTCGAGCCGCATCGCGAGTTCGCCAAGATTGGCGAGCGTTGCGCCACTGCTCATGCCCTTGCCGGCGACGAGGCTGAAACGGAGTTGGGAGAGGCGCTGGGCACTCGTCTCCAGTGTCATGGCCTGATGTTCGGCGCGCGCGGCGGAGGCTGCGGCAAGGCTGTGCTGCACCCGCCGGACCCGTGCGATGCGCGCGCGCTTGGCTACCTTCTGCTTGATCATCCGAACATGCCTTGCAGCGCGGCGACGGAGCCGTTGAAGTCGATCCGTTCCTTCTGGCCCTGCTTAAGAAATTCGAGCATTTCCGGATAGCGGCGGATCGCCTCGTCGAGCAGCGGATCGCTGCCCTCGCGGTAAGCGCCCATCAGGATCAGGTCGCGATTTTCTTCATAGATCGACCAGAGCCGTTTGAAGTTGGTCGCGGCGCCGGCATGGTTCGGCCCGACGATATCGGACATTACGCGGCTCAGCGATTTGCCCACGTCGATCGCGGGGAAAATACCTTGCTCGGCAAGGCTGCGTGACAGCACGAGATGGCCGTCGACGATCGCGCGGGCGGCGTCGACGATGGGGTCTGCGTTGTCGTCGCCGTCGGCGAGCACCGTATAGAGCGCGGTGATCGATCCGCCGGTGCGCGAATCAGCGCCGGCGCGTTCGACGAGGCGCGGGATCAGGCCGAGCGCTGAAGGCGGATAGCCCTTCATCGTCGGCGGTTCGCCAAGCGACAGGCCAATTTCGCGCTGAGCATGGGCGACGCGGGTGAGGCTGTCGATCAGTAGCAGGACGCGCTTGCCTTGCGCGCGGAAATATTCAGCGATGGCGGTGGCGCGCATTGCGGCGCGGAGGCGCAGCACCGGGGGATGATCGGCGGGGACCGCGACCACCACGCTTTTCTGGCGGACCGGACCGTTGAGTTTGGTGGCGATAAAGTCGCTGACCTCGCGGCTGCGTTCACCGATCAGGCCGACGACGATCACGTCGGCATCTGCGCCGGCAATCATCTGGCCCATCAGCAAG
>CAYLIK010000175.1:0-5712 GCA_964383565.1 uncultured Sphingomonadaceae bacterium
CACCAAGCATGGCGTGAAGCCCGATATCGTCGTCGGCACCTCGACCGGCGCGATTCAGGCGCTCGGCGTGGCGCAGAATGACATGCCCGAGCTGCTCGACATCTGGCTCGGCCTCAAGGGCGACAAGGATATCTACAAGGAACGCTTCGGCCTTCTGGGCGCGATTTTCGGCGAAAAGGCGCTCTATGACGCCTCCCCGCTCCGCAAACTGCTCAAGAAACTCTACGATCCCGCCCGCCTCGCCGCCTCCGGCATCCAGATGCGGCTGGGCGTCGTCAGCCTTCAGTCCGGCCAGTTCCGCACGATCGACCAGACCGTGCCGGGCGCCGACAACTGGGTCTATGCCAGCTGCGCGATGCCGGTCTATTTCGATCCCCTCCAGACCAGCGACAAGCAGCAATGGGTCGATGGCGGCGTCCGCGACGTCACCCCGCTCGGCGCTGCGCTTGAGCTGAACCCGAACAGCGTCCTCGTCATCCGCGCCTCGCCCAGCAACAAGCCCTCGGCCACCAAATTTTACGGCGGCCTGATCCCGATCGGCCTGCGCTCCGTTGGCCTGCTTCAGTCAGAAGTATCGCGCAACGACGTGGCGAACGCGGCGCTCATCAACGATATGCTCGCCGCGCGCGGCGCGATGCTCACGGCGCTGGAAAAGAAGCATATCACCGGACCGGATGCCGACGCCCTGCTGGAACCGTTCGACAAGCAGCTTGCCAAATATAAGTTCGCCCAGATCCGCGTGATCGAGCCGCAGGAGGATTTCTCCGACACGCTCGAATTCGATCCAGTCAAGATCCGCAAGGCGATCGACGCTGGCCGCGCAGCGGTCGACACGCTCTGGCCATCGCTCCAGCCGTTCCTATCCTGACCCCAAACGCCGACTTGGCATGCGTCTTTCCTACAGGCGCTCTTTCATGCATAAGCCATCCCGAAAAAGTGGCGGGAATCCGCGCTTTTTATTTTTCTTCCATGGCGCACATGCGCGATGATTGTGAAGTTACGGGGGGCATTGATGCACACGGCGCCGACGACTGAACCGCCCCGCCGGCTCCCGCTATGGCGCCACCTCTACGTGCAGGTTCTGGTCGCGATCGCACTGGGCATCACCATCGGGCATTTCTGGCCGGAAACCGGGATTTCGCTCAAGCCGCTCGGGGACGCTTTCATCAAACTGGTGAAGATGATCATCGCGCCAGTGATCTTCCTCACCATCGTCACCGGCATTGCGGGCCTGCGCGAACTCAGCACGGTCGGGCGCGTCGTCGGCAAGGCGTTCGCCTATTTCATCACGGTCTCGACTCTCGCCCTGATCGTCGGCCTGATCGTCGCCAATGTCGTTCAGCCGGGCGCTGGCATGAACATCGATCCGGCGACCCTCGATACCAGCAAGATCGCGGATTACGCCGCCAAGGCGCATGACCAGACCATCACCGGCTTCCTGATGAACATCATCCCGACGACGCTGCCCTCGGCGCTGATCGAAGGCGAGATCCTGCAGGTTCTGTTCGTCGCCATTCTGTTCGGCATCGCATTGGCAATGGTCGGCGAACGGGGCGAGCCCCTGCTCAACATCCTCGAATCCGCCTCGCATGCGGTATTCCGGCTGGTCGCGATCCTGATGAAGGCGGCCCCGATCGGAGCGTTCGGCGCAATGGCCTTCACCATCGGCCAATATGGCATCGGCGCGGTGGCCAACCTCGCGGGACTGGTGCTGACCTTCTATGCCACGTCGCTGTTGTTCATATTGGTGGTGCTGGGCGCTATCGCGCGCGTGGCCGGCTTCTCGATCCTCAAGCTGATCCGTTACCTCAAGGCCGAGCTGCTGCTGGTGCTGGGAACGTCATCATCCGAGTCCGCGCTCCCCAGCCTGATCGAGAAGATGGAGCGCGCTGGGTGCAAGAAATCGATCGTCGGTCTCGTCGTCCCGACCGGCTATTCCTTCAACCTCGACGGCACCAATATCTACATGACGCTCGCCGCTCTTTTCATTGCGCAGGCGACCGGCGTGAAGCTGTCTCTTGAAGAGGAGTTGCTTCTGCTCGGGGTAGCGATGCTCAGTTCCAAAGGCGCGGCGGGCGTCACCGGCTCTGGCTTCGTCACGCTAGCCGCCACCCTCTCGATCGTGCCCTCGGTTCCGGTCGCCGGCATGGCGCTGATCCTTGGCGTCGACCGCTTCATGAGCGAATGCCGCAGCCTCACCAACTTCATCGGCAACGCAGTGGCGACGGTCGTGGTCTCCGCATGGGAAGGCGGCCTCGACCGCACCCGACTCGACGCCGCCATGGCCGGCAATCCGCTCCCGCCCACGCCGGACATGGAAGCCGTGATCCCCGCCTGAATTTCAATGGTCCAAAAACGGCTTCCCTAATAGGATTTCATCTGATCCAAACTGTCAGATGGAATTGCCTACCCAACCCACTTTCCCGAGGTGTCATTGGCGCGTCGCTGTCGCTCCGGTGGCGCGTCTGTGGCGCAAAGGCGTCGCTCTCCGGGAAAAGCCCAAGGGCAACTCTAATCCGCCTAAGCCTCTCGTCCCCTCGCGCGTGTGCACGAGTCATCGTGACTTTTGTGACTTTAGGAGGTCCGGCCTACCGGAACAGACCGGCCAGCGCATAGAAGGCCGCCGCGATGATCCCCGCCGCCGGCAGCGTGATTACCCAGGCCACCACGATGCTCGACGCGATGTTCCACCGCACCGCCGACATACGCCGTGCGGCGCCCACACCTACGATCGCCCCGGTGATGGTATGCGTCGTCGAAACCGGAATGCCGAGCCAGGTCGCGCCGAACAATGTGATCGCTCCGCCCGTCTCGGCGCAGAAGCCCTGCTGGGGAGTCAGCCGGGTGATCTTGGATCCCATGGTGTGGACAATCCGCCAGCCGCCAAGCAGCGTCCCGATCCCCATCGCCGCCTGACAGGAAATGACCACCCAGAAAGGCACATGGAAATCGCCGTGCAGCATGCCCTGCGAATAAAGCAGCACCGCAATGATCCCCATCGTCTTCTGCGCATCGTTGCCGCCATGGCCCAACGAATAGAGCGAGGCCGAGACGAACTGGAACCGCCGAAACGCACTGTCCGCCACCTGTGGGGTGAAGCGATGGAAGGTCCACGCCGTTATCAGCACGAGCAGCATCGCCAGCATCAGGCCGATCGCCGGGGACGCCACGATCGCCGCCGAGGTCTTGATGACGCCGGTCCAGACCACCGCGACCGAACCCGCCTTGGTTATGGCCGCGCCCAGCAATCCGCCGATCAGCGCATGGCTGCTGCTCGATGGGATACCAAGACCCCAGGTGATCAAATTCCATGTGATCGCGCCCATCAACGCGCCGAAGATTACCTGCGGATCGACGATATCAGCGTCGACGATGCCTTTTCCGATCGTCTCGGCGACATGCAGCCCGAAGAACAGGAATGCGATGAAGTTGAAGAAAGCCGCCCAGAGCACCGCATATTGCGGCCGCAGCACGCGCGTCGAAACGATTGTGGCGATCGAGTTTGCGGCATCGTGAAGTCCGTTCAGCAGATCGAACAACAGCGCGATGACGATCAGGCCGACGAGCAGCGGAAAAGCGATCGTGATCATTTGCCCGCCGCGCTCAGGCGTGATCGATCACGAGACCCTGGATCTCGTTGGCGACGTCCTCGAACCGGTCGACGATCTTTTCGAGATGGCTGTAGATCTCGCGCCCGATCACGAACGCCATTGGCTTGGTCTCGCCATATTTCTTGAACTGCGCCTTCACACCGGCGTCATGGATGTCGTCGGCATGGCCTTCGAGCCGCACCAGCCGCTCGGTCAGCGCATGCAGGCGGTTGCCGTTGCTGCCGATCGATCGCAGCAGCGGCACCGCCTCCGCCGTCACCCGCGCCGCCTCGACGATGATGCCGCTCATGTCGAGCATCGGGCGGTCGAACTCAGTCACCTCATACATGGTGATCGTCTTGGCGGTTGCGTTCATCTGGTCGATCGCATCGTCCATCACCCCGATCAGGCTGGTGATCGCGCTCCGGTCGAACGGCGTGATGAGCGTGCGGCGCACGTCCTGCAGCACTTCGCGGATGATATCGTCCGCCTTGTGCTCCTCATCGAAGATCACCTTGCAGCAATCCGCGATCGGATCGTCGCCCGCGAACAACCGGGCCAGCGCATCAGAGCCTGCAACCAGCGTCTGCGAATGTTCCTCGAACTGCTCGAAAAAGCGGCCCTGGCTTGGCATCAGTTTCTGGAACCACCGCACCCCCGGTATCCTCTCGCCCCCTGTTTGACGGGCCCATAGCAGGGCGCTCTCGGCAAGCCCAGCAGTCTTGGGCGGCTCTCGGAAAGAGCCGATCAGCGCACGCAACTCAGGTTCGTCCACCGCCCGAGCCGCGTCCGACGCAGAAAACCATGTCGTGGTCCGCTCATGCATCTCCGGCCAGTCGTCGAACTGGGTGACCACGGCGAGCGGGAACAGCTCAACCCTCGTGCGCCGCAGACGCCCGTTCGCCCGTCGCTTGTCATAATGATAGGCGCCGATCGGCACGGGGCATGCGATCCCGGAAATGCCGGCTTCCTCGAAAGCCTCGTGCGCGGCGGCCTGATGCGGGGCCAGCCCACGGATCGGATTGCCCTTTGGCACGACCCAGCGCTTCGTCTCACGCGAGGTTATCAGCAGGATCTGCGCCGATCCGTCAGTCTCTATTCTGTATGGAAGCGCTGCTACCTGCTTGATCGTCTTGGACTCCTTTGATTGCAACCGCCTATAGCAAGCTGCGGGCAGCCCGCAATTCCGCAAAACGCCTACGCTTGACGCGCATGCCCCACGGCAATATGGCGCTCTCCTTCCAAGGCACGGCCCCTTCGTCTAGCGGTCTAGGACGTCGCCCTCTCACGGCGAAAACACGGGTTCGAGTCCCGTAGGGGTCACCAATAGCTGCACTCCAGTTTGGAGTTTTACGGCGGCTGCCAGCTTCTCAGCCACTGCTCGGGTCTATCAAGAATTTTTCGCCTGTCGCTTTTCGTTCATACGCGCGCAGCACGTCAGGTTCGAGCGCCTCAGCGAGGCCGATGACGCGCGTATAGTTGCTGGCGAACGTCGTCGTCAGTTCTTCTACCACGCGTTTGCGCATCTTTTCAGTAATCTCAGAGCCCGCTTTCCGTATGAACGGGAAGAGCAGCCAGCCGGACACGCTCCATTCAAAGCCGAACGCGAGCCGGTTGAGCGTCGTGGGCGACAGGTCGAGCGCGCCGTAGATGTAGAGCTGCTTGAAAACATCAGAGCCGTAGCGGCTGTATTCGGTCATTTGCGCGGCAGCGGCCCCTTCAATCGCCTGGACGATTTCGCTGCCCAGCGTGCCGCCGCCGATGGCGTCGAAAGCAATGGTCGCGCCAGTCTCCTTGATTGCCTCCGTAAGTTGGGTGGAGAAATCACCGTCGCGGCTATTGAGTACATGAGTCGCGCCAATATCACGCAGCACGCCGATCTGTTCTGGCGTTCGTACAATGTTGATGAGCGGGATCCCATCCGTGAGGCAGATTTTCTGGAGCATCTGCCCGAGGTTTGACGCGGCGGCCGTGTGGATGATCGCCTTGTGACCCTCACTCCTCGCCGTCTCCACGAACCCCAGCGCGGTGAGCGGATTCACGAACATAGAAGCGGCATCCGCAGCCGTTACACCGTCGGGCAAAGGATTAACCTCCCGAGCTTTTTTGCGGCGATAGTCGG
>CAYLIK010000176.1:0-5624 GCA_964383565.1 uncultured Sphingomonadaceae bacterium
AGATCAGCCAATCTCCCGCGCTCAGGCTCACGGTCGAGAAGGCGGATTGCAGGAACGGAAGATGGACAACGGCGCCCTGCAGGCAGAGCGACAGGAGAATCGCTGCCCATAGCCAGCGATTGCGGAACATACCGCTGAAGGCGCTTTCTTCGTCCGAGCGGGCGTTCAGGACATTGAAGATCTGGAACAGCATGAGTGTCGTGAACGCCATCGTCTGAGCGTAGGAGAGGCTGCCCGACCCGTGGATCAAACCGCCAGGTAGCGACGCGTCGAGCACAGCGAGCGTTCCGATCGCCATGATGGCGCCAACGAAGAAGATGCCGCGCCACATAGGCGGCGTGAGCACGCCTTCGCCTCGTGGGCGAGGGGGCTTGCGCATAATGCCTGTGTCGGTCGGGTCGACGCCAAGCGCCAGCGCAGGCGCGCCGTCGGTGACGAGGTTAATCCACAGTATCTGGGTGGCGAGCAGGGGCAATGCGAGCCCGCCGCCTTGCCCTGTGAGGCCGATCAGATCGGCAAGCAGCACGCCGAAGAACATCGTCAGCACCTCGCCGATGTTCGAGGAAAGCAGATAGCGCAGAAATTTTCGGATGTTCCCGAAAATGCCACGACCTTCCTCGACGGCAGCGACGATCGACGCGAAGTTATCGTCCATCAATACGATGTCGGCGGCTTCCCGAGATACGTCGGTTCCTGCGATGCCCATGGCGATGCCGATGTCGGCGGTCCGGAGCGCCGGGGCATCGTTGACCCCATCACCCGTCATCGCAACCGTGAGGCCTTGGCTCTGGAGCGCTTGCACGATCCGCAATTTATGCTCTGGATCGACGCGGGCGTAGACCGACACGCGCACCACTGTCGTCTTGAGCTCTTCTTCCGACATTCCGGAAAGTTCAACGCCGGTGACAACAAGGTCATCATCAACGATCCCCAGCTCCCGGGCGATGACCGATGCCGTCCGTGGGTGGTCGCCGGTGATCATCAACAGGCGGATTCCCGCATCTTTCGCCAGTGTCACCGCATCCCGCGCTTCGTCGCGTGGCGGATCGATCATGCCGATCAAGCCGAGAAAAACGAGATCCTGCTCGATTGTCTCGTCAGCCGAACCGAAGTCGAACCCGTCCCGGGGAATCGTCCGGAACGCGACGGCAATCGTCCGTAACGCATCGTTGGCCAGTGCATCGTTTCTGGCTCGGATTTCGGCCCGGCGGTCGATGGTCAAGGCCCGAGCTTCCGCCCCAATCAATTCGAACATGCACCTCTCGATCAACACGTCGGGCGCGCCTTTGATGAAGACGCGCAGCCGATCAGGATGCGCATCGTCGGTTTCGAGCGTGCTCATCAGCTTTCGTTGGGACGAGAAGGGCACCTCGGCGACGCGGGTGAAGCGGGAGACGCGTGTTTCGACGTCAAACCCGGCTTTCTGTGCCGCAACGATCAGCGCTGCTTCCGTCGGGTCGCCCAAGACCGACCAATGCCCCTCGGTCTCATGAAGAACCGCGTTGGTCGCACGGGTTGCTGCGGCAAGGATACGCAAAAACTCGGCACGGAACGGCCCGTCGATCTCGCCCCCGCCGTCGCGGCTCACATCACCGTCGGAAGTGTAGCCGGTGCCCGAGAAGTTCGCGCTTCCACTGGCCGTCACGAGTTGCCGGACGGTCATCTCATTGCGGGTCAGGGTGCCGGTCTTGTCCGAGGCGATAACATCGGCGGAGCCCAACGTCTCGACGGCGGAGAGATGGCGAACGACGGCATTGCGTTTGGCCATGCGCTGCACACCAAGCGAGAGCACTGCGGTCACTACCGCTGGCAATCCCTCCGGCACCGCTGCCACGGCCAGCGCGACACCGAGGATGAACACGTCGAACAGCCCGGAAACACCTCGGACATCCTCGATCAATACGATCGTCCCGATCATGATCACGGCGATGGTAACCACGACGATCGCGAGGATCCTTCCGACCCGATCGAGTTCCTTCTGCAGCGGCGTAGCTTCGTCCGCTGTGGCGCTCATCAGACCAGCGATCCGGCCGATCTGCGTGTGCACGCCCGTCGTCGTTACCACCGCACGGCCGCGTCCGGAGGTGACGGCGGTGCCGCTGAACACCATGTTACGACGATCGCCAATTACGACCTCGCCCACGATAGCGAGCGTGTCCTTTTCGACGGGCAGGCTTTCGCCTGTGAGCGCGGCTTCGGCTATGTGGAGCGCGGGCGCCTGGATGAGCCGAGCATCGGCGGGCACTGCATCACCCTCTTCCAGCAGAATGATGTCGCCACAGACAAGATCTTCAGCCGGTATGCTCTGGTGCAGTCCGTCGCGAATGACGGCAGCCTGCGACGCTGTCATCTGTCGTAGCGACGCCAAGGCGTGCTCAGCACGCGCCTGCTGTGCATGGCCCATCAGGCCGTTGAAGAGCACGATCGCGATTATCGCGATCGCCTCGTAGGGCAACACCGAGTCCCGCTCCACCGTCCACAAGATGGCGGAGCTGACGGCAGCAGCGATCAGCAGTAGGACTAGGACGTCGGTGAATTGCGCGAGAAACATTTTCCAAGCAGGCACCGAGGGCTCGTCAGCGAGCCGGTTCTTGCCGAACTTCTCCAGACGAATTCTCGCCTCAGCTTGGGTGAGACCATTCTCCTGGTCGGTGGCGAACGCGCACAGCAATTCGGCTGTGGTTTGCTGATAAGGGTCAATCACGTGATCCGCAGTTTTCATTGAACCGCTCTAGCACCGATCATGGCGTCTCACCGAATGAAGGCACTCGACATTGGTGTATTCGCCAGTAGGCCAATGGCCGGTCACACGGCGTATGTCCTGTTGCCTGACACGATGGCCGATCTCAGCGGGGTACGACAACGCCGCGTCCAGAGAACCGATGGCTACGCGACGTGCTGCGCCAGCGCTGGTCACCGCCGATGCGGGCACCGCGATGATGCTGTCGCCATCGAAAACGCTGGCATGACACTGACAAAAGGCGGCCCGGTACACGTAGCTGTGGACGGACAATGCGATGACCTTCGGCCCGCGGACAAACCACAATATGTTAAATGGCGATTATCATCGGGCGGCTGCCACGATGAATTCGAGTTCATGCTCGGGCCCGGCCAGCTTAACCTCACCCGTTGCTCGAGCCGCTCTTCCCAAATCTCGTTCATAATCGAGAAGTCCCCCATGCACGCAAGTCAAATTGTCGCCCGAAGAAGGTGGCCGCAAGCCGGTCCAGAAGGACGCTACCCAGCCGGGCACCATGACAACCCCCGATTCTACTCATGAGTGGGGAGAAATGGGAGCACATCAGCTTGAAAGACGTGCATTCGAGACCATATCATCGTTATGCGTATCCTCTTCGTCTATTACAGGTCGGAGCCTCGACACCGCAAAATCTGCGGGTAGCCGGACGCGCGCGCGCCAGCTGCAGCGTCCGGACACAATGATCGACGACATAGCGTTCAGCTCTCCTAGCATTGAACGACATTGACGACGGCGATCGCAAAAGGCGCAATCCCATTTTTCACATGACTAGCCGCCTAACCTGGCGGCTGTCGTTTGTGCGTGAGGATCGTTCAAATGACTGCTCCATTTTATGCCCACACAAGACGCAACTCGGATCATTCTGCCGAGATCGAAATGCTACTTCTGCGTTACCCTCGAATAAGTACGCATGAGCTCGAAACGCTTATCGATATATTTCCGAGGCTACCGATGGTCGATATGGCGCTCATGACCGCTGACAACCGTCTGGCGGAGCCATTGGCGGCCTTCCACCGTGATCATGGCGATCACTTCTATGCGCCCGTCAAAGCGTTGGTGATTTTATTGGCGTTCCCGTTTGCTGCGATTGGAGCGCTCTGGTGGTTCGTTAGCTGAGTGACCTGACCCGCCAGACGCTGCGTGGGGCGATGTCGGTTTGCGTATTGTGAGCCCGCTTGTCCAAGCGGCAAAACTCCGTGTCTTTCTCGCTGCGCACGAGTGCGCTCGTGCGCCGTCTAGTTTCTTCGGCGCGATACGCCGTTCACGGGAATAATCACATGCATTCCTCGAAGTACCTATGGGTGACCCGGTCGTCGCCTTATGCCTTTCTTACGGGCCATCATCTTCGATTGGCGGGCCATAAACCTCTGATCGCGCCGGTTCTTGCGATACGACCGCTTGGATATAAGCCGCTCGCCAAGCCACCGGACGCCCTCGTTTTCACAAGCACCCACGGTGTCCAACATCATTTTTTTAGAGCGAAGTTTACGGATGTTCCGGTCTATGCTGTGGGTCGGAGAACCGCCATGACGGCGAGGGACGCTGGATATCGCAACGTTTTTTCGGCCGACGGCAATGTTGCGGATCTCGAAGCCCTTATCGCCACAAAGCTCGCTCCAGGGTCCTACGTCGTGCATCTCGGTGCTGCAGAACCCGCGGGTAATCTGGCGCTCGATCTCAATCGCCGGGGCTTTTCAGCCCATCATGTCGCTGTCTATGAAAGTGTCGATATACCGTCGGAGAAGCTCCGTCCCGCCCTTGCTGCGCTGCCGTGGATCGACGGGATCACCGTCCACTCGCCCAAGGCAGGACGACGTTTGGCCAACTTCTTGGCCGATTGTGGGGATTTCTGGCATGGCACTGCCTTTTGTATTTCCAACGCAGCCGCCGCGCCGATACAGGCGGTTACCAGTTCACCGGTACTGGTCGCTGAAAGTCCGGCGGAGCAGGCGTTAATGACGCTTATAGCAACCGATAGGAAGCTGGCTCACCCTCTGCTTCCGGGCTAACCCTGATGCCAGTCCCAAAGAACGTACCCATCCGGCGAGCACCGCGGCGCCTATGTCCCGTTAGCGGACAGGACGAAGTTCCGGGCGGGGTGGGAAGCCGCCATTGCCCACAAGGCCTCGGCCTCATCAACCGAGCTCCCATCACAGAAGCAGCGGGTCTGCCGTGTTGCGCGGCGAGAAGGCTTCCTATGACCCGCAGGCCCGCGAGTTGGGCGCGAAGAGGCTGCTCTGGGTCAGCGCGCGCGCCGGTAATGCATGGCGACCGCGCCGTTGCGGAGCGGCTTGGCCGAGATCAGCTCGAGCCGTCGCGTGCTGGGCAGCCCGCTCTGGTAGAGGGTCGGGCCGTGGCCCGCGATCCTGGGGTGCACGAGGAGCTTGTACTCGTCGATTAGATCCAGCCGGTCCAGCTCGGTCGCGAGCTTGCCGCTACTGAGGAGCACGCCGGCCGGGGTCGCGTCCTTGAGCCTCTGCACGCTCGTGCGCAGTTCGTCGCCGATGTGGTGGCTGTTGGTCCACGGGAAGGCCTTTCGCGTCGATGACACTACGTACTTCGGCTTGGCCTCCAGCTTGACCGCCCACTCGCGTATCGCCGGCGGCGCCTCCTCGTCGCCGCGGGCGACTGCCGGCCAGTAGCTCTCCATCATCTCGTAGGTGACGCGACCCCACAGCATCGCCCCGCCCTCGTCCATAAGGCGGGTGAAGAAGGCGTGCGTCTCGTCGTCGGCAATTCCCTCCTGGTGGTCGATGCAGCCGTCCAGGGTGACGTTGATGCTGAAGGTCAATAGTCCCATGCGGCGAGTCTAAGCCATACAATGGAGAACATGAAGGCCGATTGCTCGCGGTTGATGTTGAACTTC
>CAYLIK010000177.1:0-4239 GCA_964383565.1 uncultured Sphingomonadaceae bacterium
CATCGACGTCAGGGGTAGCCAACTATTTGCGCAGGTTCTCGATGCCAAGTTCGCGCCACATCCAGGTGAAGTCGTAGGTGGCCATCGGGTCGTTCGCGTCGAGTTGGCTGCTGCTGCGGTTTTCGAGATGCTTGAGCCACCCGGCTACTCGGTGCCGGCCTGCGGCCGTTTGAACGGCTGCGCGCGGGGTGATGTCGCCGAGTATGCCGATGGGTTCATCGAGCGTCGCGCGGTACTGACGGTCGAGCATGGCATGGATGAGCGGGGTTGCCACCTCTGGCGCAATGGCGGGTGCCGGTTCGGACATTGTCAGTCCCTCGGCCCGCGCCGCCATGGCCTGTTCGACCGTCTCGATCGTGGTCAGCGGCGAGCCGACCAACCCGGCTAGCGCATCGGTCATGAGCGCGGTGCCGCGTTTCGCCCGCTCGGCCGAGGTGACGGCGAGAATCAGGGCGCGGCCTTTCAATTCGACATTGCCGAGCACCGGGGTGCCGTCCGCCATCGTCACACCCCACGCCATACGCCCGGTGCTCTTCGCTATTCCGTTCGGTTCCTCGCCCAGCCAGTTCCAGAAGTGCGTGGTTTCCCGCTGAAGCGCAGGGATAGTATCGAGCCGCTCACCGACCAGCGCCTGGGTCACGCCGCGTGCGAAGGGAAAGCGCACGCGGTGGAACACCACTTCCTCGCCATCACTGTTGTGCAGCGTAGGGATCGACGCCGGTCCCATGGTCTTGGGAACGACATCGAACAGCCATGCCGTGCTGATGAGGGCTGGAAGCGCAGCAAGATCGTCGGCGTCTAGGTTCAACGCGGTGCGCGGGCTGCGCTTGCCCTTCGAGCGCCGCAGATCGGCGACGAGCGCCTCGGCCGCCTCCATCGTGAACGACAGCACGCCGCCCGACAGGAGGTGCTTGCCTCCGACCTGCACGACGCGGGCACCGATCCTGTCCCATTGCTTCAGCGTCTGCGAGGCGCTGCGCTCGGATACTCGAAGCGGCTCGCCGCCCTGGATCAGGTCGCGCACAAGGAAGCCGCTCCCGGGCTCGACCTCGCTGACTTCGTAGAGGCTCATCACCGACGATCGAAGGGCACGCAGGTAGATTTTGGTCGAGCCGCTCTCGTTCCAACCCCGGCGCCGAATATAGTCATCAACAATGTTCCGGTCCCCGGGTTCGATGGTGCGCGTGAGCAGATCCTCGAACGCGCATCCCCACAACACGCCGGCCCAATGATCGCCGACGATGTCTGCCAGCTCGTCCGCTTCGAAGTCGAACTCCTCCATCGCCAGACCGAGATGATCGCCGAGCGCCTCGCCCAGATGCTCGCCCCAGGCCGGCGAGGTGGCGAACTTCATGACGCCGGACAGATCGTGACCACGCTTCATGCCTGTTCCCTCTGCTGCTGACTGAATTGCTGGCGGTGCGCGGCGACGATGCGCGAGACCGTGGGTTCGCTGACGCCGTACAACCGTGCCATCTCGGCACCGGACTTGCGACCGGAGGTGACGGATTCGGCGATTTCGCGACGCTGCTTGTCGCCGAGCTTGCGCCGTCGTCCGCCGATCCGCCCTTCGGCACGTGCCTGGGCAAGGCCGGCGCTGGTGCGTTCGCGGATCATGGCCCGCTCGAACTCGGCGAAGCTTCCCACCATTTGCATCATCATCCGCCCTGCCGCGGTGGTGGTGTCGATCGCTTCGGTCAACGAACGAAAGCCCGCTCCCGCGAGCTCGATCCGCTCCATGATGTGCAGCATGTCCTTCAGGCTGCGCGACAGCCGGTCGAGCTTCCAGACGACGACGACATCTCCCTCGCGCAACTGCCCGATCATCTCCAGGAGCTTGGGTCGGTCCCATCGCCCGCCGCTAGCGGTCTCCTCGAATACACGTTTGCAGCCGAGCGCGTCGAGCGCGCGCCGCTGCGTGGCGTTCGACTGGTCGTCGCCCTTCGACACGCGGGCATAGCCGATCAGATAGGATTCGCGCGTCATCCAGCTTCTTTCACAAACGGCCGTATCCGGAGGTGGAAACAGGATGCACCATTTTCCGCAGCCTTGGGCCTTTCTCAATCCTCTTTCATTAAGCGGGCAAAAGGCAAGAGGTTTTTGAAGGATGAAACATGCCCGCACGTATTCCGATGACCCAGCGGCAGCGCGCCGCATTGCTTGCTTTGCCCGACAGCGAGGCGGCGGTGGTGCGACACTATGGCCTCGATGCCGAGGACCTTGCTGCAATCGGCACCGCGCGCACTCCGGCAACCCGGTTGAGCTACGCCCTGCAACTCTGTTGCCTCCGCTTTCCGGGGCGGCATCTGCGCGCAGGCGAGCTGTTGCCTGCGATCATGCTCGACCATATCGCCGAGCAGGTCGGGGTGGATGCAGGCGCCATCGCCGACTTCGCGCGGCGAGCGCCGACCCGCTACGATCAGCTTGCCGCCATCAAGGCGCGCTTCGGCTTCACCGATCTGAGCCGGCCAGCGCGCGGTATCATGATGACCTGGCTGGAAATCGAAGCCATGCCCATCGTGGACGGGCGTATTCTGCTCGATCGACTGCTCGACGAGCTGCGCACGCGGCGCATCGTTATCCCCGGCATCAGCGTAGTCGAGCGGATGGCGGCCGAGGCGATGCTGCGGGTGGAAACCGATCTGGTCGCTGCAATCCATGATAAACTCGATGCGGATATGCGTCAGCGCCTCGATACGCTGGTCGATGAGAAGGTGCATGATCGACAGAGCCGCTTGTCGTGGCTGCGCGAACCACAGCCCCGCGTCGCGTCAGCCTCGCTCGCCGAAATCCTTGAGAAGGTCGCTCTGATCCGCAGGACCGGAATTTCCTGTGTTCCGGTCGATCCCCTGCACGAGCCACGCATGACGCAGTTCGCCCGCGAAGGCGTGCGCTATACCGCCCAGGCCTTCCAACAGATGCGCGCCTCCCGCAGGCGGGTCATCCTGCTTGCTACGCTGCGCGAGATGGAAGCCACGCTTACCGACGCGGCGATCGCCATGTTCGGCGCCTTGATGGGACGCGCTCACCTTCGTGCCCGCAAACGCCTGGAACAGGGAATCGCGATTTCGGGACGCGAAGGCCGTGACCGACTGATGCGCATCGCCACCGTGCTGGAAACAGTTAGCCGGGTAGCACGCACCGGTGAAGATATCGGCGCGGCCCTCAGGGATATCGTGCCTCTCGACATGCTCGATGCCGATGCCGCGATCATCCGTCGTACCGCGGCACCTCACAGGGACGATGTGTTGAGCGAGATCGCAGCCGAATACCGGACCTTCAAACGAATAGGACCTCTATTCCTGCAAACGCTCGATTTCCACGGCCGGGCCGGCACCGCGGCGTTGCGCAATGCGATGACGGTCCTGTCGGATCTTGATGGCGACTGGCGCAAGCCGCTCCCTGCCGACGTTCCGCTCGGTCATGTCGAGCGGCGCTGGCACCGCCATGTCGTGGTCGCCGGCAAGATCGACCGGACGCATTAGGAGATGGCCACCTACGGGGCGCTCGCCAATGCACTGGCATCGGGTGATATCTGGGTGCCGAGGTCACGGCTGCACAGGTTGCTGGACGTGCTGCTCGCGCCATCAAGTGGCGCAGCGCTGCAACCGGTGTTCTCGCTCGGTGATCCACACGCATGGCTCGATCAGCGCGCCGCGCAACTCGACAAAGCCTTGTGCGACGTCGCCCAGAATCTGGCCGGACGTGATGCTGCCCTGTTCGCTGGCGAGCGATTGCGCTTCCCCAAGGAACTGAAGGACGATGATGCCGGGCACGACGAAGGACGGCATCTGACGCTTGCCTGCTACGGTATGCTGCCTGCCACGCGTATCACCGACGTGCTGTCGCAGGTCGAACGATGGACCGGCTTCACCCAGCACTTCGGGCACGTCTCGACCGGGTTGCCGCCTGGCGATGAGCAGGCCTTCCTCGCCACTCTGATTGCCGAAGCGACCAATCTTGGGCTGTCGCGCATGGCCGAGGTATGCGGCGCAGGGTCACGCCGCGCGCTGCTGCGCATGCAGACATGGCACATGCGCGAGGAAACCTTTCGGGCGGCGCTCGCCTGTCTGACCGACGCCATCCACGCCGAGCCGATCGCCGCCTGGTTTGGGCAAGGACACCGGGCTTCCGCGGATGGCCAGGCCTTCTACCTGGGCGGGCCGGGCGAAGCCGGCGGAGCGGTCAACGCCCATTATGGTCGCGACCCAGTGGTCAAGATCTACACCACCATCACCG
>CAYLIK010000177.1:4249-5621 GCA_964383565.1 uncultured Sphingomonadaceae bacterium
GCTCAAGGCAAAGCTCTTGGGCCTCGATAAAATGGCCGACTACGACCGCTACGCGCCGCTGCACCAGACGGTGATTGCCGGCACGGCAGGAGAAGCCATCCATGCGCTCGATGGGCTCCTCGGCCATGACAGCAACGCCGATCTGACCGCGCTGCACGTCGATGGAGGCGGCGTTTCCGACATCGTGTTCGCAACGATGCATCTCCTCGGGCTCGATTTCGAGCCGCGCATTCCTCGCCTGTCCGACCGGCGCCTCTACGCATTCGAACCTTCGAAGCGCTATGGCAGGCTTGCGCCACTGTTCGGTCACAGGCTCAACCGGGATCTGATCGTCAGCCACTGGCCGGATATCGAACGCGTCATCGGCGCGATGCGTGATCGCACCGTTACGCCCTCGCTGATCCTCAAAAAGCTATCCGCCTACCGCCAGCAGAACAGCCTCGCCGCGGCGCTCCGCGAGGTAGGACGGATCGAGCGCACGCTGTTCACGTTGCGCTGGTTCGACGATCCGGCGCTACGCCGCACGGTCACCGCCGAGTTGAACAAGGGCGAGGCGCGCAACAGCCTGGCGCGAGCGGTCGCCTTCCATCGGCTCGGGCGCTTTCGCGACCGTGGCTTGGAGAACCAGCAAACCCGCGCGGCTGCCCTCAACCTCGTCACCGCAGCGATCATCCTGTTCAACTGTCGCTATCTTGGGCACGCCGTCGAAGAAATGCGCCGCCGCGGAAGCCAGATCGATCCGGCTATGCTGTCTCGGCTCTCACCATTGGGTTGGGATCGCATCAATCTCACCGGCGATTATGTCTGGTCCGATCACCTCGATCTCGACGCCAATGGCCTCATGCCGCTGCTCATAAAACCGCTACCGTGAATCTATGTCCGCATAATGCACAGGGGCCGACAAGGACATATTGATCTACTGCATCTCGCAGCTCGTCGCGAAGATGAACAAGGGCGAGGAACCTAGCCGCACGGTGCGCCTGCAAGCCTATGACTTGCTCGTCGCCACCAACCGGCAAACCAGCGGCGAAGGCTATCGACTGATGGCCGACGCCCTCACCCGCCTGCGCGGAACGACCGTGCGGACCAACATTCAAACGGGCGGTGTCGAGGAAACACGGATTTTCGGCCTGATCGAAGAGGCCAGGATCACACGCAAGACGTTCGATGGCCGGATGCTCGATCTCGAAATCACCCTGTCGGATTGGGTCTATCGCTCGGTCATCAGCAAGAACGTCCTGACGCTTCACCGCGACTATTTCCGGCTCCGCAAGCCGTTCGAGCGACGCATGTATGAGCTGGCGCGCAAGCATTGCGGCGTGAAGGACGAATGGAAGATTGGCCTGGAACTGCTCCAAAAGAAATGCGGCTC
>CAYLIK010000178.1:0-5614 GCA_964383565.1 uncultured Sphingomonadaceae bacterium
GCCAGAACGACGCCAAGCGCGCTGTCGCGGTGGCGCTGCGCAATCGCTGGCGCCGCCAGCGTCTCCCCGAAGACCTGCGCGACGAGGTAAGCCCCAAGAACATCCTGATGATCGGGCCGACCGGCTGCGGCAAGACCGAGATCAGCCGCCGCCTCGCGAAGCTCGCCGACGCCCCCTTCGTCAAGGTCGAGGCGACCAAGTTCACCGAGGTCGGCTATGTCGGCCGCGACGTCGAGCAGATCGCCCGCGATCTCGTCGAGGAAGCCGTGCGGCTGGAAAAGGAACGCCGCCGCGCCGCCGTCAAGGACAAGGCTGAGGAAGCCGCGCTCGAACGCCTGCTCGACGCGCTCGTCGGCAAGGATGCCAGCGAGGCAACCCGCATGGCGTTCAAGCAACGCTTCGAGGACCATCAGCTCGACGACAAGGAAATCGAACTGGAGCTGGAAGACAGCGGCGGCATGCCGATGGAGATTCCCGGCATGGGCGGCCAGGTCGGCATGATCAACCTCTCCGACATGATGGGCAAGGCGTTCGGCGGACAGCGTACCAAGCGGCGCAAGCTGCCGGTGTGCGCGGCCTGGACCAAGCTGGTCGACGAGGAAGCTGACAAGCGCCTCGATCATGATGAGGTGAACCGCTCCGCGCTTAACGATGCGGAAGCGAACGGCATCGTCTTCCTCGACGAGATCGACAAGATCGCCGTCTCCGACGTGCGAGGCGGATCGGTGAGCCGCGAGGGCGTGCAGCGCGATCTGCTGCCGCTGATCGAGGGCACCACGGTTTCGACCAAGTACGGCCCGATGAAGACCGACCATATTCTCTTCATCGCCTCGGGCGCGTTCCACGTCGCCAAGCCGAGCGACCTGCTGCCGGAGCTTCAGGGCCGCCTGCCCATCCGCGTCGAGCTCAAGGCGCTGACCGAGGAGGATTTCGTCCGCATCCTCTCCGACACGCGCGCCTCGCTCACCGAGCAATATCGCGCGCTGATCGGCACGGAGGGCGTAGAGATCAGCTTCACCGAAGACGGCATCCGCGCGATAGCGAGGACCGCCGCCGAGGTGAACGGCCAGATCGAGAATATCGGCGCCCGCCGTCTCTCCACCGTGATGGAAAAGCTGCTGGAGGATGTCAGCTTCGACGCCGAGGACCGCAAGGGCCAGAGCCTGACCATCGATGCAGCTTATGTGGACGGCCAGCTTCAGGAAGTCGCGCGAAACACCGATCTCAGCAAATATGTGCTGTAAGCCGGGCTGAGCGGCGATAAGGGCCGGGCATGAATCCGATCTACGCCGCAATGCCCACAACCATCTTCTCGAAGATGTCAGCGCTCGCGCGCGAACTCGGCGCCATCAATCTGGGTCAGGGGTTTCCCGACACAGACAAGGGCGCCGAGGATGTGCTCCGTGCGGCGGCGGATGCGCTGCTGACACAATCCAACCAATATCCGCCGACCTGGGGCCTGCCCGAGCTTCGTCAGGCGATCGCCGCACATTATAGCCAACATCAGAGCCTCGATCTCGACTGGTCCTCCGAAGTGATCGTCACCTCCGGCGCGACCGAAGCCCTCGCCGCCGCTATCTTTGGACTAGTGACGCCGGGCGACGAAGTGCTGCTGATCCAGCCGCTCTACGACGCCTATCTCCCACTGGTCGAACGCGCCGGCGGCGTTGCGAAACTGATCGATCTCACCCCGCCGGACTGGCGGATCGATCCGGAATTACTGAAAGCTGCGTTTGGCCCACGCACCCGCCTGCTGATCCTCAACAACCCGGTCAATCCTACCGCGACCATGTGGTCACGCGATGACCTGGCCCTGCTCGCCGGGCTCTGCGTCCGTCATGACGTCATCGCGATCTGCGACGAGGTCTGGGAGCATGTCGTGTTCGATGGCGAGCATATCCCGCTGATGGCGCTTCCCGGCATGCGCGACCGCACCGTCAAGATCGGCTCGGCGGGCAAGATCTTTGCGCTGACGGGATGGAAGGTCGGCTGGATGCTCGCCGCGCCGCCGATCGCGGATATACTCGCCAAGGCGCATCAATTCCTGACCTTCACCACTCCCCCAAACCTGCAAAGCGCGGTCGCGGTGGGACTTGCGAAAGAGGGCAGCTGGTTCAAGACGATGCGCGCCGGCTTTGCCGAACAGCGTGATCGGCTGGATCATGGCCTCAAGGCAGCAGGCTATGTGACGCTGGCTTCAGACGCGACATGGTTCCTGTCGATCGATCTGGCCGCATCGGGGATCACGCTGGATGACGAGCAGTTCGCCGATCATATGCTGCGCGAGGGCGGTGTGGCGACGATCCCGATGTCAGCCTTCTACGCGCGCGATCCGATCAAGTCGGTCGTCCGCCTCTGCTTCACCAAAAATACCGAAACGATCGACCTTGCGATCGATCGTTTCGCGATGATGCGGGAACGCTTCTAGCGCGAGCCAGTCCGCTGGACCGCGCCCTTGTGCGTGCCCACGCCCTTGCTGCGCCTTGGCGGGAAGCGCCGCTTGGGCTGATCCTCGTCGCGGCGCGGCGCACCGCCATGACCGCGAGCGCCTTCGAAACGACGCTGTGCTGTTGCTGGTGCCTGAGCAGGCTTCGGCAGCTTGTCCTTCTCGGCGACGAAATTTTCCGGCAGCGGCAGCATTTCCAAGCGAACGCGGGTCAGCTTCTCGATCTGGCGCAGATAGCCGCGCTCGTCATCAGCGACGAAAGCGATGGCGATGCCAGCCGCCCCTGCCCGTGCCGTCCGGCCGATGCGGTGGACATATTGCTCGGCGACGTTCGGCAACTCGAAATTGAAGACATGGCTGACCCCGCCGATGTCGATGCCCCGCGCGGCGATGTCGGTCGCGACAAGGATCTTGATGTCGCCCTTGCGGAATGCGCCAAGCGCCGCCTCGCGCTGAGGCTGGCTCTTGTTGCCGTGGATGGCCGCGGACTGGATGCCGGCCGCGACGAGATGCTTCACAATACGATCTGCGCCATGCTTGGTGCGCGAGAAAACCAGCGCCCGCTCAATCGGCTCGCGACGAAGCATGATGGTAAGGAGGGCCTGCTTTTCCGCCTGATTGACGAAAATCGCTGACTGATCGACCCGCTCAGCCGTCGTCGATTGCGGCGCAACCGAGACCTTCACCGGATCGGTCAGGAAACGATCGCCAAGCTCGGCAATCGTCTTGGGCATCGTCGCGGAAAAGAACAGGCTCTGCCGCTTCTTGGGCAGCATCGTGTCGATGCGCTTGAGTGCGTGGATGAAACCGAGATCGAGCATCTGATCGGCTTCGTCGAGCACGAAGATCTCGACATTGCGCAGGCTCAGCGCGCGCTGTTCGATCAGATCGAGCAGCCGGCCGGGCGTGGCGACGAGAACGTCGACGCCCTGCCCCATCTGCCGGATCTGCCGGTTGATCGGCACGCCGCCGAACACAGTCGCCACGGAAAGCCGCAGAAACTGACCATAGTCAGTAAAGCTCTGGGCGATCTGGCTGGCGAGTTCGCGCGTCGGCGAAAGGATCAGCATCCGGCAGGAGCCCGGCGCGCGCGGCTTGGGGTTGGCAGCGAGATAATGGAGCGATGGCAGCGCGAAAGCCGCCGTCTTGCCCGTGCCCGTCTGCGCGATGCCGCAAAGGTCGCGGCCTTCGAGCAGGGGCGGGATCGCCTGCGCCTGGATCGGCGTCGGCACGTCATAACCCTTGGCGGACAGGGCCTTGAGTATCGGCTCGGCGAGGCCAAGCTGGGAAAATTTGATCAAAATAGTCACTTTCAAATATCATGCGGCCGCGCGCCATCATGGCGCACGTGCCAGCGGGTTGACTGACAACCCGCGTGAAAAGGGAAGCCCGAAGCTAAAACGCCCGAGGCGGAGCGCATCCTGCCATTTGGAAAGGCAGTTGTTCACGCAGCTCCGGCCGGATATCGCCCAAATAGTTGTCGGGTGATATCGGCGTTGACGCGCCTATGACTGATAATAGCGGCAAAAGAAAGGCTTGATTGCGTGAGCATGACGCGCTCGCCTATCGAGGTCTTGATCCTGCAAGCCTTTAGGCCCACATGCCAGCCATGCTGATCGAGACCGAACTGACGCCCAACCCCGCGACCCTCAAATTCATCCCCGGCCAGACGGTGATGGATCAGGGAACCCGCGATTTTGCTGATCCCGAAGAAGCCGAAGCCTCACCGCTCGCTTCTGCGCTGTTCAGCATCGGTGACGTGACGGGCGTTTTCTTCGGCAAGGACTTCATCTCGGTGACCATAGGGTCCGGCGGATCCTGGGCCGCCACCAAGCCCGATGTGCTGACTGTCCTTCTCGATCATTTCTCGAGCGGCGCGCCGTTGTTCAATGCCGGATCGGCTGGCGACATCGCCATTTCGGACGAAGATGATATCCTCGATGATCCAGCGGACGAAGATATTGTCGTCCAAATCAAGGACCTGATCGAGACACGTGTGCGCCCGGCGGTTGCGCGCGACGGCGGCGACATCGTCTATCGTGGGTTTCAGCGCGGGACAGTCTATCTCGCGATGCATGGCGCCTGCTCAGGTTGTCCTTCTTCGACGGCGACGCTGAAGAATGGCATCGAATCTCTGCTCAAGCATTATGTTCCGGAAGTCACCGAAGTCCGCGCCATATAACGCCTTTTTGTCCATCAATCATCAGGGGGAAATCCTAAATGCCTAATCCGTTGCCCGATGCTGCGCTCGATCAAATTTTCCGGGCAGCACGAAGCTACAACGGGTACAGTGATGCAACCGTATCCGAAACTGAACTTCGGGCGATCTACGAGCTTGTGAAGATGGGGCCGACATCAGCCAATTGTCAGCCGCTGCGGATCGTCTGGTGCGTTTCAGAAGAAGCCAAGGCCAAGCTTGCCGCGCTGGCATCGGCAACCAACCAGGCGAAGATCCTGAAAGCGCCTGTCACAGCAATTATCGGCATGGACATGGCCTTCTACGAAAAACTGCCGCAGCTCTTTCCGCACGCCGATGCGAGAAGCTGGTTCACCAGCAGCCCGGAACTGGCGGAACAGACGGCGTTCCGCAATTCTTCGCTCCAGGGTGCATATTTCATCTTGGCTGCGCGTGCGATTGGTCTTGATACAGGGCCGATGTCGGGCTTCGACAATGCCGCGGTGGATGGCGCCTTCTTTGCCGGCACGACTGTGAAATCCAACTTCATCTCGACACTGGGCCATGGTGATCCGTCCACGATCTTCGAGCGGCTGCCCCGCCCGGAGTTCGAGGAGACAAACAGCATCGCCTGAACGACGTGCAGCTTTCCATATCCACTGCGACCGCGGCCTGCTCCGTCGCACTGCTGGAAGGCGACACGGTCATAGCCGAGCGGCATGAGATCGTCGGGCGCGGCCATGCCGAACAGCTGATCCCGATGATCGAAGCCTTGCCGGATCGAGGCCGGGCCGGTCTCATATGGGTGGACTGCGGCCCGGGAAGCTTTACCGGGACACGGGTCGGCCTCGCGGCCGCCCGTGCGCTCGGCTTGGCGTGGGGCGTACCGGTATGGGGCTTTTCCTCGCTCTCGCTGATCGCCGCCAACGCAAGTTCGGTCGATCAGGTCGCGGTCGCCGTTCTCGGCGGGCATGGCGAAATCTTCGTGCAGG
>CAYLIK010000179.1:0-5494 GCA_964383565.1 uncultured Sphingomonadaceae bacterium
AGGTGCTGGAGGACGGCTATCTGTTCGAGGAGCGCCGCTATGCCTCGCTCAGCCATGTCGCCAGCGCGATCACTGGCACGCGCTGGTCAGGCCCCCGCTTCTTTGGCCTGAAGCAGCGCAAGCGCATCGTCGCGGAGGCGGTCGATGTATAGGAATGGTGGCGGTCGCGGCGGTCAGGCAGACTCCAGCGTCGTGCGCTGCGCGGTCTATTGCCGCAAGTCGACCGAGGAAGGATTGGATCAGGCCTTCAACAGCCTGGATGCGCAGTATGAGGCTTGTGCCTCCTATGTAGCGAGTCAGCGTCATGAAGGCTGGGTGCTCAATGAGACCCGCTATGAGGATGGCGGCTTCTCGGGCGGATCGATGGAGCGCCCTGCCCTCAAGCGGCTGCTCGATGATGTGCGTGGCGGCGCGGTCGATGTCATCGTCATCTACAAGATCGACCGGCTCACCCGCAGCCTCGCCGACTTCGCGCGCATCGTCGATGTGCTGGATGGTGCCGGTGCGTCGTTCGTGAGCGTGACGCAATCATTCAACACATCGACCAGCATGGGCCGGCTTACCCTCAACATGCTCTTGTCGTTCGCCCAGTTCGAACGCGAGATCGGCGCTGAGCGGGTCCGCGACAAGATCGCCGCCAGTAAGGCTCGTGGCCTGTGGATGGGTGGCCCAGTCCCGCTCGGCTATGAGGTGGTCGCGCGCAAGCTGGTGATCAACGAGATTGAGGCCGAACGCGTGCGCCTGATCTTCGCACGTTATCTGGCGCTGGGGTCAGTTCCCGCCCTGCAGGGCGAGCTCGACCAGCAGGGCATCCGGTCCCGGCCGCGCAAGGATCGGAGCGAAGGGTCGACCTTCACGCGGGGCGCGCTCTATACAATCCTCCAGAACCGGATCTATGTGGGTGACATCTGCCATAAGGGCACCGCCTATCCGGGCGAGCATGACGGACTGCTCTCCCCTGCCCTGTTCGAGCAGGCCCAGGCCTTGCTTGAACGCAACCGGGTCGACCGGCATCATGGCTGCAACGCCAATGATCCGAGCCTGCTCGCCGGCATTCTGTTCGACGGTCATGGCCGGCGGATGTCGCCGAGCCACACCGCCAAGCAAGCCAAGCGCTACCGCTATTATGCGTCACGCACTGACCTCACCGACAGCAAGGAGCCGGTCTGGCGGGTGCCAGCGGGTGATCTCGAGCAGATCGTCACCGCCCGGCTCGGGGGCCTGCTCCGCAGCGGCAACGCACTTCATAATGCGGTCGCACCGTTCGCGCCTGATGCGGTCTCCACCCAGGCGCTGTTGTTCGAAGCGGCCGCGCTCGAGCGGCGGTTAAGCGACCTGCCGGCATCCGAGCAACGCGCCGCCCTGCTTCGGCTGGTCACACGGGTCGAGGTTGAGCCTGAGCAACTGTGCATCAGCGTCGACCGCGCCGGACTGATCGCGCTCACCGGGCTCAAGCACAGCGCCGGCACACCAGCACCGCCATTGATCCTGACCGTCGCGGTCAAGCTGCTCCGGCGCGCCAGGGAGGTCAAGCTCACCATTCCGCCAGAGCCGGGCCGAGATGTACGCCAGCCCGATCCGGCGCTGATCAAGCTCATCGCCAAGGCGCATGCTGCCCGCAAGACGCTGTTTGACGGCAGCGGCCGATCGATGAAGGAGATCGCCCAGGCGCAAGGGCATGAGCCGCATTACTTCTCGGTGTTGGTCAAGCTTGGGTTCCTGGCGCCCGACATCATCGCTGCCATCCTCGATGGGCGGCAGCCCCCGGAGCTTACCCGCCAGACGCTGGCGCGCATCCGCGACTTACCAATGGAATGGGATCAGCAGCGCAGGCTGTTGGGATTCGCATCAATTGCCGCAACATAGCGACCACGGTGCGCACGACCGGATATTAAGAGCGACGGATGCTGCCATCGCCGTACAAGTAAGTCGGCGCGCCCTTGCGTCAGTCCAGCTGAGGTCGGCTCACCCGGCTACCAAGCTAATGAACATCAGCAACGCCAGCATGATAAATACCGACAGGACGCCAAAGATAAGCGCGCCGTTACCCGCATTTGACGACGGCATGGACGCGCTGCCTGCCTCAGCAGTGGCTGCAGTCACCGCGGGTGATACGTTCGGGTTGGCTGATGCCTGGTCAGCCGGGATCTCCCGCCGGGGCAGAAACCACACCGCTTTGACGATGATGGCGGTGAGCGCGCACATCAGCGCGATTTGGAGCAATCCGCCAGCTACAGCCAGTAACCAGAAGCGGACAGCGACATTTTTGGCGATGATCTCGCCATAGCGCTCCAACGGCAGCAGCATGGCGAAAACGAAGAGTGTGAAGGCAATGCCTGCACACGAAATTGCGCATAGTTTTTGACCATACCCATCAGGACGTTTGACTGCGAGTTGTTCCATAAAGTCGTCTCTTTGTGCGGGAGGTGAGCGGGATGTTGCTTTGCGTAGATATGCTCAGTCGGGCAGCCTGGGGCTGCTGAACAACACCGCACCGTTGCTTGCGTCGATCACCTCGAACAGGTCGGGCCTTCCCTTAAAGAGGCAGGCCGATGTCGTCTCGTCCTGGGGCAGTTGGATCGTCGGAAGCCGGACATGGGTGCCGCAGATCACCGACTTGCCGGGCGACCAGTCCGACAGCGTTCCGCTGATGCGGATCCGGATATGCTCTGAAAGCTGGCGCGCTTCATCACCGGTTACCGGCTTCTCCCAATAGATTTTCCAGGGCTTGTTGCGTAATAACGGCGACTCGCCGATGGCGGTGATGACCGTGGTCGTTTTCTTGATGGTGAACTGTGCTCCCAAGGCGTTGTTGGCGACATAATCCGGCTGCCGCACGAAGTGGCAGGTGAAGCTGTAGACGTCTAATATGCGTGATGCGCGCCGATCGGCGGGCTCGGGAAATGCTCTGCTTTGTTGGCCGACAAAGTCAGACGGCAGCATCACGCCCCCGCTCGCACCGACGTCCAGCCGGCCTTCGTTGGACCAGTAGGACTTTCTCGGCGATCCGTTGCAGATCTTGTTGTCGGCACCGGTTGGCAAAGGTGCAATCGTATAGCTGAACCGCTTACCCGCGAGCGATGGCATCGCCGGCGGCGTATCGAACTCGTCGCGCGGCTTGAAAGAGCGCACCTGCTCGGCGATCTGGCTGAGCTGCTCGCCGGTCAGAACCTCCTGCGCAGGGGCAGCGCTCGACAGCAGCGCCATACCAATGGCGGCAATTGTCGCGTGGCGGATTTTGAAACCAGAATTTGATAGCATCGTCGTTCCCCATCTTGGGCACGACGCTGCTTCAGGCTTGTCACGTCGCGCCTATGTCCACTCGGGGCGACGGCAAAAAGCCGGATGTTGGAAACCTGCTACTCACAGGCGCATGCGCCTTTACCGGCAAGCCGGCTGGACATGCGCGCATGCCACCCGGCCGCAGATAGCTGTGACCGAGCATGAGTAGAGGGGTTTCCACGCCCCACTCCTGGATTTCACAGGAGCGACGCGACCATTGATGAGTGTCCCGGAGAGATCAAGTCGAAAGAGAACAGGCTGAGATCATCGAAGCTTCAGATTGGGATCTGGCAATCAGCCAACATTATTGTCAGCAAACCTGTTCCCCCGAGGCGGTCATTTGGCTATGCGCACCGAAACAGGAGCGACTGATGGCTGATGAAACCCTACTGACTTTAACCGCTGACATCGTGTCGGCGCATGTCGCCAACAACAGCGTCGCGACCAGTGACCTGCCCACTCTGATCGCCAAGGTTCATGATGCGCTCGCTACCCTCGGCAAGCCGGTCGAGGTAGAGGTCCCGGTGCAGGAACCCGCCGTGTCGATCCGCGCTTCGGTCAAGCCGGACTACATTGTGTGCCTTGAGGACGGCAAGAAGCTCAAGATGCTCAAGCGCCATCTCATGACCCACTATCAGATGACGCCTGCCGACTACCGCGCCAAGTGGAAGCTGCCGGCCGATTATCCGATGGTCGCGCCCAACTATGCCGAGCAGCGCAAGAGCCTGGCGCTTAAGATCGGGCTGGGCCGGAAAAAGTCAGAGGGCGCTGCGACGGAGACGGCGCCAACGGCAGCGCCTGCGCTCAAGCAGCCTCGCCGCAAGCTCAAACTGCCGAAGGTTGACGCTTAGCGTACTACTCCTGCCATCACTCGCGGCGTGCTTGCTCCGCGGCGACGATGTGCCTATCCGCGCCGTTCATTCTTGAACGGAGTTACCCATGAATACGACCGACATCGCTGAACAGATCGCTGCTGCCCACGACTTGAGCAAGAGCGATGCCAGAAAGATCGTAGACGCCGTGATCGCCGCGATCAGCGACGCCGCTGCCAAGGGTGAAGAGATCTCGCTCCCCGGGTTCGGCAAGTTCAAGGTCAAGGACAGTCCCGCCCGCGAAGGCCGCAACCCCGCCAATGGCCAGACCATCCACATCCCAGCCTCGCGCAAGCTCGGGTTTGCGCCCGCGAAGGCGTTGAAAGACAAACTCAACGGCTGATCGATGAGCTCGAATAGCGTCCGGCAGGTTCTCGACGAGAGGGCTCCGGACGCTCTTTTTTGTGAGAGCGGTCGTCCTGATCTTGTCACAACAGGCTGGGTGTTGTTCCAACGGCTACGTCAGCTTAGCCCTCCCGCCGATCGCCTGAAAGCTGACGATGAATGGGCTTGCTCCGAACGTCTGCAATGTTGGACGATCCGAACTATCCGCTCTTGAATGCAATAAACGGTCAAGCCGCCCTACGTTCAGCGGAGCTAGCGACGTCCGCACAGTCGGACATTCTGCATTGTCTTCTATAGATCGCAGCGTTTAAGAAGCTGCCGTTGGATTATCTATGTGAAAGCGAGTTCCCGGTAGTTTACCAAATCTCAAAGACTTTTTTTGCCATTGTGCGGTCTCGATTGTTCCTGAATTTCTGAAATAATCCGTATTTGCTGCAATAATATCTTTCAATCTCGGGTGCGTCCGTTATTTTCCAGGCAGGGGGAAAATATGGAAAGTCTTGGCGAAGGGAGCTTGGGCGGGAAAGAAACCGCATCAACAATCCATGATCCGACGGTTTCCGCCGATATCGCGGGAAGCTTCACTTATGCTTCCTATCAAAATGCGATTCCGGTGGTTCGATCGATCGTCGTCGAGAATCAGACGAGCAGACATTTCCATAACTGTTTGGTTGAGCTTTTCTCTTCGCCATCATTCCTTCGTCCCAAATCTTGGACAGTAGATCGGCTCATCCCCGGCGACAGCCTGTCGCTCAGTGATCGCAAGGTCGAACTGGACGCCGCTTATCTTGCTGGCCTCAACGAGGCTGAGCGTGGTGATATCACGCTTCGTCTGACCATTAATGGAGCGGTCGTCGAGGAGCGTCATTACCCCGTCAGGTTGCTTGCGCGCGACGAGTGGGGCGGTGTCGCCGACATGGTCCAGCTCCTTCCGGCCTTCGCAATGCCGAACGATCCCGCTGTCGCCCGTATCCTAAGAGCTGCGGCAGAAAGAC
>CAYLIK010000180.1:0-5492 GCA_964383565.1 uncultured Sphingomonadaceae bacterium
GAGCGCGCACGTCGGGTCGTCGCCCTCGATCAGCGAGGCAAAGGCAACGGCTTCATCGGCCGGGTTCATCGCGAGGCGGTGGAAGTTTTCGGCAAGGCTGGTCTCGACCGCAGCTTCCGCCGTGTCTTCAAGAACCAGGCAGGTTACCTGGTGATCGCGCGGCAGCACTTTGTCATCGGAGAGTGCAAGCATCGCCCGGCGGCGGCGTTCACCGGCTTCGACCTCGAACTTGCCCCTGGCCGCAGGCCGGACAATGAGGTTCTGCAAGAGACCGAGCGCGGCGATGCTCGCTGCGAGTTCGGCATCGGCTGCGGCATCGGAATGCTTGCGAACATTGCGGGGAGACTGGACGAGCTTGTTCAACGGAATCGTTCTGATCATGGCACATACTCCTGATTGCGAGCCCGGCAGTCCGACCATCGGCGCCCAATTGGCTCATCAAGGCAAAGCCCCCTCCCCTCTCCCTTCGTATGTTTTGGGATTGCCAACCAACGGCCCGGTCCTCGGCCGCTGTCTGTTTCGGTGGCAATGCCGCTTGAGGGGGGCGATTACAGAATTGTAATTGGACAAGCCGAACGTTCCGAAATCCCGATTCGGCCACGCACGATGGGGTCAATTCGCTCCGAATGGCGAAGTTTCAGCGCAATTCAATCTGACAAGCGACACTTGACGCTTGTCGGAAATATAGGTATCAAGCAGCGTGGAAATCGAGAGCATCTCGCACAAGGCGCTGCGAAGCTTTGCCGAAACCGGCAAGGCCAAGGGACTGCCAGGAAATCTGGTGGCGCGCCTTCGCAATATGCTCGCCTGGCTGTCGGTAATCGAGATGGCTGACGAACTTCTGGTGCCGCCAAATTTCGGCGCGCATCTGCTGAGCGGGGACAGGGCTGGCACCTGGTCCCTGACCGTGACGCGCAACTGGCGAATGACATTCCGGATCAACGCGGCGAACGCCATCGAGGATCTGGATCTGGAGGATTATCACTGATGGCTATCAAGCTTCACCCCAGCTTTGCGGTTCATGCCGGTGTCTGGCTGCGCACTGAGATCGTCGAGCCGCATGGCCTGACGGTTTCGGCCGCAGCCGAGAAGCTCGGTGTCTCGCGCCAGGCGATGAGCAGCCTGCTCAATGGCCGGGCCGGCATATCGGCCGAGATGGCGATCCGGTTTGAAAAGGCGTTTGGCCTCAGGGCAGACAGTCTGCTGCGGATGCAGGCGGCGCACGACCTTGCCGAGGCGCGCCGCCACGAAAAGGACATCAAGGTCGAAAAGATCGCCGCCTGATCCGTCATTACAGCGGATCTACCGGGTCAGACGGGCCAAGATCGCGTTCGCCTGGTCAGTGGGCACAAACAGGCGCGTCTGATACCGGATGATTTCCGTGAAGCAGCCCTGAGCCTTGTACCAGTCGAGCCGAGCGGCCGACCAACCAGCAAGCTCAAGTCGCTGCGCGCCGTTGACGAGGCTTCGCTTGAGGGTCAGCGCCTCCCTGCCCCGCACTTCCATCGGGCGACCCGATCGCATGACAGCCTGCACGATATCTTCGGCGGACAAGACGCTGGCCTCCTCAAGGCCAAGCGTTCGGCACAGGTCGGGCACACTATGGACCGGCACTTCTCGGCCAAGGAGCGAACTCCCATCCTTTGCCGCGATCCGGCTGACCCGGACATAGTCCGAAGGCAGCTTGTCCCAGACAGGCAGGAGCAGTCCGGTAGCCAGGTGAAGCCGTTCACGCTTGCAGCTTGACGTCGCCTCATCGACCTCGGCCTGCCACAGGCGTTCGAACTCCGGCAGCTCGATCACCTCCCAGCTGCTCTCGGCGAGTTGCTCTGCGGGAATATGCGTGCGCTTGAGCGGGCGGATCATCTCAAAGCGAGCGATGCGTGTGCCCTCGTCAGAGAGCAGGCTGCGCGCCGGGACCAGCAGAGCAACACGGCCGGACCGGGCGTTATGCATCAGGCGATGCCGCGCGGTGTCGAGACCAAAGTGTTCACCGAGCCGTTTGAGCGTCAGCGGCTTCAAAGCCCGGGCAATCTCCAGCTCCAGCAGATGTGTGGTCGCTCCGGACGTGGCATCGGTTCTCAGCAGCGTATCGGAGATGACTTCGAAGCTTTCGACCGCGATCGTTTCAACGCCAAGATCGAGGGTTCCAGCTTGCCGTGCGGCATCGACTCGTGCCTCAACCAGGGAGATGAACTCGTCGAAGATCGCGTTTTGCAGCGCGATCGGCAGCGCCAGGATGCGATTGAGCCAGCGCTGGATCGACGGCAGATCGTCTACCAAACTCCCGTCAGCACCCTCAATCCTGAGCCCGGTCAGGTCCTGAAACCTGGACAGGCCGACAGCCTCGAGTTTGCCCATGAACAGAAGCCCGAACCAGCGGTTCAGCGCTTCCTTGGCATATGTGCTTTCAAGGTTGTCGGAGGGATCGAAGAGGTTTTGACCGCCAGTCTGGCGTTGGCCACGGGTCAGCGCACCAAGGCTGTCAAGCCGCCGGGCAATCGTCGAGATGAACCGGCGTTCGCCGCGAACGTCGGTCGTGACCGGCCGGAACAAGGGCGCAGAAGCCTGATTTGTGCGGTTGGTGCGACCAAGCCCCTGGATGGCGGCATCCGCCCTCCAGCCAGGCTCCAGAAGGAAATGGACGCGCCTTGCCTGGTTCCGGACGGAAAGGTCAGCATGGTAGCTGCGCCCCGTGCCACCGGCATCGGAAAAGACCAGGATGCGCTTGCTGCCATCCATGAAGGCCTGGGTCTCGGCGATGTTGGCGCGCGGACTGCGGGACTGGAGCTTCTGCCGGCCATCACGTCCAATGATAAGGCGCCGGCTGCGACCGGTCACTTCGGCGACCGCATCGACCCCGAAGCGCTCAATGATCGCATCGAGCGCAGTTGCTATCGGCGGGAGAGCGCACAGCTGCTCGATCATCCGGTCGCGCGCGGCAAGTGCCGAGCGGCACAGGACCGGCTGCCCCTGCTCGTCGACCATGGGTTCGGAACGGGGATTGCCATTCTCGTCGGTGAACACCGCCATAAGCCGCACGGGGAAGCTCTTGGCGAGATAATCGATCACGTAGTCGCGGGGACTGAGATCGATTTCCAGGTCTTCGCGTTCCTCATCGGAAAGATCAGCAAGGCGGCGATCGAGCATGGCCTCAGCGGTCGAAACAAGTTGGACGACCGCGGCATGTCCATCCGCTAGCGCCGCGTCGATTGCCGGTATCAGGCTCGGCAACTTCATCGAAAGGAGGAGCTGGGCAAAGAAGCGCTGCTTGGTTCCCTCGAAAATCGACAGCGCGGCCGACTTGGCACCGCTGTTGAGCGTGTTGCCGCTGTCCTGATCGACGATGCGGGTTTCCTCGAGCGCCTCGCGCAGGTTGGTATGGATAACCGCCCAGGCCTCGGCATAGGCATCGTAGACCGCGATCTGGTCCCCCGTGAGGCAATGCTCAAGAATGTCATATTCGACGCCCGCGAAGGACAAAGCGCGCGCAGTGTAGAGCCCGAGTGATTTGAGATCGCGTGCGACCAGTTCCATCGCAGCGATGCCGCCATCACGGATATCGGCCACGAAAGTTTCGCGGTTGGCAAAGGCAGTCTCCGGCCCCCAGAGCCCCAGACGCGTGGCATAGGCGAGGTTGTTGACGTCCGAGGCACCGGTTGCGGAGGCGTAGAGCACTCGGGCGCGGGGCAGCAGGTTCTGCAGGCGCACGCCTGCGATGCCCTGTTCCGAACCTTTGATACGGCCACGCGAACCCTCACCCCCAGCGGCATTGGCCATGGCGTGCGCTTCATCGAAGACGATCAGCCCGTCGAATTGTTCACCCGCCCATTCGATGATCTGGTCGAGACGCGTCGCATCGCTCCTGCCGGAGCGCAGGGTTGGATAGGTGACGAAGAGAATACCTTCCCGCATCGAAACCTTCGTGCCGAGCTTCCATTGACCGAGCGGCTGAATGTCGATGGGCAGGCCTCCCAGGGCCAACCAGTCGCGCCGTGCATCCTCCAGCAGGGCTTCGTTCTTGGATATCCAGATATGGCGTTTCTCACCGCGCACCCAGCGGTCGAGAATGACGCTGGCGACCTGGCGCCCCTTCCCGGCCCCGGTGCCGTCGCCGAGGAAGTATCCCATACGATAGGCATGACCTTCGGCGCTGGGCTTGAGGATGCAGCCTTTGTCTTCCGGCGCGAACCTGCCCGGAAGATCGCGCGCATGAGCATTGGCCGCATAGATCAGTGTTTCCGCCTGCGCCGAAGAGAGCAGTCCCTTTGCGATGACGCCAGAAGGCAGCAAGGGCACTTGTGTCGGGATTGGCGCGGTGATCGAACCCATGGCTACGGACTCGACCAAGGGCGTTGGATGATCAGCGGCATCCGGGATCAAAATGCGGCTTGGCCGATAGGGCAGATAATGCCCGACCTGCTCGGCGATCAGCGCGGGTTCGGCCAACGCCTCGAAGGTGCACGCGACAAAGCCCGTCGAGGCACCTGCGCGAGCAGGTGGCACAGGACGCAGCCTGCTCCCCGTAGTTACAAGGCGCAGCAGTGCTCCCTGCGGCCTCGTAGCCATCGCCGCCGGGAATTGGGCAGTCTGCCTCAGCGGAAGGGCATCGATGACATCACACAGCTCGGAAAGCGTGGATGTGGTCGCGGCAACGGGATCGTTGCTCGGCAGGGTCTTGTCGAGGACGATAAGCCTGGTCGTGATCGAGGTGCCCGAGCGCACGAAAGCGCGTTCGATTCGGGCGTTGAGGCGCAAAGCGATAGGACCGGTTGTGCCTGAAACAAAGCGATGCAGATCGAACCACTCGGGCATGACAGCAACGAGCCTGCCGCCTGCCGCTAGCCGCTTCCAGGCCGAGCGCAGGTGCCGGACGCCCGTTCGCCCATCAGCCCCGCGCTCGATTCCATGCGAATAGGGCGGGTTCATGAGGACAACGCTGGGGGCAAGATTGGGATCGAGCAACTCGTCAATCAGCTCACCGTCATGGCCGGAAAGCGTGGCTTGCGGAAACAGGTTGGCAAGGCATTCACGGCGGAGCGGCGAAATTTCATTCAAGGCAAGACGGGCACCGGCGGCCTCGGCCCACACCGCCAGCATCCCCGTGCCGGCAGACGGTTCGAGCGCCACCTCGGATGCGCCGAAGGCGCAAGCGCGTGCGGCAAGCCAGGCGAGGTGTGGCGGTGTGGCAAACTGCTGCAGCTCGATTTGTTCTTCACTTCGCACAGTCTGGTTCGGCACCTGGGCTTCGAGCCGGTCAAACGCGTCCCTGGCTGTTTCGGGATGTGATGAGGGACTGAGCTGCGAGTTTTTCTGCAACCAGAGGACTTGCGCGAGTTCGAGCGCGGCGTGGGCATCGCGGACTGACCAGCGGGCATCGGCATCGCTGCCGCCGAACTGCTCAGTCAGAACGGAGTTGAGGATGGGACGCGTGATGACCTCGCCGACATCAAGGCGAAATGGCAGATCGCCATCCCCAAGCCCCGCTTCTT
>CAYLIK010000181.1:0-5352 GCA_964383565.1 uncultured Sphingomonadaceae bacterium
GGCAGTTGGCCGACAGGTTCAGCACGCCGTCCGAAAACCATTTGATGCCGAAATCAGCCTCGTTGAAGCTCGTCTCCTTCACCTTCGTGAAGGGCTTGATCCAATCCAAACGCTGCGCCTCGCGCTGCCAGAAACCTTCGGGGTCGGACGCCGCCTCTTGATAGAGCCGGTCATAGCCCGCACGGTCCACAAACGCCCGCGACGCCCACTCCGCGCTAACCGGAAATACCTCCTGACTCATCTCGCCCTCCCCTGCTCTTTTCTTCAGAGCATTTCGGTTTCATCTCTACGTCATCGCAAGGTGACTGCCGCCGACCCGTTCCTCCATCCGTTTAAATACGCATATTCTCCGTTGGTTTGATCCAGGACAAATCCGCGTCATCGACGGGCAGCTAATGGCCCCACGTCAACCGCACGAGCGGAGGGGATTATGACAATGCTAACGAGCCGGCTTTTGCTGGCCGGGACGGCGGCCATTGTGCTGCCGATAGGGGGCGCTTTCGCTCAGACGCCCCGGGAGGCGGCGCTTGAAGCACGGGTAAACCAGCTTGAGGCGAGCTTGGCCGAGCTCAAGGCCGAGCTTCACACGACACATGCCGAACAGCAGCAAACCGCGACCTGGGTTAGCAATGCCGAGCCAAAGATTGCCGCCCTGGAAGCCCGCCCGACGGCCTTGACCGAAGGCTTCAATGTGGGCGGCACCACCATCAAGCTCAACGGCTTCATCAAGGCCAATGCCATCTTCAGCCGCTATGACGACGGCGATGCCGCCACCGGAGCGCTCGGCAAAGATTTCTACCTGCCGCAACAGATCCCCGTCGGCGGCACACGAGAGGGCACGGACTATACCGGCCATGCCAAGCAAACCCGCCTGTGGCTTACCATGGCGACCCCTGTCGGCAAACATAGCCTCAAGGGACATGTCGAATTCGATTTCCAGACATCGCAAGGAACGCAAGGGTCCCAGCGTACCACGAATGGCTATAACCTTGCGCTTCGTCGGGGCTTCGTAAACTTCGACAATCTGCTGGTCGGGCAGGAATGGAGCAATTTCCAATATGTCGCGGCGTTACCGGAATCGACCGACTTTATCGGCCCGAGCGAAGGCACGGTCTTCGTCCGGCAAATGCAGGCGCGCTATACTTTCGTGCTCAACCCAAAACTGAGCCTTTCAATTTCGGCTGAGAATCCAGAAAGCGCGACCATAACCCCCACTTCCGCGACACTCGTCGAAAATGACGATGATCGCATGCCGGACTTCGCGGCGCGCCTGAACTACAAGGACAGCATGGGAGAGCTCTCGCTCGCTGCGCTGTTACGCCAGATTTCGGCTGATAACGGCACGGTGAGTGGCAAGGCGAGCGCCTGGGGCGTGAGCGGTGCCGGCAAACTGCTGTTCGGCCCCGGAAAGCGACATGATATTCGCTTCATGCTGACCTATGGCGATGGTATCGGTCGCTATCTGGGGCTCAATTTCGTGCCTGATGGCGTGTTTGCGGGAACGGCGGGTGATGACATCAGAACCGTCAAGAATCTTGCCGGTTTCGGCGCGCTACGGTTCGCGTGGACCTCGCAATTGCGCTCTACCTTCATGGCGAGCTTCCAGCACGCGAATTATCCGTCCGGAATCGCCATCACGCCGCTCACCAACAAACGCGCCTGGAGTGGCGCCGCCAACCTATTCTGGTCGCCGGTCAAGGGGTTCGATCTCGGCGTAGAATATCGCCATGGCGAACGAGAATTATTGAACGGAAACAAGGGTCAACTCGATCGACTTGAAATGGCCGCCAAATACGGTTTCTAACAATTCTGAATGGGAGAGGGCAAATGGCTACAGCCTATGAGAGCCTACCGAAGCACCACCGGGCGACGCAGAACGAAAAGCTCGTCATTGGCGCGTCGTCACTGGGCACGGTATTCGAATGGTATGATTTCTACCTCTATGGATTGCTGGCGACCTATATCTCCTCGCAATTCTTCTCGGGGGTGAACGAAACCACCGGTTTCATCTTCGCGCTGGCGGCGTTTGCGGCGGGATTTGCCGTGCGACCGTTCGGCGCCCTGGTGTTCGGCCGGATTGGCGACCTCGTCGGCCGCAAGAATACTTTTCTGGTCACGATGGGGATCATGGGCCTTTCGACCTTCTGCGTTGGCCTGCTTCCGAGCTATGCCTCGATCGGTGTCGCTGCGCCGATCATTCTGGTGGCGCTCCGGTTGCTGCAGGGGCTTGCGCTTGGCGGTGAATATGGTGGCGCGGCGACCTATGTCGCCGAGCACGCGCCCGACAACAAGCGCGGCCTGTACACCAGCTGGATCCAGACTACGGCCACGCTCGGCCTGTTTGCGGCGTTGCTGATCGTTATCGGCACGCGTACCGTCATCGGCGAGGATGCCTTTGGTGAGTGGGGCTGGCGGTTGCCATTCCTCATTTCGATCGTGCTGCTCGCAGTCTCGATGTGGATCCGTCTCCAGCTTTCGGAGAGCCCTGTATTCCAGAAAATGAAGGATGAAGGCACGACTTCTAAGGCACCGCTCACCGAAGCCTTTGCAGAGTGGGGCAACCTCAGGATCGTGCTCATCGCCCTGTTTGGCGCCGTGATGGGGCAAGCCGTTGTCTGGTACACCGGCCAGTTCTACGCGCTGTTCTTCCTCGAAAAGATGCTCAAGGTCGATGGCGCCACCACCAATATCCTGATCGCGATTGCACTGGCATTGGCCACGCCTGGGTTCGTGTTCTTCGGCTGGCTGTCGGACAAGATCGGCCGCAAGCCGATCATCCTTTCGGGATGCGCCATTGCCGCCCTTCTCTACTTCCCGCTGTTTACGGCGCTGACCAGTGCGGCAAACCCGGAACTCGCGCAGGCGCAAGCGACATCGCCCGTCACCGTCGTGGCGCACCAGGATGAATGCTCATTCCAGTTCGATCCGGTCGGCAAGAACAAGTTCGACGCAAAAAGCTGCGACATCGTCAAGGCGTTCCTCGTGAAGAGCGGCGTCAGCTACCATAATGGCGAAGCGCCGGCCGGCACGATCGCGCATGTCAGCATCGGCGGCACATCGATCACCGCGCCGGACCCTTCCAAGGTCACTGGCGATGATCGCAAGGCCGCTATCACGGCGTTCCAGGATCAGGCGAAGGCCGCACTAAAGGCCGCCGGCTATCCCGAAAAGGCAAATCCGGCAACGATGAACAAACCTCTGGTCGTGTTCATCCTCTTCATACTCGTCGTGCTGGTCACCGCCGTATATGGGCCGATCGCGGCGTTGCTGGTGGAGCTTTTCCCCAGCCGGATCCGCTACACATCCATGTCCCTGCCCTATCATATCGGCAATGGCTGGTTTGGCGGTTTCCTGCCGACACTGGCCTTCGCGATGGTCGCGGCCACCGGCGATATTTATTATGGCCTATGGTATCCGATCATAGTCGCCGCGTTGACGGTGATCCTCGGGCTATTCTTCCTGCCAGAGACTTTCCGACGCAAGATCGAAGGCTAAGAAGGATAGCTACTTTAGGTGGGGTGCCATCCTTCCGGACGGCACCCCATTTCATTAAATCAGCAAATGCACTGCCCGCAGTCGATCTCCCGAAACAGCCATTCTGCACCCTAGGGAAATCACTAATATCGAACGGTACCACGTTCCCTCAAATCCATGTGCCGACGACACAGAAGGTCGGCCGAGATGTTGTGGGGGCAGGCAAATGTATCTCTCGTACGATACGCAACTGGTGCAGCAAGACGCCGCTGCGATTGAGCCAAATATTGCGGGACGCTGCGCGCAATGCTCGGTTCGTGATACGGCGATCTGTTCAAGCCTGTCCAAAAACGGCCTTGGAGATTTACAGAAGATCGGGCGTCGCCGCCTGCTCGCCAAGGGACAATCACTGATCTGGGAAGATGACGACGCGACGGTCATTGCGAACGTCCTGACCGGCATGCTCAAGCTTTCCTCAAGCGCCAGCAACGGCAGCGAGCAAATTCTGGGGCTGGTGGGTCCGGGGGGATTTGCCGGCTCTCCGCACGGTGGCAAGGCACACCATAACATTACCGCGCTGATCGAGACCGAAATCTGCGTCTTTCCAAGCGAGTCTTTCAGCCGCTTCGCCGACGATCATCCCGAGATCCGAGTTGCGTTGCTTGATCGGAGTTTGGCGGAGCTTGATCGCCTACGGCGTTGGATTGTCTTGCTGGGCCGCGGGAGCGCCGCACAGCGCGTCGCCGCTGTGCTTATCGATTTCGCGGGCGATGGCATTGGCGTCCAATCGCTGCCGCTTAGCCGGGGACAGATCGCTGAGTTTGCTGGTCTCACTATCGAGACCGTAAGCCGCCAGTTCACGCGGTTGAAGACGGCCGGCGTCATCACGCTACCCACCCGCGACACATTCGAAGTGATGGATCGCGACGCGCTGCTCGCAATCAGCGACCTTCATCACGATCAGTTGCTCCACTGAGCTGCAAAAAGGGCTTTCAAGATGGAAACGGTGCTCATCAAAGCAGGTGGCTGGTTCGCCGTCGCATTGCTGGCGTTCGTCGCAATCGCGATGTCGGTCGATTTCGGCTTCACGGTGCATATGTCGATCGCGGCGGCGGCGGCGCTGCTCGCCATGTGGATGACGATCAGCCGCGCAGACTATGAGGCGATCGCACGGGGTGTCTTCAAGATGCCCGATGCGGGCCTTTATGACGATGACCCCATCCGCTGGGGCGTCATCGCGACGGTGTTCTGGGGCATGGCCGGCTTTCTGGCCGGGCTCTTCATCGCGCTGCAGCTTGCCTATCCCGTGCTCAATCTCGGGCTGGAATATACGAGCTTCGGCCGCCTGCGCCCGTTGCACACATCAGCGGTGATCTTCGCGTTCGGCGGCAATGCGCTACTGTGCACGAGCTTCTACGTCGTCCAGCGCACCTGCCGCGCGCGGCTTGCCTTTCCGGCGCTCGCCCGCTTCGTCTTCTGGGGATACCAGCTCTTCATCGTGCTGGCCGCGACCGGCTACCTGATGGGCATCACCGAAGCCAAGGAATATGCGGAGCCCGAATGGTATGTCGACCTTTGGCTCACCATCGTCTGGCTCGCCTATCTCGCGGTGTTCGTCGGCACGATCCTGAAGCGCAGCGAACCGCATATCTACGTCGCCAACTGGTTCTATCTCGCCTTCATCATCACTGTGGCGATGCTGCACGTCGTCAACAATCTGTCGATGCCCGTCACCATCTTCGGCTCCAAATCCTACTCCGCCTTTGCCGGTGTGCAGGATGCGCTGACGCAGTGGTGGTACGGGCATAACGCGGTCGGCTTCTTCCTGACCGCCGGCTTCCTGGCGATGATGTACTATTTCGTGCCGAAGCAGGCCGA
>CAYLIK010000182.1:0-5300 GCA_964383565.1 uncultured Sphingomonadaceae bacterium
ACGCTGAACCCGTAGCCGGAACCGATCACCACCACGTGGCGCGGGCGCAGCGCGCGCACCAGGCCGTAGTACAGAAATCCGAAGCCGAGATTGAGATTGGCGGCATCCTCGTTGTGCCCGAGTGGCTTGGCGTGCGCGAAGATATCACCCAACAGAGCCGGGTCGAGGCTGAGGGACGGCCATTGTTGCAGGTCGCGCTTGAACATATCCATTTCGGTGTCACCCTCCGGTCATCTGTCGTGATTCGAGACAATTTCGTGTTTACAGGCGGCACGAAAAGTAGCCGGAAAATGTTGCAGGCATGCGCAGGATTTATGACAGATCGGAGACAGCGCCAGCGACATTTTGCATGGCGGTTAAATCGGCTTGAGTCTACCCGAGGCGGCGTAGCTGGCTCGAGGTCATCAGCCATACCAGTTGACCGCGCCCGGGCACGACGCGCCCTTCAAACTCGATCAGACTTGCGCCGCCCTTCTTGTAGGAAAGAAAGGACGAGGCGGATTCGGTCAGCAGCCAGGCCGTGGTGCGGCTGAAATCGGGCTCGTGACCGACCAGGGCGATGGTGGCGTCTTCCGGTTGCGTATCCAGCCAGCCGAGCAGTTTCTCCGGCGCGCTGCCCGGCGCCAGCGGTGCGACCGTCAGGATTTCCTTGCAGCCGAACACGCGCCGCACAATCTCGGCGGTCTGGCGCGCGCGTATCAACGCGCTGCTCGCCAGCACATCGATGTCCGGCGCGATCTTGCGCAGCCCTTTGGCCGCCTTGCGCATGTCCTTACGACCGGCATCGGTGAGCGGGCGGGCCTGGTCGCGTTTGGACGTCAATGTCAGCAGCGATCGTTCCGTGGCGCGACCGTGGCGAATGAATATCAATTTCATGGCGGCAGTATAACGGGGAGTTTCTCCCCAATCTGTTACACTTCAGTGAATCAGTCTCCGCATCCGTCATGCTTGTCCGCGCGCCCGACACCTTGCAACGCTTTATCTTCGAACACGCACCGGTGCGTGGCACGGTCGTGCACCTCGATAACACCTGGCGCACAATATTGGAGCGCCGTCACTACCCGCCGCCGATCCGCGATCTCCTTGGCCAATTGATGGCCGCCGCTTCGCTGCTGGCCGCCACGATCAAGTTCGATGGACGATTGACCATCCAGGCCAAGGGGCACGGACCGGTCCGTTTGCTGGTGGTCGAATGCACCAGCCAGCAGACGCTGCGCGCCATCGCCCAGTGGCAGGGCGAGATTCCCGATAGCCCGCTCGCCGGCGGTTCGACTGCCCTGCTCGGGGATAGTCAGCTCGCCATTACCATCGAACCGGACGAAGGCGTCCGTTACCAAAGCGTCATTGAGGTTGACGCGCCCACGCTCAGCGAAGTGCTGGAACACTATTTTGCGCGATCAGAACAGCTGGCGACCCGACTGTGGCTGGCCACCGACCCCTCCCGCGCCGCTGGCATGTTGCTGCAACGGCTGCCCGAGCAGTCGTTGCACAATGTCGATGACTGGGACCGGATCAGCCATCTCGGCTCCACCCTGAGCCGCGAGGAACTGCTCGATCTGCCGGTACCGGCCCTCCTGCACCGGCTATACCATGAGGATGATATCCGCCTGTTTGAGGGACAAGCCGTCAGTTTCCACTGTTCCTGCACCCGCTCGCGGGTCAAATCGGCCCTGCGGTTGCTGGGACTGGACGAGGTACGGTCTATCCTGGCCGAGCGCGGCCAAGTGGACGTGGACTGCGAATTCTGTGGCCTGCATTACGAATTCGACCGGGTGGACGCCGAACAGCTGTTCGCCACCAGCACCGTTACCTTGGCCTCCCCTATCCGGCATTGAACGGGGTATTTCCCCCCCGGCCTGTGTATAATGCGCGGCCTTTTTACCCAGACCTTATGACTGCGCGCGCAAGCGCGAATTGGCGACGTGCAGGATGCACCGGTGTCGCGAAGGACAGGGATGGCCGAGAGCGACCTCGCCCCCTTCTCCTCTCCCGGGGGGATGAGGGAGAGTTGTGAAATCCGGATGAAACCCCCATCTCTTGCCCTCCCGCGAAGGGAGAGGAAGAGTCAGCGAGAACCCAGGTACCTTTATGATCCAGAAACTGCGCAACATCGCCATCATCGCCCACGTCGACCACGGCAAGACCACGCTCGTCGACAAGCTCCTCCAGCAATCCGGCACCTTCGCCGCCCACCAGCAGATGGGCACGCGCATCATGGACTCGAACGACCTGGAGAAGGAGCGCGGGATCACCATTCTCGCCAAGAACACCGCACTCCGCTGGAAGGATTACCGCATCAACATCGTCGACACGCCGGGCCACGCCGACTTCGGCGGCGAAGTCGAGCGCGTGCTGGCGATGGTCGACTCGGTGCTGCTGCTGGTGGACGCGATGGATGGCCCGATGCCGCAGACGCGCTTCGTCACGCGCAAGGCCTTCTCTCACGGCCTGCGCCCGATTGTGGTCATCAACAAGGTTGACCGTCCCGGCGCGCGCCCGAACTGGGTGCTCGACCAGACCTTCGACCTGTTCGACAAGCTCGGCGCCACTGAGGAGCAGCTCGACTTCCCGGTGGTTTATACCTCGGCGCTCAACGGCTACGCCGGTCTCACCCCGGACGTGAACAGCGGCGACATGACGCCACTATTCGAGGCCATCATCAAGCACGTGCCGGCGCCGGACGTGGACGTGGACGGGCCGTTCCAGATGCAGGTCACCACCCTCGACTATTCCAGCTACGTCGGCGCCATCGCCGTCGGCCGCATCAAGCGCGGGCGCGCGAAACCCGGCCAGAACATCACCATCGCGGAACGCGACGGCAAGACCCGCAGCGGCCGAATCCTGCAAGTACTCGGCTTCATGGGCCTGGAGCGCACGGAAGTGCCGGAGGCCAGCGCCGGCGACATCGTCGCCATCACCGGCATCGAACACCCGCACATTTCCGACACCTTCTGCGACCCGAGCATGGTCGAGGCGCTGCCGCCGCTCATGGTCGACGAACCGACCGTGACCATGAGTTTCGAGGTCAACAACTCGCCGTTCGCCGGCCAGGACGGCAAGTTCGTGACCAGCCGCCAGATCCGCGAACGCCTGGAACGCGAGCTGATCGTCAACGTCGCGTTGCGCGTGGAAGACACCGGCAGCCCGGACAAATTCCGCGTCTCCGGCCGCGGCGAACTGCACCTCGGCATCCTGATCGAGAACATGCGCCGCGAAGGTTACGAACTCGGCGTGTCGCGCCCGCAGGTCATCGTGAAAATGGTCAATGGCGTGGCGCACGAGCCGTACGAATCCGTCACCATGGACGTCGAACAGCAGCACCAGGGCGTGGTGATGGAAAAGTTCGGCCTGCGCAAGGGCGAACTGCTGAACATGGAGCCGGACGGCAAGGGCCGCGTGCGTCTCGAATATGTTATTCCTTCGCGAGGCCTGATCGGCTTCCGCAGCGAGTTCCTGACCGCCACCCAGGGTTCAGGCCTGCTGTACTCGATCTTCGATCACTACGGTCCGGTCAAGGGCGGCGAACTCAAGGGCCGCCTGAACGGCGTGCTGATCTCGAACGGCGTCGGCGAAAGTGTCGCCTATGCGCTCTGGAAATTGCAGGAACGCGGACGCATGATCATCGGCCCGGGCGTCGATATGTACGAAGGCATGATCATCGGCTTCCACTCGCGCGATAACGACCTGGTGGTCAACGCCCTGAAGGGCAAGCAACTCACCAACATCCGCGCCTCCGGCACGGACGAGGCCATCGTCCTCACCCCGCCGATCCAGATCACGCTGGAACGCGCCATCGAATTCATCGAGGACGACGAACTGGTCGAAGTCACGCCGCACTTCATCCGCCTGCGCAAACGCTTCCTCAAGGAAACCGACCGCAAGCGCTCCGAACGCGCGGCGTCGGGCTGAGCCCTGCCGGTAAAATAAAAAAGGCCCCGAGAGGGGCCTTTTTTGTTTAGGTACGTCGCAACCGCATACACACTAACGTGGCCGCTGCGTATAAGCGCGGTCGAAGATGCCTTCCAGACCAGAGTTTACTCCCCGCAGTTGGTCAACCACCTTTTTCGCCCAATCGAAATACTGTTGGCGGCGTTCCGAACTCCAGCCGGACGGTGGGCATCCGGCGACATCGCGCAGATTGCTGATCTTGTCGGCGAGCTTCACGAGTTTTGCCTTGTCGCTGATACGTGCCACATGTTCGATTTGCAGACGCTTTCTCTCGTCTTTGGGCAGAAACTTGTCGTCCGTAACCTCCATCACGATATCCCGGATCGCAGGTCCAAATTCCCCAGCAAGCTCCTCGGGGGTCGTGGCGGTGTCCTCGACCGTATCGTGCAGCAACGCACCGCAGATCACCTCGACATCCGTCACATGTCCTTCGTTGCAAAGGATGCTGGCGAGCGATATCGGGTGATTGATATAGGGCGATGCCTCCTCATCCTTGCGGCGCTGATCCTTGTGCTTGTGCGCTGCGAAGGCCAGTGCCTTGAGTAGCAACTTCAGATCACTCTCTTGAATGGTCATCTCGCCACCTCATGTGCGCTGGCTCGTTCACTGTCCTGCATGTTTTTCAAGGATGTCGTGAATCTGCGCCGGCTCGAAGGCGACATCGCTCAGCCACAGTCCGAAACCACCCTTTTCATTAACCCCTCTTACCCATGCATCCAAGGCTGAACGCTTGGCGCGATTCTGTTCCGTATCCTGACCCTTGATCTCCAGCACCAGCGTCTTGCCATTGGCGAGCCGGATCAGAAAGTCTGGCACAAAACGTCGCCGCGCGCCGTTCCACAGATAGTAAATCTGGAAACCGAGGTGATCATTCTTGGCGTACGCAACGACCTTGTCGCTTTTTTCGAGAATGTTCGCCGCGTACTGTTCCCACGAGCTATCCGCGAGCATATGGCTAATCTGGGACTTCCGTGTCGGATGACACGGCTTGGTCGTGTACCACGCACGCATATAGCGAGTTGACCCGATGGGCGACTCCTCATCGAAAACCGGCTCGATCCGCTCCAGATTCTGTTCTTGCACAAAGCGAAGCAGATGTTGCACGACAAGATCGATATTCAGTGACAGCAGTATCCGTTTGCGCAGCGGTTCCTGGTGATATAAGGACGGAATCGCGAGCTTGCCTGAATCGAAGAACCGTTCCACGAGCCGGATGAGCTGAAATACCAGATATTCGCGATTGCCCGTGAATCTCTGTTGCATCGCCGCAAATGCTTTCTGCGCCGCCTTGAAGGTCAGTCGCTGTAGTCGGAACTCCTCCGGCAGCTTTTCCAGATCGATAACGTGAACCT
>CAYLIK010000183.1:0-5259 GCA_964383565.1 uncultured Sphingomonadaceae bacterium
GTCTCGCGAGCGCAGCGCCTGCGGCTTGGTGGATGCTGAAACAAGTTCAGCATGACGGTTCAATTGGAGCCTGCACCTTCCAGACTCGGACGCTTCAAAGGCTCGTCAGCAAAACCGCCAATTCCGTCGGTTTCGACAGGAATGGCGAATGGCTGGCCTCGATCTCGCGGACGGCCATGCCGGGGTGAACGCGGGCGAATATGTGCTGCGCCTCCGGATCGATCGCCTGATCGCGGGTGCAGACGATGTAGGTCTTGCGGATCTTGCTGAAGCGATCGGGCGAGAGGGCGACGGGGGTGGTCAGATAGCCGAGGTCAGTGGAGACGAGCGCTTCCGTGGCCGCGGCGACAATGTCGTCGGGGCAATCATTGTAGAAGATGTCGCGGGCCATTTCCCGCCTGAAGCCGATGCGCGCGCCATCGTCGAGGACATAGGTGCCGACGCTTGCCTTCATCCCGTCGGCGGTCGCCATGGACTCGGCGGACTCGCCGTCGCGTGGGACGACTGCGCTGAGATAGACGAGATGGTCGATCGCGTCCGGCATGCGCTCGGCCACGCCTGATACGGTCATCCCGCCCAGCGAATGCCCAATCAGCATGACTGGCCTGGCCAGCCGGGCGATCGCCTCGGCGGTGGCTTCGATGCCCTCAGCGAGCGTCTTGGGCGTGGGATCGATTGTGCTGTCCCGCCCATAGCCGGGCAGATCGACTGCGACTGCCCGACGCCCGATCGCTTCCAGCTCACGGATCAGCAGAGTCCAGCAAGTGGCGCGGTGCGCGCCGCCGTGGACCAGGACGATGGGCGTATCCATCACATTTCCTGCGCCTGCGGGCGGATGATGATCTCGTTGATGTCGACATTGTCAGGCTCGTCCATCGCATAGGCGATTGCGCGGGCGACGCTGTCGGCGGGAAGGGCGATTTCGTGGGCGCCCTCGATGCGTTTCTGGGAGGCGGGATCGAGGATCTTCTCGAACAATTCGCTTTGGGTTGCGCCGGGCGAGACGATGGTCACGCGGATGCCGTCGCGGGTTACTTCCTGCCGCAGCGCTTCGGAGATCACGCGGACGGAATGCTTGCTGGCGGCATAGACCGCCGAGCCGCCGTTGATCTTGTGGCCAGCCACCGAGGCAATCGAGATTATGTGGCCGCTCTTCTGCAACTTCATCTGCGGAAGCACGGCGGCAATGGCGTAGAGGACGCCCTTGATGTTGGTGTCGATGGTGCGGTCCCAGCCATCGACGTCGTACATGTCGAGGCGGGAGATCGGCATCACCCCGGCATTATTCACCAGCACGTCGATCGATCCGAATTTTTCGAGAGTATGCGCGGCGATATTTTCGAGATCGGTGCGTTGGGTGACATCGCAGGGGAAGGTCGAGACTTTGCCGCCCTCCGCTTCGATCCGGGCCGCCAGCGATTGCAGCCGCTCGACCCTGCGGGCGCCGAGGACCACCGCTGCGCCGCTTTTCGCGAGCCGGAGCGCGACAGCTTCGCCGATGCCGCTGCTTGCCCCGGTGATGATCACCGTCTTGTTCGCGATGGCCATCAGTGCCCCTCTCTTTTATCTAACATTGATTGGCAAACTTGTGACTGATATGGCTTGGCCAATCAATGATTGTTTTTCGGAGAGCATATGGCCCAGCCCACCGCCTATATCGTCGACGCCGTGCGCACCGCCGGGGGGCGGCGTAACGGGAAGCTCGCCGGGTGGCATCCGGCTGACATGGCGGGCGCGGTGCTCGATGCGGTGATCGCGCGCAGCGGGATCGATCCGGCGGTTGTCGAGGATGTGATCATGGGCTGCGTCAGCCAGGGCGGCGAGCAGGCGTTCCAGATCGGGCGCAATGCGGTGCTGGCCTCGAAGCTGCCCGAGTCGGTGCCGGCGGTGACGATCGACCGCCAGTGCGGCAGTTCCCAACAGGCGATCCAGTTCGCGGCCCAGGCGGTGATGTCGGGTACGCAGGATGTCGTGATCGCGGCTGGTGTCGAGAGCATGACGCGGGTGCCGATGTTCTCGACCGGCTACCTGTTCGAGCAGACCGGGCTGGGTATCGCGAAATCGCCGCATCAGGAGGAGCGTTATCCCGGCGTCAAGTTCAGCCAGTTCGTCGGGGCTGAGATGATGGCGGACAAATATGGCTTCTCGCGCGAGGATCTCGATCGTTACGCGCTGGAAAGCCACCGGCGCGCCGCCGCCGCCACTGAACGCGGGGATTTCGATGCGGAGATCGTGCCGCTGACCGTCGACGGCGGCGAAATGCACAGTCGTGACGAGGGTATCCGGTTCGAGACCTCGCTGGAGCAGATCGCGGCGGTGAAGACGCTGCAGGAGGGCGGCAAGATTTCGGCCGCCAATGCCAGCCAGATTTGCGATGGCGCCTCGGCGGTGCTGGTCGTGTCCGAGCGGGCGCTGAAAGATCATGGCCTGACCCCGCTCGCGCGGGTTCACGCGCTCACCGTGACTGCCGGCGATCCGGTGATCATGCTCGAGGAGCCGCTCTTTTCAACCGACAAGGCGCTGCGAAAGGCGGGAATGCGGATCGAGGATATCGATCTTTATGAGGTGAACGAGGCGTTTGCGCCGGTGCCTTTGGCGTGGTTGCAACACACCGGCGGTGATCCGGCAAAGCTCAACGTCAATGGCGGGGCGATTGCGCTTGGTCATCCGCTGGGCGCGTCGGGCACCAAGCTGATGGCGACCCTCGTGCATGCCCTTCGCAAGCGTGGCGGGCGCTATGGTCTCCAGACCATGTGCGAGGCGGGCGGCGTCGCCAATGTGACGATCGTGGAGCGGCTGTAACCTCTCCTGCGATGCTTGTTATCGAACATCGAAAGGTTTAAGGTCGCGCAAAATAGGAGAGGATATGTCGCCGATCATAGTCGAGGACGGTGAATCCGTCTCGTGGGACAAGCAAGCGGATGTTGTGGTGGTCGGCTTCGGCGGCGCTGGGGCGTCGGCGGCGCTTCAGGCGCATGAAGGCGGCGCCGAGGTCATCCTGCTCGATCGGTTCGGGGGCGGCGGTACGACTGGCTATAGCGGTGGCGTGATCTATGCGGGCGCGACCCGCTTCCAGCGCGAGGCAGGGTTCGACGATACGGTCGAGAATATGCTCGACTATCTGAAGCAGGAAGTGGGCGATGCGGTGAAGCCCGACACGCTGCGGCGTTTCTGCGAGGGCAGCGCGGCCGATGTCGACTGGTTGATCGCACATGGCGTGCGCTATTCTGGCGAGGCCTATCTCGACAAGATCACCTATCCGCCCGAGGGCAAATATCTCTATTATTCGGGCAACGAGAAATCCCCGGCATTTGAGGCCAAGGCGAAGCCTGCGCCGCGCGGACATCGTGCGGTGGGCGCGGGTTTTGGCGGTGCGCATTATATCGCCGCGCTGCGCCGGGCTATCGAGGATGCCGGCATTGGGCTTATGCTGCACACGAGGGCCAATCGGCTGGTCTGCGATATTCAAGGAAAAGTTTTAGGAATAGAAGTGGTTGTGCTGGCTTCGAGCCAGCATGCGCGGCAGCAGGCCCTCTATTCGCGGGTCAGCCCCTATGTACCGCACAATCATGGGCGGACGGAGCGCGCGCTGCGGGAGATGCGGGCGATGGAGGAAAAGCATGGCCGTACCCTGCTGATCCGCGCGCGGGGCGGGGTGGTGCTCAGCACGGGCGGTTTCGCCTACAGCCGCAAGCTCATCGACCAGCATGATCAGTTATTCGCGCGGCATTATGATGTGACGCATCGCCTTTCGACGATGGGCAATGACGGGTCCGGGCTTGAGATGGGCATCTCGGTCGGCGGGGCGCTCGGGCATATGGATTCGCTCTACATCGCCCGCAACATCGCGCCGCCCGAGGCGCTGCTCGACGGGATCATCGTCAACGGCAATGGCGCGCGGTTCGTGGCCGAGGATGCCTATGTCAGCATGATCGGTGGCGCCGTCGCGCGGCAACCCAATGGCGACGCATGGCTGATCGTGAACGGGCACAGCTTTCGCAAGTCGATCTGGGAAGCGATCACCTGCGGCTGGCAGCGCTTCAAATATTTCGGCGTGCCGATGCTGATCAACTATGCGGTGGGCGGCACGCGGCGCGGCGGATCGGCGGCGGCGCTGGCGCGTAAGATCGGGATCGATCCCGCGTTGTTGCAGGCGACGATCACGCAGCATGACCGCAGCATATCCGAAGGCGCGCCGGACGCGGTGGGCAAGTCGAAAGCCTTGCGCAAGCCATTAGGGGAAGGACCATTTTACGCCGTCAATATGTGCATGAGCAATCGCCATGCGCTGACCAAGTTCATGACGCTCGGCGGGCTGAGAGTCGATGAGGAGACCGGGGCCGTGCAACGCGCAGACGGGTCGGCCATCGATGGCCTTTATGCTGCCGGCATGTCGGCGGTGGGGCTGCATTCGCGGGAATATATCAGCGGGCTTTCGATCGCCGACGGTGTGTTCTCGGGGCGTCGCGCGGCGCGCCGCGCGGCCCCTGCAGTCGCACCAGCTGATCAGCGAACCCCCGCGGCCGGAGGAGGGATGAGATGAAGATCGCACTGATCGGCGCCACCGGGAAGGTCGGCATGTGCCTGGTCAACGAACTAACCTCGCGCGGGCATCCGGTGACGGGGATCGCGCGCTCGGTGCCCGAAGGCGACCCCGGCATTTCCGTGCGACAGGCGGACGCCAATGACCCGGCCGCTCTCGCTGAGGCGTTGCGTGGACATGATGCCGTGATGCTGGCGGGCCGCTTCGTCTCGGTCGATGCCGCTAAGATCATCGAGGCCTTGCAACTGGCGGGATTGCGTCGGCTGCTGGTGGTTGGCGGCGCGGGTTCGCTGTTCGTGTCGCCGGGCATGCAGCTTGTCGACACGGGGCTGATCCCCGAGCCGTTCCTGCCGGAGGTGACTGGCGGGCGGACCTTTCTGGAAACGCTCAAGAAGAGCGCGCTCGACTGGACCTTCCTGTCGCCGGCGGTCAATTTCGGACCCGGCGAGCGTACCGGCCATTACCGGCTGGGCGGTGACGATCTCATGCGCGACGAGAAGGGCGAGAGCCGCATTTCCTATGAGGATCTCGCCAAAGCGCTGGTCGATGAGCTTGAAGAGCCTCGGCACAGCCGGGCGAGATTTTCGATCGCCTACTGAGCCAATAGACGGACGTCGCGTCGGCAGAAGGCTGTTTGGACCATCACCTGTTCCCCGGCGAAGGCCGGGGTCCAGTTTAGCGGCGCGCGCAACTGGACCCCGGCCGTCGCCGGGGGA
>CAYLIK010000184.1:0-5244 GCA_964383565.1 uncultured Sphingomonadaceae bacterium
GAGCGCGATGGCGTGCGCGGCGCCGCCCATATCCTTCTTCATGAGCAGCATTGCCGAGGAGGGCTTGAGGTCCCGCCCGCCCGACTCGAAGCACACACCCTTGCCGATGACTGCAATGCGGGGATTCGCCGGATCGCCCCAGTTGAGTTCGATAAGGCGCGGCGCCCGCTCGCGTGAAGCGGCACGACCGACTGCGGCGATCATGGGATAGGCATCAAGCCCACCCCCCGGGGTTAGCGGCACTTCGCCGGCGCGGGCACGGCCGAGCGCTTGGACGGCCGCGGCCAGTGCCGCGGGGCCGTGGGCGGCCGCCGGCGTGTCGATCAGGTCGCGGGCGAGCGCTATGGCCTCTGCCATCCGGACATGCGCGTCGATCGCGGCCAGTTCGCCCGACAGCAGGGTCGCGCGCGGGCGAGGCTCGGGTTCGCTGCGATAGCGATCGAAACCATGCTGCGCGAGGAGCCAACCCAGAGCCGCAGGCCCCAGGTCTCCATTGACCAGCCGATAGTTTCCCTCGGGCAGGCTTCCGCCCGCCTTGGCCAGGCACCAGGGAGAAAGCTCAGCTGCATTAGCGACGCCCAGCACGACCGACCAATCCGCGGCATCATCGCCAGGCAGGATGGCAAGCTCATATCCTTTGCCCTTGAATCGTTGGGCGGTTACGGCCGCGCGAATCCGCTCCGACTGATCCTTGAACCAGTCTTCGAAACTGTCCTTGTCTACCAGATGGAGGTTGTGCGCGGGTTGTCCGCGATCAGCGATGAGAAGCGAGGCGAAATCGGTCATGCTCTTCGCTTAAACGATCGGCCCCGCCCTGCACAATCGGGCCTTCAGTCGAACAGTTCCTCAAGAAAGGATTTCCGCCGCTTCTTGTAATGGGGCGTGTCGTAGCGCTGCGGCGCGTAACCGGGATGGGCTTGCACCGGCGCAGCCCGCTGAGGTGTGGTGAATTGCTGCTGCTCGCTGGCCGCGCGCTCGATGATCTTGTCGAGTTCGCCGCGATCCAGCCAGACACCCCTGCATTGCGGACAATAATCGATCTCGACAGTCTGGCGCTCGCTCATCACGAGCGGAACCGCGCAAACGGGGCATTGCATGTTGGTCGCAGACACTGATTGATTCTCCGTCAGCGCCCGATGCTGAAGAGCCGGAATGGACCCCAGCATCGAGCTGTTGCTCGATGCGGTCCGACATCACGATCGCTGAGGCGATCGCCAGAGGGGCCCGGCCCGCTAAGGTCTAGATAGGGCAAGCGATGTTCGGCGCAAGTGGCGACGTTAATCTTCGACCGCAACCTTCCAATCCCAGCGCAGTGGATCGCCATCCATCACCTCCACGCCGCGCGCACCGAGTCCGTCACGGATCGTATCCGACAGGGCAAAATCCTTCGTCGCGCGTGCGGCCTGCCGGCGATCAAGCTCGGCGTCGATCTCGCTTTCGGTGATGTCTGCGTCAGCGGGGCGAACTCTGAGTTCGGTGCGTGAAAGATCGAGCAGGCGCAGTCCCAGAACCTCGTCCATGGTGGCGATAAGCCGCAGCTTCGTATCGGGATCGATGCGCTTGTCGCCCAGCACCTCTTCGAGCAGGGGCAGGGCGGCGGGAGTCATCAGGTCAGCGCTGATCTTCTCATCGAAAGCGGCGAGCACCGGAGCATCGGCCAAGGTCCAGGGCGAGAAGGGCCGCCATTCGCTGCCCACCGCCGCCACCTTGATCTTTTCTACCGCGATTACGAGCCGCTTGAGCCGTGTCAGCGCAGCCGAGACGTTCTCGCCGCTGAATTCCAACTCGCTGCGATAATGCGCGGAAAGGCATAACAACCGATAGGCGAGGGGATGCACGCCCCGGTCGATTAGCCCGTTAAGCGTGGCAATGCCGCCCTTCGATTTCGACATCTTGCCGGTGCGATCGACCAGAAAATTGTTGTGGATCCAGAAGTTGGCGCCCGTTTGCGCGGAGCCGGTATAGGCCTGGTTCTGCGCGATCTCATTGCAATGATGAATCTCGCGATGATCGATGCCGCCGGTGTGGATGTCGAACTGGTCGCCGAGATATTTCATGCTCATCACCGAGCATTCGAGATGCCAGCCGGGTGCGCCTTTGCCCCACGGAGAATCCCATTCCATCTGCCGCTGTTCGTCGGCGGGCGAGCGGCGCCAAAGCGCGAAATCCGCCGGATGGCGCTTGCCCTCAACTTCGGCGATGCGGCCATGGCCATCCTCATCGGCAACGGCTCCGGCGAGACGGCCATAATCCGGCACGCGCGTCACATCGAAGTAGAGGCCGCTATCCAGTTCATAAGCCGCGCCATGCTCTTCGATCACCTTCGCGAAATCTATCATTTCAGCGATATGGTCAGTCGCCACGCTCCAGCGCGCCGGATCTATGATGTTGAGCCGGGCGATGTCCGATTTGAAAGCGGCGGTATAGAAGGCCGCGATATCCCAGATCGTCCGCCCACTCGATTTGGCGGCGGCTTCCATCTTGTCGTCGCCCTCGTCGGCGTCGGACGTCAGGTGCCCGACGTCGGTAATGTTGATGACGTGCGTGACCGGCCATCCCTTCCAGGCCAGCACGCGGCGGAGTGTGTCCGTGAACACATAGGCCCGCAGATTGCCGAGATGAGCATAATGATAGACCGTTGGACCGCAGCTATAGATCCGCGCCATTGCCGGATCGATCGGCGCGAATGTCTCGATCGCTCGGGAGAGGCTGTTGAACAGCGTCAGCGGTTGGCCAAGCGGCGCCTGTGTCATCATCCTGCCCTAGTGGATCGGCAGTCGCCAATCCGAATGTCGTAGCTTTCCAATGAACGCTTGTTGGCTGACTGGAAAAGCGTTGCCGGAAAAGAGCGCTTTTCCGAATCGCGCAGCAACAGATCGTGCAAGAACTGCGACGACGCAAAGAAAAACGGACGCCCCGTAAGGGACGCCCGTCTTCTTAACCGTTCAGCATCGCCTGATGGCGAAGCTCGAATGATTACATCGCGTTTTCGGCGATGTTCGCCGCAGCGTCAGCAGCGTTTGCAGCCGCATCGGCAGCGTTCGCAGCCACATCCATCGCGTTATCCGCGGCGGAATCCAGCGCGTCAGCGGCGTTCTCCATCATTTCCGCCGCATTGTCAGCGGCGTTCTCAGCAGGCGTTTCCGTCTTGCTGCAGGCGGCCAGAGACATCAGGCCGGCGGCGGCGAGAACAAAGCTAAGCTTCTTCATTCGAGCAGCTCCCAGAATGTTATTTCGGGCCCGGCCCGATGCCGTCCCAAGCGTTTCCATAACGCACCGCGTAACGCCGTCAACGAAGAAATGCATCAGCTTGCCGATGAAGCTTGCTCATTTCGCGCCGCTTTTACTTTGGATTACGGGTTTTTCGGGCCATGCAGGGTCATTTGCTGCGATGGACAGGACAACAGTCCAGGCCGCCACATTCTGCCGCAACTGCGAAGAATCCACCTTGTCGAGTGTATCGTCGGGCGTGTGATGGAGATCCAAATAGCGTGATCCATCCTGTCTCAGAGAGATCAACGGCATCCCGGCAGCGGCCAATTGGTGGATATCAGCGCCAGGCCGCGCGTCGTTCAGCCCTCGCGCAATGCCGAGTGGCAGGAGCAATTCTGCTAACCTGGCGAGAACCGGGGAAAGTGGTTCACTCACAAGGGTGCTGAATTTCCAAATCCTATCCGAGCCGAAATCTGACTCCGCCACCATGACGTGCTTTTTACTGCCGTGAGCAGCTTTATAGGCATCGCCACCTGTAGCGGAGATTTCTTCGCTGCCAAACCAAACGACCCGGATGGTTCGCAGAGGCTGACCGGCATGTCCGACGAGACTTGCGGACGCAGCGGCGATCGCAACGCCTGCACCATCGTCGATGGCTCCAGTGCCAAGATCCCAGCTATCGAGATGGCCGCTGATAAGTACAATGCCAGCGTCAGGATCACGGCCGGGAATTTCGGCGATCACATTACCGCTGGGGCGCTTTCCGGTGAAGCGGGGCGTCAACACCAGTCGAAGCCGCACCGGTCCGCCTTTTGCGAGCAATCGCTCGAGCTGTGCGGCATCCGGGACCGATAAGGCGGCAGCTGGAATGGGCTTCTGGCCGTCCGCCCATGTCGTCACCCCTGTATGGGCGATGCGGTGACTGCTTGTGCCGATCGACCGGATCACGATCGCTGCCGCACCCTTGCTGGCCGCGATCGACGGCGCCTTCTGCCGTATCGGGACAAATGTGCCATAGTTGGAGCCGTCCTGCGCCGGTGCCATGCGATGCCATATGAAGACGATCTTGCCAGCTATCGCTGAAGCGGGAGCAGCTTCCAGCGCGGCAAGGCCATTGAATCCGACGACCTCGCCCGTCAGCCCTTTCGCTGGCGTCGCGCCGCTGCGGCCGAGCGCCGTGAGCACGAGCGGCTGTGCGAAGGGCGTCAGGACCTCGCCGCGCTCGACGCCGCGCTCCCAACCGTCGATTTCGAACGGCTCGATCCGGACATTGCTGAAGCCCAGCGCCTTAAGGCGGGTCACCGCCCAGTCGCGCGCCCGCGCTTCCGCTTCGCTGCCGGCCAGCCGTGGCCCTATCTCGGTGGTCAGGTCGGCCACGATATTCCAGGCGGTGTCGTCACCAAGCGCCCGATCGCGCAGAGCGGCCGGGTCGACGGGTTGGGCGAGGGCGAGCGAGGGGAGGACGGCAAGCGCCAACAAGATTGCTTTCATCTCACCAGCATAGCGGCATGGTTTGCCAAGACAATCGGTCTGGGTTAGTGGCGGCGGCAAATCCAGCCTTACTGACCGGAGTTCACGAGCCGATGGCCGCGCAATACGCCTTCGTCATGAAGGACATGACCAAAACCTTCCCCGGCGCCCCCAAGCCGGTGCTGAGCAACATCAACCTGCAATTCTATCAGGGCGCCAAGATCGGCATCGTCGGGCCCAATGGCGCGGGCAAATCGACGCTGATGAAGATCATGGCGGGCGTCGACAAGGATTTCACCGGCGAGGCGTGGCCCGGCGAATATATCACCGTCGGCTATCTTGAGCAGGAGCCCCAGCTCGATCCGACCAAGACGGTGCTTGAGAATGTCAAGGAAGGCGCGCGCGAGACGGCGGATCTGGTCGATCGCTTCAATGCGATCTCGGCCGAGATGGGCGATCCCAAGGACGACACCGATTTCGACGCGCTGATGGAGGAGATGGGCGACCTTCAGGGCAAGATCGACGCGGTTGACGGCTGGACGCTCGACAATCAGCTCGAAG
>CAYLIK010000185.1:0-3407 GCA_964383565.1 uncultured Sphingomonadaceae bacterium
GACCGTAATCGCCTCAACGCCCTGATAGACAATGAAGAGGACCGTCACCAGCATAGCTCTATCCGCCTGGAGGTCGGTGATCCCGGCGCAACATCCGCTTCACCTAGCCTCATTCACGTTGTGCAACGCAATATGTAGTTCTCCGACCCTTGATTTATCGGCGATTATGCGATGGAATGTTGCCGTTTGGCGGCAAGAAAAATCATACCGGCTGATGCTTTTGCCTTTACGTCGACAATTAAGGCCTTGCTCACCATGATCGGGTAGAGGAGGGCAGGGCAGGGACGTCAGGCGGGGCCGACACACGCCGGGTGCAAATCTGGCGAGTCGTCGCAAAGGTGATGGCATGATCATGGCGCATCTGACACAGGTCGAGATCGCGAACTGGATCGCTCTTTACGTCGCCGCAGGCCTGTGTTGCGGCATCGCGGTCATTTTGTCGGTCGCAACCACATTTATCGAAATCTACCGCGAGCGCGCGTGGACAAATATCGATTCTTTCGGCTCCGCTGCTCTCTTCCTGCCAAAGACCTGGTGGCGCTGGCAGAAGCTCTATTTCATATCGACGCCCGTCACCCTCGGCATCGTGGGCGCTTTCGCCGCCTCGATGTCATGGGGCTGACGGCCACCGCAGCGCTGTAGAGGATTAAGCGTTGAGCGCGCCAGTCAGAATGGCGCGGACATGGCCCTCGTGGAGATGTGCCGGCGTGATGCTGACCACCGGGGCGATCTGCGCCATTCGTGGATGCGTGACGGCCTTCGATGCCTTATAATCCTCATCCTCGAAGCCCATTGCTTCCACGACGAGCTGCCGGATCTCGCCCGTGGAGCGTGAGCGAGCCTCGAGGACGAAATCCGGCCTGCAGGCGCCGATCGGCGTCAGCTTGTCAAAGACGGGCTTCTCGATCGCGATGTCGATCCCGTCCCGATCGAAATAGTGCCGTGCCGCCAGCAGCTCGCGCAAAACGGTCCGCTCAAACTCTGAATCGACGGGAATGAAGCGCCTGCCCGAATAGATCGGCTGGGCATAGGCTCGCAAAGGCGCGTAGCCGTGCGCTTCGGGATATTCGCCGGCCACGACGATGACAAGATAGGGGCCCTTGATCGGATTTCCCCGCACAGACGGGGATTGAACCCGATTGGCGATCACGACGGGCTCGCACCCTTGAACGATGACTTGCGCTCCTTTGAACGCGGGCGAGAAGAGGGTAAGGAACGCTTGGGGCGCATGGCCTCGCGGCCAGTTTCGAGACAGCTCGCGAAGTCCGGCATAAACGCGGTTGCTGTGAAGCGCCTTGGCGTGGGTCCACAGCGCTCGACCGAGCTCGATGCCAGGCGCGATCTCGATCTTACCCGCGGCCGCGGTGAGCGCCTTGAACTCGTCGCTGATGGAATGGTCGACCAGATCATGCGACAACGGCGCGCAGAGGTTGAGGCCCGCCACGTCGAGAAGTCGCCATAGCAGCCGCGCAAGGCGGGGCACCGAAGCATGTCGGGTCCGATCGTCGCTTGTGTCTTCCTCCGGTCGCTGGGCCAGCTTCTCGGGAGCGGGCCGCAAAACCTCGAAATAGCCTGTGGGAGGATCCGCCGGTGTCTGATGAGTACGGATCTCGGTGATGCGGTTCGTCACCTGATCGCGGAAGAACGGGCAATCGGGTTGGTGTTCGGGGCGCTTCGAGCTGGTGAGGCGGCGCAGATAATAGGTCTCCGCCTCGGAGAGAAAGGCAGGGGTCAGGATGGGTGGCGCCGTGTCGTCGTCCCGGCAGTCACATGCGATCCACTTACCGCCAATCCGGGCTTGCTGGACCAACATGATGCCCGCTTCCTCATCCCCTCGGGAGCCCTCGCCGGCGTACCATCGGACCAGAGCCGACCTGACAGGGTCGGGGAGGGGGATTCGGCGCGCACTGCGCCCGTCGCCATGGCGATCGATCAACCACATGAACGACCCTTTCGGAGGAGGAATAGGGGATTCTCACTCAGGTCGGCGGGATTGACAATCCCGTTCTGTCGATCCCCACTTTCGAAATGGCGGTTTCGGGAGGCCGAAAATGAGGTCTTATCTTCTTTGCGGTGTAGCAATCCTGATGGGCAGCGCGTCGATGCTGCAGGCGGCGCCTCAGGATAGAAAAGCCGTTCGCTCCGTGCAGTTGATCTCGATGACGGGCGCCACGCCAGCACCAGCGTCGGCCGAATCGCCGGGGCCGGACGCAGGACGAGGGGTGGAAACCAAACCGTCGGTCGACATTGGGGTGGTGCTGGGGGAATTTCGGGTGCATGATCTCAGCCGGCGATGGGTCGAATTTCAGATGGCCAACAGCTTCACCCCTCGGACTCCTTCAGCGGCGCAGGCAGCCGCCGACGACGATGATCCGTTCGCGCATGTCGGGGTAGCCCAGCTCGGCGCAGCGCCCGTCGCAGGCTATACGATCCCTTCGGTATCTTCGATGCCGATTCCGGCATGGATGAGGGGCGGGCCGGTGTTTGCGGCCGCAGTTAACCGCTATGTGCCTGGCTGCATCGCCGCCGGCTATCGACCTAGCGGCTTCCTCACGGCCGACACCGAATATCGTCGGCAGAACTACTATTCGATGATGAGCAACATCGCCTGCCAGTACGGCATCCCGGTCGGCCTGTTCGATGCGATGATCATCCGTGAGAGCCGCTATCAATCTGGCGTCTATTCCCCGAAGAACGCCTTCGGCTTGACCCAGCTCATGCCGGACACGGCAGTGGGCCTGGGTGTAAATCGCTACAATGTCGCGGATAACCTGCGAGGCGGAGCCAAATATCTGCGCGAGCAGCTTGATCGGTTCGGTCAATACCACTTGGCGCTCGCGGCCTACAACGCGGGACCGGGCAGGGTGCGCAACGGCCTCGTACCGCGGATTGCCGAGACCCAAGCCTATGTCGACGATATTCTCCTGAACTGGTCTCGATTGAGCGGGCTCTCGAGAGTTGGCACGGTTCAGACACCGTCATCGCCTGCGCCGTCGGTCCAGCGCGCTCGCTTCGGGCGTTCGGCCACCGTGTCGACCTTTTGAGGTGTCGGTTTCTTGACGGCGTTCCAGCGAATAATGGATTGTTGTTCGTGTCATTAGGGAAAACGCGACAAAAAAAAGCCCGTCGGGGCTTGGTCGCTATATTGCGAGGTTGGCTATTTCTGAAAGATTGGCTCTGCGAACGAGAACGGAACTGACTTCCTTGACCAGCCTTTGGACCACCGCTGCTTGCAGTGGCCCGGCCCATTCTCGTCGGACTTCGGAGCCATCCATCCCTTCAATTTCTTCGAGGGCTGCGACCAGCATTGAAGGCAGACCTCTGAACATTTCGCTGAGCATTGCAATCAGGGTCGCGTAGCGCGCGTCGTGCAGGAGCTCCTGGTCGCGAAAAGCCTCTACGCGAAT
>CAYLIK010000185.1:3417-5184 GCA_964383565.1 uncultured Sphingomonadaceae bacterium
AATGATGGCTTGGATAATGTTTATGTCCAACGCGTGCAGGACCGTCTGGAATTCGCCCAGCGTCATGGCGGCGCGCTTGGCTGGATCGTGATGCAGAATAAGGGCGAGGCGGGTCTTGCTGATGCCCGTCTTCAAGGCAAGCTTGCGTTGACCTGTGTCCTTCTCGGCCATCGCCTGAAGGATCATTGGAATGTAATCCCGCTGCGCATCGTCAACCGCTAATGCGGTCGCCGCTGTTGCCTCTATCCTGGCAAGGGATGACATTGCCTGGCCCCCTGTATTCCGCTCGGACTCGAAGAGGAGAACATACCAGCACAGCCATTGCAACCCCGTCCAGAGCCGAACATTGCCCCACGATGAAGCGGTAACTACTTGAGACGAACGACATTTTCGTCTTGCGACTCGTTCGCATTCGCCTCGGCGCATTTTCCTTTCGGCTCGTCGAGGCCGAGCCGTTCAAGTACTCGCGTCGCCTTCTGTTCGACGACGTAATCGAAAAGCAGTATCGACAGCGCATCGCCGACCGTTAGATTCGATCCAATCTGGCTCCCAAGTCGCTTCTTTGCTTCGACAAGTGAATCGGCGCTGGAGCGCGAGATACTGAGGTAAATCCGGATATCGCCTTTCGTCGGTATCGTGACGAGGTGATCGCGTATTATCTCGGGATCATGCTCCTCCATTTTGCAACTGAAGGCGGCTCGAGAGTTAACCAGGCTGGCAAGTGTCTGATATCGCTTGGTCTCATTGGAGCGAAGGCGCAGACTCTCGGTGGTCAGGTGAAAAAGGTGCTCTGAAATATCGAGAGCATAGCCGCGAGAGTCCCCACTCATTCCTGCACGTCCCTCACCCTGTTATAGGTTTACCCTCGGCGAACGGCCGACCCGCAGAGCTTAGTTGAATTCTAGACGCCTGAAACCACCTCGATTCCAGAGCGCGAATCTACTCGCATCCATACCGTATCGCAATTGACCGAAAGGCCGCCCCGATATGTGGGGCAGGGTGCCCTGACGCACGGGGCGAGGTGCCCCGGGATTAGGGGCAGTGCGCCCTGCCCGACGGGGCAGGGCGCCCCGGAAACCGGGGCAGAAGGTCCTTGCGCGGTGAAAATTTTCACCTTTCCCCGCACGTTCCGGAACCTCGCGTTGCAGCCGGGCTCCCCCCGGGGTCACCTTTCGAATGGGCGCGGATCCGTCGCGTCTCCATTGAAGGGAAAACCCATCATGCAGTCTGTCCTGAAACACAGCGGACGCGCGGAGTTGGCAATCCTCGCCCTCGCCGCACTCGCGCTCGCGCTCCTCCTGTTCGCCGGACCGGCATTCGCCGGCGCCGACACCACGTTCGACACGGCCCTGACGAAGTTCACCGACTTCCTTGAGGGTTCGGGCGGCAAGATCATCACTGTCCTGTCGCTCGCGGGCGGCATCGTCGCGCTGGCCTCGGGCCGCTTCTCCATGGGCCAGATCGCGATCCCGGTCGGCGTCGGCGTCGGCGCCGGCACTGGTATTCCGATCGTCACCTCCACGGTGACAGCCACGATCTGACAGGGCCAATGGCCGGGCGAAGTAGCAGCTTCGACCGGGCTTTGGGGAGGGTGGTGCAATGGCCGCAGACAAGTACGTCATACCGTCTCATCTGGACGATCCCGAGCTGATCGGGCTGTGGACGCTGGATGAATTCCTCGCAATGGTGATCCCATTCATCTGGGGAATCCTGTCTCAGCATATTCTCATTGATCTGCCCCCCGCTGAGTGGCCCAGAGACTATGAT
>CAYLIK010000186.1:0-5180 GCA_964383565.1 uncultured Sphingomonadaceae bacterium
CTCACCCATTTTACCATCGCTTTGAAATCGCCCAAGGTTTCGATCGTGACGACGACGGTTTCGCCAAGCATGGGCGTCTTGCTTTCCGCCCTTGCGCCCATCCCATCGTGAGACAGGTTCCGGATCACGATGGATTGCTGCGGCGTGATGTCGCCGCGCAGAGTTGCGGTTCGGAATCCGATCAGACGCGACATGTCCTGTCCGCTGGCGGTGAAGTTGGAATAGTCTGCCATCATCCCCCCAAGGCCTTCGCTGCGGTGTGCATCCCCGGAAACCGCATGCCACGAGCAATTTAACTTAGGGCATTATGGTTAACAGAAGATTAAGATCAACCACTTAGCGCATGATCCGTCGTCCTTCGCGCACAGAGGGTCGCGGGGTCGAATTTCACTGGCAATGTAGGATTTGATTTGCTCCATCCTGTCCGGTGCAAAGCTGTTTCTTACTGACCGCCCTTGTGACGCTTCTCGCCCGCCTCCTCGCGCACGCGTATGCGAGAGCGCGTGCGATCGCGCGTGTCACTGTGACTTTTGTGACTTTAGGAATAGCGATCGCGGTGCGGGCCGTGCGATTGAAAAAGCAGATCTTATTTCAGCCGCCGGAACAATACCCTGTCTTCCGCCGTGAAGCCCTTGCGCCAGATGATGTAGCCGTAGACGGCCAGCACGGTCGGGATGCCGAGCAGCAGTTCGCCCCATTCTGGGATATGGGTGATGATTACGCCGATAACCGCCGCCGCGGCCGCGGCCCATACCAGCGCCCAGCGCCAGCCCGAGACTGGCGCCCCCAGCAGCTTGGCGAGCAGCCGCGATTTGACGACAGCGCCGATCCCCAACGCGACCATCAGGGCAAGCGCGGGGCCTGCCGCCTGATAGGTCTCGGGAAGGCCGAGCGTCTGGGCAGCGTCGATGAAGATGAAGCTCAGCACCGCCTGAGTGCCGATCATGGCAGTCGAGATCATCAGGTTCCGATGACGGGCGATATAGACCAATGCGGTCTCCGAAACCGCTGCCGTCGCCGCCACCACCTCAGCGGCAAGCAGGATCACGAGCGCCCCCGTGCCCGCCACGAACGCCGGACCGACCAGCCCCATCACCGCTTCTCCGGAAATCGAAAGCGCGATTGCGATGCCGGCCTGGGCGGAAAGGATCCAGAAGCCCACCTGGCGCACCTGAGCGGCGACTGCGGTCTTGTTGCCGACTTCCAGATTTTGCGTGATTACCGGGCCAAGAATGGGGTCAAAGCTCGTCTTGAGTTTCTGTGGCAGCGTCGTGATCTGTTGCGCTACCCAATAGATACCAACCACGGCGGGCGGGAAGAACAGGCCCAGGATCGCGCGATCGATGTTGCGCGTGGCCCATTCGATCGCATCGGCGGCAGCGAGCGGTATGTTGCGGTGCGCCATTTTGAACAGCGGCACGATCTTTGGCCGCCATCCCCGTGGCAGGCCGTACATGCGGATCAGTGGAACGATCGAGGCGGCCAGCGCCGCCACCATCGAAATCACATAGGAAAAGATCAACCCATCACGCGGGGAATAGAACCATAAGATCAGCGCGGCGATGCTGATCGTCCAAGGCTCGACGATCGCACGGGCCGTGACCGTCGCCCCAACATTGTGGCGATAGGCGAGCGCGGCAAGCGCCACCTCGCTCCAGGCGATCGCATAAATTGTCAGCGGCAACAGCTGTTCGCGTCCGAAGATGTCGCTGTTGGGAAACATCACCTGCGGGACAAGCGCGAGAATGATCACCGCAACCGTCGATGCGAGTCCGGCGATAAGCAGGCCGTCCCAGACAATGTGCACCGGCGGCTCGTCGCTGCTGTTGGAAAGCCGTTGCGCCAGGCCGCGCTTCAGACCGAACGTCGCCAGTTGCGCGGCGAACTCGATGATCAGGATCGCATAGGCAAAGCGACCAAGGGTATCCGCACCATAAAGGCGTCCGGCGATGAACAGGAAGGGGAGGCGCGCCGCCAGCCGGAGCAGGAATCCGAACACATTGGTCCGTCCACCTTTGGCGAGCAGCGCAATGTCGGTTTCCTCGGCGGTCTTGTCTCCCACCACGCCCCCCCGGCCCAGCGGGCGATCAGTTGGGATTGTCGGCAGTCCCGCCACCTTCGCCGACCGCACCGACACGACCGATATTGCCGAACAGTTCCGAGAAGAATCCGCGATCCCGGCCCAGCGTCGGCGTCTTGTCGCCGTCGGGCGAAAGCGTGGCGATCTTGCTCATTCCCAGATTTTCAACCGACGTGACATTGCCCGCGCGATCAAAATGGACGGCAAGCGTGGTTTGCTTGACTGGCTTGGGCAGGGAGAAGGCGAGCTGCTTTGTTTCGCGCGAGATATAGTACCAGCTCGACGGATCGAATTGCGACGCAAAGCTCGGGCGTCCGAGGGTGCGCTCGACGGATTGGCGGTTGTCGATGCCGGGCTGGATCGCGCTGATCAGCGTCTGATCGGCGACATAGCCCTTATGGTCGCGAATACGGGTGCACCCGGCGCTCAAAGCCAGTGCGGCGATCAGTGTCGCCGCCAGGGGCACTCGGGCCTTGTCGAACATCCATCTCTCCTCAAATCCCGAACGACGGGATTGCAACGTGCCTCGCACGCCTCAATATGCGGGGCAAGCCTCCGCTGCAAGCCGAGCGGGACGAAGGGAGCAAAGCCACGTGTCGATCCTTACGAAGTTTTTCCGCAAAGGTCAGGATCGGGCGCATCTGCAGCCGCTCTATCGCGCCGTGGTCGCGGCCGGGCGGCGGCCCGGATGGTATGTGGAGGGGCAGGTGGCCGACACGCTCGATGGCCGGTTCGACATGGTTGCCGCCATGTTGGCGCTGTCGCTGCTCCGGCTGGAAGCTGAAGACGGAACCTATGCCGTGGAATCCGCCATGCTGACCGAGATCTTCATCGACGACATGGATGGACAGCTCCGCGAGATTGGCGTCGGCGACGTGGTGGTCGGCAAGCATATCGGCCGGATGATGAGCGCACTGGGTGGACGACTCGGCGCGTATCGCGACGCCTTTGAAGGCAGGGAGGCGCTCGAAACGGTGCTCGAGCGTAATCTTTATCGCGGCGTAAGCCCTGAGCCTGCCGCCCTGGCCTGGGCTACAGAGCGGCTGCGCGCTGTTCATGGCGCCATCATGGCTATGCCGGCCATGGCCTTGCTCGACGGAGAGTGGCACGAGCTATGAGTGACACGCCCGAGCTTTCTCGCCCCATCAAGCTCGATTCGCTAAGTTCGCAGACCCGCGCCGTAGCGATCGAGGCGGACGATGCCGAACGTGCCGCGCTGGCGGTCCGGTTCGATCTGATCGCGGTCGATCGACTTCAGGCAACAGCGGAATTCACGCGGGATGGCGATACGGTGGAGGCGGTGGGCCATCTTTCCGCCGATGTGATCCAGAGTTGCGTCGCCAGCGCCGAGCCGGTCCCAGCGAAGATTGACGAACCCTTCCAGCTGCGTTTCGTGCCCGACAACATGCTCGAAAACGCTGCGGAGGAGGTCGAACTCAGCGAGCGCGATTGCGATATCGTTGGCTATTCCGGCGGCGCGATCGATCTTGGAGAAGCGGTGGCCGAAACCCTGGCGCTGGCGCTCGATCCATTCCCGCGCAGCCCCAATGCCGACGCCGCGCTACGCGATGCCGGCGTGCTGGGTGAAGAAGACGCCGGTCCCTTTTCAGCCCTTAAGGCGCTCAAGGAAAGGCTGGGTAAGGGTTAGAACGGAACGTCGTCGTCGAGATCAATCCCGAACGGATCGCTGTCGCGCTTGGGCGCCGCGCTGCCGCCGCTGCTGCGCCCGCCGCCATAGCCGCCGCTCGATGCACCGCCACTCCCGCCGCCGCCGAAGCTGCTGCCACCCTCATCCCAATCACGGCCGCCGCCACCGCCTTCGCCTTCGCGACGGTCGAGAAGGACGAGTACGGCGTTGAAGCCTTGAAGCACGACCTCGGTGGAATAGCGTTCCTTGCCCTCGTTGTCGGTCCATTTGCGGGTCTGGAGCTGACCTTCGAGATAGACCTTGCTGCCCTTGCGAAGGAACCGTTCGGCCGTGTTGGCAAGATTCTCGTTGAAGATCGCGACCGAGTGCCATTCGGTCTTTTCGCGGCGTTCTCCGCTGGACTTGTCCTTCCAATTCTCGGAGGTCGCGATGCGCAGGTTCACAACCTTGCCGCCATTCTGGAAGCTGCGCGATTCGGGGTCGCGGCCCAGATTGCCGACGATGATCACCTTGTTCACGCTGCCTGCCACGATTCTCTCCTATAGCCCGAGAGCGGTGGCTAACCAGAAAGTGGCCCCGGCTGCAATATAAGCGAGCCCGAATAGATAGACCAACATGAAGACCGGCCATCTCCACCCATTGGTTTCGCGGCGGACGACCGCGATTGTCGACAGGCATTGCGGCGCGAATACGAACCACATGAGGAAGGCAAGCGCTGTCGGCAGCGACCAGCGTCGGGCGAGCTGGCTGCCGAGCGTTTCGGCGCCTGCCTCCTCGTCGGTCGCGTCGATCGAATAGACGGTCTGGAGCGCCGAGACCGCTACCTCGCGCGCGGCCATGGCGGGAATGACCGCGAGCGACATCTCATGGTTGAAGCCAATCGGGCGGAGGATGATTTCCAGCCCGGACGCGATCTGGCCGGCCACCGAATATTCGCTTTGCTTCACGCCTTCCGGCGCGACCGGATAGGAGGTGAGCAGCCACAGCACGACGGTTACGGCCATGATGATCGTACCTGCACGGCGGAGAAACACATAGGCACGTTGCCACAGGCCGAGCGCGACATCACGCAGGCTTGGCAGTTGATAGCGAGGCATTTCGATGAGGAAGCCGCTGGCGGCGCCTCGCGTCGTCGTCCTGCGGAATATGAGCGCGGCGACTACGGCGCTGACGATGCCGAAGAGATAGAGAGCGAGAAGCACAAGCCCCTGGAGCCCGATGCCCGGACCGACATCGCGCGCCGGAATGAATGCGCCGATAATCACCGCATACACCGGCAGGCGCGCCGAACAGGTCATCAGCGGGGCAATCAATATGGTGGTCAGGCGTTCCTTTGGATCGTTGATCGAGCGCGTCGCCATGATGCCGGGGATCGCGCAGGCGAACGACGAAAGCAGCGGGATGAATGCGCGCCCCGAGAGACCGACCCCGGCCATCATCCGATCCATCAGG
>CAYLIK010000187.1:0-5165 GCA_964383565.1 uncultured Sphingomonadaceae bacterium
CCCCCGGCCCCCTCCCTTGAAAGGGAGGGGGAGGTGCGGTTCGCGGGCTATGCGGCGCTGTTCGATCGGGCGGATCGATCCGGGGATATCGTGCGGCGCGGAGCGTTTGCGCGCGCCGTGGAACGCGGGCCGAAGGGGCTGCCCCTGTTGTGGCAGCATGAGGCGGGCAAGCCGATCGGGCGGATCGAGCACCTGAGCGAGGATGCGCGCGGACTGCGGGTGATCGGGCGGTTGTCCGGGCGCTCCGGCGCGGCGCGGGAGGCGGCTGCACTGTTGGGCGATGGGGCGGTTTCGGGCTTGTCGTTCGGCTATCGGGTGCGGGGGAGCCGGGCGGGCAAGAACCGGGAGCTAACGGAACTGGAGTTGGTGGAGGTCAGTCTTGTGACCTTTCCGATGCAGCCTGGGGCGCGGGTGTTGGCGGTGGAAGCAGCGTCTGGGCAATGACGTCGCCCCAGCGGAGGCTGGGGTCCATCTCTGTTGCATCCAGCGATGTTCAAAATGGCGAGAGACATGGGTCCCAGCCTTCGCTGGGACGACGAGGATTTTTTGCAAGGAGATCAGGTATGTATGAAGTGAAAGCGGATCCATTGGAGGCGTCGTTCGACGCTGTCGCAGCGGAGGAAAATGAAGCGGTGGCGGCGTTGCGGGGGCAGATGGATGCCTTAAGGGCGCGTGTGGATGGGTATGTCGTCGCGGCGGGGCGGCCGGCGCTCGCCGGGGCGCAGATCAAGAGCGTGGAGCATGCCGCGTTTGTCGATCAGTATCTACGCAAGGGCGTGGCCAACGGCATTGAGTTGAAGAGCATTGCGGGCACGAGCGACGCGGCAGGCGGTTATGCGGTGCCGCGCGAGATCGATGCGGCGATCGATGCCGCGCTGACGGCGATTTCGCCGATCCGGCGGGTGGCGAATGTCGTGAAGGTGGGGTCGGCGGGGTATCGCAAGCTGATTACGACTGTTGGCTTCCAATCGGGCTGGGTGGCCGAGACTGCCGCGCGGCCGGAGACGACGACGCCGATCTTCCGTGAATTCGTGCCACCTTCGGGCGAGCTTTACGCCAATCCGGCGGCGAGCCAGGCGATGCTGGATGACGTGGCGTTCGATCTGGAAAGCTGGCTGGCGGGCGAGGTCGCGACCGAATTTGCGCGGGCAGAAGGCGCGGCGTTTGTGAACGGTAGCGGCACCAACCGGCCCAAGGGGTTCACGACCTATACGAGCACCAACGAACCCGACAGCGCGCGGGCGTGGAATTCGCTGCAATATGTCGCATCGGGTGCGGCGGGTGCATTCGCGGCGTCCAATCCACAGGACAAGCTGGTGGATCTGGTGCAGTCGCTGCGCTCGCCTTACCGGCAGGGGGCGGTGTTTGCGATGAACTCGGCGACGCTTGCCGCGATCCGCAAGTTCAAGACGAGCGACGGCCAGTTCCTGTGGCAGCCGGGGCTGGCGGAGGGACGGGCGGATACGCTGCTCGGCTATCCGGTGATCGAGTGCGAGGACATGGCGGATATCGCCGCCAACTCGCTGTCGATCGCGTTCGGGAATTTCCGGGCGGGGTATCTGATTGCTGAGCGGAGCGAGACGCAGATCGTGCGCGATCCGTTCACCAACAAGCCTTACGTGCATTTCTATGCCGTGAAGCGGATCGGGGGCGGGGTGGTGAATAGCGAGGCTATTAAATTGATAAAGTTCTCCGCCTCGTAAACGAGGCGGTGGCAAGCTGAGTTCGCGGCTTCGTAAATTCAGATCCTCCCCAGCAAAGCTAGGGAGGATTTTTTGCGTGAAGCGCCGAGACGGCATGACGCCGGGTTAAGTTGTTGCAACTTATCCTGTTCCCCTGCGTCTCTGCGCGAACTCTTCTCGCGGTGCGCGAGAATCTGAGGGGCGTCGTCCCGGTTTCCCCCTTTACCCGGGGCGACGCCCGACCCTTCTTTCCTGACATGGGAGCCTTTGATGGCCGACACTTTCTCCACGCTGGGGGATAGCCCCTCGGCGCCCTCAACCTATGCGCTGGCGGTGACGCCGCATGATGTGAACGCGCTGACCGATATCCCAAAGGCGCTGTATGTCGGCACCTCCGGCGACATCACCATGCGCGGCAAGAATGGCGCCGCCGACCAGATCTGGAAGAATGTGCCGTCGGGCGCGATCCTGCCGTTCCGGGCGCACTATGTGCGCGCGACGGGGACGACCGCGACGGATATACTGGCGCTCTACTGATGACGGGCTTTGCGTTGGGGCATGGGTTCGGGGATCGGTGCCGGTCGCCGGAACCGAGGCCGGTTGCGCTGCCCGCCGATTTCCTGGCGCGGTGGACGCCGGATTTCCAGATTTATCGCGTCGCGCGATCCTATTTCGCCAAGCTCGATTATGCCGCGCTGAAGCCGGCGATTTCCAAGACATATTATGTGAAGTCGACGGGTTCGGATGCGGCGGCTGGGACAGCGGAAGCCCCGCTGCTGAGCCTCTCGACGGCATTGGCGAAGAGCGATGTCGACGAGGTGGTGATCGACTGTTCGGGCGGCGATTACATCATGCGCGGGGCGCGGGGGTGGAATAACACCCAGCCGAGCCGCGACGTTTCGGTGCGGGTGATCGGACCGGGGCGAGCGATCTCGGTGGCGACGGCGTCGTCGAGCTTGCCGACATGGGTGAACACCGCCGGCGCGGTCTACAAGACGATGATCTCGGCGGCTTCCGCGCGGAGTGTGATCGATCTCGCGAACAAGGAGGCTGACGGCTTCTATCAGCGGCTGGCCGAGGTGGGATCGACCGGCGCGGTCGCGTCCACGCCGGGGAGCTGGTTCCACGACGGGACTGATCTGCATGCGCAGGCATTCGATGGTCGCAATCTGGTGGGCGATGCGCTGCTGCTGCCGTGCGGGACGGGCAATAACTGCCGCGTGCCTTCGGCCGATCGGACGATTTACATCGATGGCGTGGATTTCGTGGGAGGCGTGCCGCTCAACTTCACGGCGGCGGGGGCGGTCGATCCCCTGGTGGTGGCGCTCAACTGCAGCTTTCAGGGATCGCACAACCAGAGTGCGAACAATGTCACGATCTTTGGACCGGGGCGGTTTTACTTCTACCGATGCGGATCGGGGCGAGCGTATCGCGACGGGTTCAACTATCATGGCAATGCGTTCGGCGATCCCAAATTCTTCGAGAATGAATGCTGGACGGGCCTGTCGGGCTATGTCGGCACTTCGGACAATGCCTCGACCGCGCATGAGAATGCCGTCGGCATCCGGCTGAACGGGCGCTACGCGGGCGCGCTCAACCGGACGGTGGCGGACATCAATGGCACCATGATCGCCATCTTCGGCTGCACAATCGGCCAGCCGCGGACGGTAGCTGGGGGCATGGAATGCCTCGCCCAGCAGAACAGCAACAAGACCTATATCGCGGGTGTGCGGTTCGAGAGCGGAGGGAATGCCGAGCTTGTCGTCACCGGCACGGCGAGCGTTGCGCGCCGGGATATGCCGGCGCCGGCGCGGGCTGCGACCGTTGAGGATGTGGGGACGCTGACAGGCTGGTGACTTCACCTCCCCTTGCAGGGGAGGATCTTCAAGAACTTGGGGGTTACAAACATGATCGATGATCCCGGCATGGCCGCGGCGCTTGCCGCGGGCCTTGACGATGCCAAATCCTATCTGCGGATCGATGGGGATGATGATGATCCCGGCGTGACGTCGCTGCTTGGCGCGGCGGGGGGCGTGGCCGAGGGGTTTCTCTCGCAGGCCATCATCATCCGCGCGTTCGAGGAGACCATTCCGGCGGTGAGCCAGTGGCGGCGGCTGGCGCGGATGCCGGTGCGGGCGATCAGCTCGGTGCAGGGATTGCCTGCCGAGGGCGCGGCGTTCGACTTGCCGGTCGACGCCTATGCGATCGATATCGATGCGGATGGCGACGGCTGGGTGCGGGTCAGCGATCCGGGCGCGGCGACGCGCGTTGTCGTGACCTATCAGGCGGGGATCGCGCCGGGCTGGGCGGGGTTGCCCGATATGATCCGGCAGGGGATTATCCGGCTGGTTGCGCATCTTCATGCGCATCGCGACGCGCGGGATGATGGCGGGCCGCCGATCGCCGTGGCGGCGTTGTGGCGGCCCTGGCGACGGATGCGGCTGCGATGAGGGCCGCGCTTTCGGGGCGGTTGCGGACTCGGGTGATTATCGAGCGGCGCGAGGCTGCACGCGATACGCTGGGGGCCGCGAGCGGCGACTGGATGACGATGCGTAATGCGTGGGTCGAGATCGCGCCTGAGGCGATCGGGCCAATCGCTGAGGCCGGTGCACAGGCGGCGATGCCGCGTTGGCGCGTGGAGATGCGGTTCGAAGCGCCGTTGCCGACGATCGGGGATCGCGTGTTGTGGGGCGGACGGACGCTGCGGGTGCGGTCGGTGATGACTGATCCGCGTGAGCCCGACCGGCTGACGCTCAGTACGGAGGAAGAGCGATGATGGAGGGGCTGGGACGGCGGCTGATGGCGATTGCGGAACGGCGCGGGGCGGCAAAGCGCGAGCAGCTCGCGGACCAGATCCGTGAGACTGTGCCTGATGATTTCACCGTTGTCGTGGACGGCGAGCATATCGTGATCAGCGGACGGCGTATCGGCGTGCGTTGGTTGCGCGATCCGGCGCTCGCGGTGCTGCGCAATGTGGCGGGCTGGTTCCGGTGAGCGGGGCTGCGGAGGCCGTACAGGTGGCGATTATGGCTGCGCTTGAGGGACATGCGCCCATCGCGACCGTAGTGAGCGGTATATATGAGGGCGCGCCGGTGCGGGCGGCCTGGCCTTATGTGGTGATCGACGACGGTTCGACCAGCGACTGGAGCCACAAGAGCGGACGCGGGCGGGAGCATCGCATCGGGCTTATCGTCTGGGATGATGGGGATAGCCCGGCGCGGTTGCATCAGTTGATGGCCGAGGTTGAGGTCGCGATCGAGGGGATCGGGGCTGCGCTGGACGGGCATCGGCTGGTGAGTTTGACGTTTCTGGGATCGCGGGTGGTGCGCGATCCGGATGGGCCGTGGGCTGGGTTTGTGCGGTATCGGGCGAGGACGCTGGAGGGGTAACTCCCTCTCCCCGGCGGGGAGAGGGGCGGGGTGAGGGGGAGCGAGGCGGAGCCGAGCGTCCGACCTGGCGACTTGTAACCCCTCACCCAACCCT
>CAYLIK010000188.1:0-976 GCA_964383565.1 uncultured Sphingomonadaceae bacterium
GACCTGAACGATGTGATCCGGCTGACCATGTCGCAGAACTGCTTCTCGACCTCGAATCGTCTCATCCACGGACCCTATTTGTACATGTCGGGTGGATAGAGCGTCACATACTGAAAATCGCTGTTGCGAAACCGCAAGGCTTCAATCTCCTCGGGATTGCCTGCCTCGTCGACCGCGATCGACATGGCGACGTCGATGGTAAGCTCGATCTCGGTCTCCCCGCTCTCATCCTCGAACGGGATAAGCACCTTGTCCTCGGAATCATACATCGCTTCATCCCAGTTGGGATGAGTGAAAGACACCAATGCTGCGACCTCGATCGTGCCGACCACAAGGATTGATTTACCTGCCTCACTTGGTTTGAAGGCGGTGAGTTTTTTCACTTCGACCGAATTGACGGTGATCTCGTCGATCTCCGCATCCATGACGTCGCTACTGTGCAGTCCCCAATTCGTAAGTTCCTGACTGACGAGGTCGACGATCTGTTCCTCCTGCGTCTCCAGGAAGGGATCGAGTTGCGGCGCGGCCATCTCGAGGCCAAGCGCCGCGAACAGTTCGGGCAACGACTTCACCAGCGAAATATGCTTCGCAGACCCGACCGGGCCATCAAAGTCGCCATCGTTCGAAACGATGATCACCGGGCTATTTCTCGACGCCTCCTTCTTGAGGCACTCGAAGGCAAAGGCGTCGGGGAACTGGTCCTTCTTGCCGTCGCCTGAGAAGAAACCTTCCCCTGCCGCATAGGCGCTGAACACTGCCGACGGCTTCACCTCGTCGATCTGGAGCGTCTTGGCCTCCAGCGCATCGAACATCTGCGTAGTCGACTCATCGTAGATCGATTTCAGCTTTGCGCGAAGCTCCGGCCGCTTGAGCGCGGGAAGCGCAACGCCGGTCGCTCCCTCGACAATCTTCCGGAAATGCGGCTGGCTGATCTCCTTGATCGACGCGCTCAGCTCCTCGGTCGCGGTTGCGACCG
>CAYLIK010000188.1:986-5111 GCA_964383565.1 uncultured Sphingomonadaceae bacterium
GATGTACTTTTTGGCAACCTCGGTGATGGTGAGATCGGTGGTCAACACCGTTATCAGACCGGCATCGACAAGATCGACGACACGGGCGATTTCAGGCCCGCCTGGTGGTTTGCCGGCACTGATGACGATGTTCGCATCCAGGAAGACCTTCGGCGTTCTTTTGGTCGTTTTCTTCGCCATCGTCAGAGTAGATCCGTGTTGAGGTCATGTTGGGCAGATGCTTGACGGACAGGCAGCATTTTCTGGAACGTAAGGCTTGGTCAGTCCGCCACCCGTCCCCTATCGAAGCATCGCTTTGAACGTGCTGCTCGCCGAGGCTCCCGCATAGGCGTCGCGCGCGAGCTGTCCCAGGATCTCGGCCGCTTTGTCGGTTGCCCGATCGAGCGCAAGTTCCTTCTGCTGCTGGAGCGAAGGCACCCTATCGATGCGGACGTAGCTCGAGCCCAGGACGGACTGCACGAGGTCGAGCGACAGGCTCTCCTGCGCCTTCATCGTCCTCGACACGAGCTCGTCTTTTGCGATCAGCATCACACCGCCGCGGCGCCTGGGCGCACGCGGCACATCCCATCGCAGCTCTCCTGCGGTCCCGACGCTGATGAGGTCGATTTCCTGGGGCGTGCGCCCATAGCGCCCAAGCGCCCGCATCAGGGCGATACTATCCGGAGCGTTCGCGATCAGTCCGCCGTCGACATAGGAATGCCCGTCGATCACATGGTCGGGGAAATAGGTTGGCGCCGCGGAGGTGGCGAGGGCAATGTCCCGTAGCGAGGTTCCTTCGAGCTTCGGTGACATGCCAGTGGTTTCGTATATTGCCGGCGCCCAGGCGCCGAAATCGACCGCGGTCACGATCAGGGGTGTCTTCAGGCCGGACAGGGGCGTCTTTCCCGCTTCGCCAAGAACGGCGTCGATCGTCTGCGCGAGGCCAGCCGCGTCATAGCGCGAGCGCGCCAGCCCCCAGCGACCGAGTAAACCCCGCTTCGTGAAGATCGCCTGGCCGTGCTTCTCAAACGCGGCGCCGATCACGGCTGGGCGAATGCCTTGGGCCAGGCCGATGGCCACGATGCCGCCGATCGAAGTGCCGGCGATGATATCGAAATGGTCTTTGATCGGCTTTCCGATCGTCCGCTCGATCTGTTCGAGGATCCGAACGGTAAAGAGGCCACGATACCCACCTCCGGTCAGCGCCAGAATGCGGAACCGTTTGGCCGGCTGCGCGCGCGCACCTTCCCTGATCCCGACGTCGCTCTCGGTCATATCAAGGGTTCACCACCGTCAGCCCGCTGACGCCGCTATGGTAGGGCTGCGGATAGTCGACGAAGACAAGATTGGTAGCGAGAGCCGAGGCAACGACCATCGTCGTCGCCTCGCTGACCGGGATCACGGCACCGGCCGGGTTGGTGGCGATCAGCTTCTGAGCCCGCAGACCAGGCCACAGCATGGCGGCCTTTTCGTCGAACGGCACGATATTATCGAAGCTGCGCACCATGCCGACATAGCCGCGCAGCGCATCGCGGTGGCCTTGGCGTTCACCCGCCGGGCTTTGCTCGATGGCCAGCAGCGCCTGCCCGAGGGAAACCGCGCTCAGGTGGATCTCTCGGGCAGGCAGCGCATCGATCGAGGCCGGCGCCTGACCCGTGATCCGGTCAAGCAGGCATTGGGTCGAAAGAAGATACATGGCCGCTTAGGCGCTGGCCTGCTGCCAGGAAGCTTCTCCGGATCGGACAGTGAATTCCTGGCTGCTGTCGTCGTCGCTCTCGACATGGACGAGCTTTCCGCGTGACGGCTGGAACTGCGTGGCGGCAAGAAATTCTCCGGCGGAAATACCGCCAGCGGCTGCCTTAATGACATTCGCCAAAGCCGCAACCGAGAGGATCACGGTCTGCTCTCCCTTGTCTTTGCCGACAAGCTGAACCGATCCGTCACGCGCACGCGCAAGCAGCTTGGTGAAGCTGTCACGCGCGGCGCGAATGGTGATAGTGGCCATCGGAGCCCGACCTTCGAGCAGTTTGCCGAGTTCAACCTCTAGCTGATGCTCTGGAAGGGAGCAGATCCTCTCGATTCCGGCTAGAAGCTGCACGTCCATACCAACCAACCTTCGCTGCCAATGACGATGGTTATAGGGCGTGGCCACAAAATGTCAATGATTGTGGCCACGGGGCAGATGCATCGATCAATGACGGCTGCGTCACTTTACCCTTCAGGTACCGGTCGGGTAAAGTGACACGGATGGCAAAACGTCTTTCGGTCGTTTCTGTGAGCGATTGGGGGATTCACAAGAGTCGTGCTTTGTGCTTGATTCGTTCCATGCTTCAGTTCGATCTCTTCGCGCCATCGATCCCAACCCCGGCGCCAGCACCAGTAGTTGGCCTGCCGGATATCGTGCGCATCATCGCGGAGCACTCGGGTCGGCCGCGCTACACCTTCATGGTGCTCGATCTCATCGCCAGGGCCGCCCGGACGAACGGGGAGGCGGGGCCTCTGGTTCGAGAAGGCGAGGTTCTGGTGCCCATCCGCGAATGGCTGGCCGCGGCGATTGCGCCGAGCGGCGCGCGTCACCACCAGCGCCGGGCCACCGCCGATAAGGTCCGGGCTGCGCTCGCAGCCAAAGGAGAATTGCCGGGCGATCCGGTGGAGGCCGCGCGCCGCGTCGACGCGGAACTCAGCGAGCGCATCCGCGAAACCGGCATGACGGCGATCAGCCGGGCGGTGTCGGAGTTGGTGAAGGCAGGACTGATCAGACGGCATTACCAGGGCTTTTTCGTGGACCATGAGAACCGCGGTGCGCAGCGTCATGCGGTCTATACGGTCACGGATGCGGTCCGCGCCGCGCTTCAGCCGAGCATCGTGACCAGCGAAAACCGGCGGCAGCCTTATGTACGAGGCGCACACGCTCAGCCTCGAGCGGCTGCGGCGCGGTAGGATCGCAGCTTCACATTTCTCGGCGACGATCGGTTCCTGCTGGTCTCTCCAAGCGCATTCAATGGGCTTGGCGTGTGCACGACCCAGCTCCACAACGAGCCCGTGGTCTATAATCGCAAACGCCATGGCCGGTTCAAACTGGATGGCCGGATGTACGATTTCCGGATGCGGCCGTCGGTGCCCAGGCGGCTGTCCAAGGAAGTCCTGCTTGTCGACCTCCTCCATAACATCGACAGGCTGCCCGAGGACAAGGTGGCCATCCTGCCGCGTGCGCTTGCCAAGGCAGGGGAGATGAATAGCGCGCAGCTCGCGCGTGCGGTGAAGGAATACGGTTCGGCTCGTGCCGAACGGCTCCTCGCGCCCGTGCTGCGACCGTCTTAATCGGAAAGTGAAGCCCCTAAAATTCGGTGCGTAATCGCCTGCGCCTCTGCGACCAGATGGCTGTTCTTTTCCCTGTACAGCAGCTGGCCAATCACCGTCTCGACAGCCTTCGGGTTGACCTTCTCGACGACTTCCAGCGCCTTGCGGCATCGCTCATGGCCGCATTCACGCAATGCTGACACGACATAGTCGTCACCATGGTGCTCGGCGATGGCAGCAAGATCGAACATGTCGCGTGGCTGCAAGTTCCAGCCCCGGAAGTAAACTTTCTTCGCTGCAATCTCGGCCGGAGTTTCAAGGTCGACCGTCCGCCCCCTCACATCGTGGCGCTCACTGGAAACATCGAGGATGGCGGACGAACAAATGAAGTCGATCTCACCCAGTTCGTCAAAGGCGAGTTTGAGCGCCTGCGTCCCGTCGCTCTTATATTCGTCCGGCCGACGGGTCATTGCGAAATCCTGGATCTCTGGATTGAGAAAAGGCAGGATTTGCGGATCATCAAGGAAGATATCGATGTCGTGGCTTTCACGATGATCGATCTGGAGCATGAGCGCCGTCCCGCCGCCGAAGCTCCACGAGGGCACGAAGCCGACGTTCTCCTCGAATTGGGCGAAGATTTCCATCGCAAGATCGAACAGGACCGGCCACTGGCTTGGGCCGCGCTCGACCATGCGTTACGCCGCCAGCGGGAGCGCGTAGCCCGAGAGGTGGGAGAACTGGTCGGCGACCGCGCAGACCTTGTCGGCGTCGACACCCATTTCCTCGACGAACTGCAGCTGCAGAGCCGGGCTTACTTCCGAGAAGAAGGAAAACACGGGCGCGTTG
>CAYLIK010000189.1:0-5086 GCA_964383565.1 uncultured Sphingomonadaceae bacterium
CCGTCGAGTTCTGAGCAGAGCCCGAGCGGCCCCGTGGTCATCCGGCACGGGGCCGCTGCTGCATCTCGCCGCGTCCTAGGCGACGGGCCAGTCCTCGCTGAGGACCGACCAGTCCTCGGCCTGTGGCCAGCCATCGTGGTCGTACACCTCGTCGAAGGACTGGGCGACCCGGGCGAGGTCATCGCTCGTCCGAAATCGGAGGTAGTCCTCCTCGGTGCGCCACACCGAGAGTGTCATCCGGTCCCTGCTGTCGCGCCGTGCGAGGAGGTGGACATGGACCAGGCCGGGCTGCCGCTCCCACACGGCGCGCACGCCGTTCCACCACAGTTGGCCCAGTCGGCCCGAAGCTGCGATTTTGGTCATCTTGGAGAACACGTCGGGAACGGGCTGGTTGTTGTTGACGATCGCCCATGCGAGGAACGACGTTCCGCTCCGATAAGGGAGCGGCGTTATGAGCCTTGGCGTTTCGAGTGGGGATCTGATCGGCTCCTGGAGCCTGAGTTTTTCGGACATCGCGTTCGTGACCGGCAAAGCGGAGACGGCACGACTGGGATTGGCGGTTCAGCTTAGATTTTTCGCCGGGCATGGCTTCTTTGTGCCGGATCATGCGTCGATACCCTCCGACGGTGTCTTGTATCTGGCGGAGCAACTTGGTCTCGATGCCAAATCCGTGAACCACTATGATTTTTCCGGGCGCACCGCCCGCCGGCATTGCGCGGAGATTTTGCGGCATCTCGGGTTCCGCCGTATGACGCAGACGGATCGCAGGGCGTTGTCGAGGTGGATTTCCGACGATCTTTGTGCGGGCGGGCAGCCGATCAATGCCATGCTCGAGCATGTTTTCCTGTGGTGCCGCGACCGCCGTATCTATGGGCCGTCGCGCAAGGAGCTGGAACGCCTCGTCCGTTCGCAACGACACCTCTATCTGGAGGCCCTGTTGGCCCGAGTCCGCGATCGGCTTGCGCCGGATGCGGTCGCCTTGCTGGAAGCCTCGCTCGCCGATCCCGATGGCCCGACCGGCTTCAACACGATGAAGGGGGATGCAGGTCAGGCGACGCTCGAAAACATTCTTGGCGTGACCGCCAAACTCGCCTTTATCCAACGGCTTGCTCTTCCCCGAGATTTCCTATCGGTCACGGGCAAGGCATGGGTCGATCAGATCGTTCGCCGGGTTGCCGGCGAGAAAGCCTCGGAGATGCGCCGGCATGTACCGGCGCGCCAGCTCGGGCTCTATGCCGTTTATCTGATGGCGCGGGAAGCTCAGCTTACGGATGCGATGGTCGACCTGCTGATCGAGACGGTCCATAAGATCGGATCGCGCTCGAAACGCAAGGTGGTGGGCGATATCGCGAAAGACATCGAGCGGGTCTATGGCAAGGAGCGACTCCTGGTCGAGATTGCCAGCGCTTCGATCGACGATCCATCCGGGCGCATCTGCGATGTCATTTTCCCAATCGCCGGCAAGGACAAACTGGCGGCGATCATCAAGGAAAGCCAGGCAAAGGGCGCCTTGGATCGGCGGATCTACAAGGTGATGCGGAGGTCATGGGCCAATCATTATCGCCGTATGCTGCCAAGCCTGCTTTCGGCACTGGAGTTCCGGTCGAACAACGCCGTGTGGCGTCCGGTGCTGGCGGCCCTGGACTGGATCAGAAGCAAAGTGGATGATGGATGCCGCTACGTGCCGCCGCACGCAGTGCCGGTCGACGAGGTCATTCCGGCGAGATGGCGCAGTTCCGTCATTGATGAAGAGGGGCGCGTAAACCGGATCAGTTATGAGCTTTGTGTCCTCGCGCAACTGCGCGATCGCATCCGTTCTAAGGAAATCTGGGTTGTCGGGGCGGACCGATACCGCAATCCCGATGACGATCTTCCCAAGGACTTCGATGCGCGGCGAGAAGCATATTACACAGGATTGAACCTGACGGCGGATGCGCGTGCATTTTCAAGCGCCATCCGGGAAGAGCTTGCTCAGGAACTGTTGCTCCTCAATGCCAATATTCCCCGGAACGACAAGGTTCGGCTGCTGTGGCGCGGCGAGAACCGTATATCTCTCACCCCGTTCAAACCCTTGCCCGAACCCAGGGGTCTCGCCTCGATCAAGACCGAGATCGGCCAACGCTGGCCGATGACCGGGCTGCTCGACGTACTGAAGGAGGCTGCCCTTGATACGGGACTTCTCGAAGCGTTCGAAACATCGGCCTCGCGTGTTGCACTGCCGAAAACCGCGCTGGATCAACGTCTCCTGCTATGCCTCTACGGCCTGGGAACGAATGCCGGGCTCAAGCGGATCGCCGGCGCCACCCCCGATGTCAGCTATGAAGAGCTGCTGCATGTCCATCGCCGCTTCGTTCATGCCGCGGCGCTCAAGGAGGCGTGTGCCAGGGTTGCGAATGCGACCCTGGCAATCCGCAATGCTGCAGTCTGGGGGGACGCCGGCACGGCCTGTGCGTCAGATTCCACAAAGTTCGGAGCCTGGGATCGCAACCTGATGACGGAATGGCATGCGCGTTATGGTGGACGGGGCGTCATGATCTACTGGCATGTCGAACGACGCGCGACATGCGTCTATTCCCAGCTCAAGCGCTGCTCTTCCTCCGAGGTCGCCTCCATGATCGAGGGCGTGCTGCGCCATTGCACCGACATGGAAATCCAGCGACAATATGTTGATAGTCATGGCCAAAGCGCGGTTGGCTTTGCATTTTGCCGGCTTCTCGGATTTGAGCTTGCACCCCGCCTGAAAGCGATCGCTCGCCAGAAGCTGGCTCTTCCCGATGTCGGCATGCGAACGCGGCTTCCCCACTTGCAGCCGATCCTCTCCAGTCCGATCAACTGGGATGAGATCGAGCAGCAATATGACGAGATGGTCAAATATGCAGCCGCGATGCAGACAAAAACCGCCGACCCGGAGGCGATCCTGCGCCGGTTTAGCCGCTCCGAGGTGATGCACCCGACCTACAAGGCGTTGAGTGAGCTGGGCCGCGCGGTCAAGACGATCTTCCTGTGCCGGTATCTGCGCGAGGAGTCCTTCCGCCGCGAAATTCATGAAGGCCTGAATGTCGTTGAAAACTGGAACAGTGCCAATGGGTTCGTTTTCTTCGGCAAGGGCGGCGAGATCGCCACTAACCGCATCGATGAGCAGCAGCTCTCGGTCCTGGCGCTACATTTGCTGCAAGCGTCGCTTGTCTATGTGAACACCCGAATGCTTCAGAGCGTGCTGGTGGAACCGAAATGGACGGGCCGGATGACGCCGGATGATTATCGCGGCCTCACACCGCTGATTTACAGCCACGTCAATCCTTATGGCCGCTTCGACCTCGATCTGAATAGCCGGATCGATTTTGGGCGGCTTGCTGCCTGACCGGGGCCTTTCCGCTCGCACCATTTGGGTGCACCCGAACGTGACGATCGGAAGTGACATATACGACATGTCACAAAAGGGTGGTTCCGTCACCAATGTTACTGTACGAGGGCAAAGCCACCCTAATGTGACGGATTTGCCCATGACCCGCGTCGGCTACGCCCGCGTCAGCACCATCGACCAGGATCTCGACATCCAGGTTGCCCGGTTGAAGGCAGCGGGCTGTGAAATCCTCCGCTCCGAAACAGGCTCGGGCGCATCGCGCACTGGACGCACGGAGCTTGAGACGATCATGCAGTTCCTGCGCGCCGATGACGAACTCGTCGTCCTGCGTCTCGATCGGCTCGGTCGCTCCACACGCGATGTTCTCAATCTGGTTCATGAACTCGACCAGAAGGGAGCCTCATTGCGGGTGCTTGAGCCGGAGGTGACGACGGCCGGAAGCATGGGGCGGATGGTGATCACCATTCTGGGCATGGTCGCGGACATGGAACTGACGTTCATCAAGGACCGGCAGCGCGCCGGGATCGAGGCGGCGCGCGCCGAAGGCGTCTACAAAGGCCGGAAGAAAAACATCGATGACGATGAAATCCGACGCCGGATCACCGCCGGCGCGAGCAAGGCCAGCGTCGCGCGCGACCTCAAGATCTCAAGAATGACCGTCTATCGGGCGCTTGACGTCATTCCTTCAAGGATCGGGCTGCCGGAAAAGCCGCCTTCTGTCACCATCGCCCTGCATCTGACCATCGAGAACTTCAACAAGCATGGTCGTGGCAGAAAGCCCGCTCGCGAGCGCATTGAGGCGATGCTGGAGCGGGATTACCAGATGCAAAAGACCGGGAACTGCGATTACACGCTGACCGTCGCCTATGATCAGGGTGCCGATGGCGTCAGCCTCGATGATGAGATCGCATCTCTCCAGACAGAGATGTTCAACATCGCAGAGAGCTACAGGTGCTCGATCGAGACCGATGTTTACGAGATTGGAGGACAAGAGCGAGCCTGGTAGATCGCCATGTTCAATCTTTGTTCTTCAACATGGCCAAAATCGCAGCTTCGGGCCGACTGGGCCTTTAAACGGTGCGTGGATCTCGCGCCGGAAAAATCGGGCGGCCCTGGGAAGCCCGTAGAGCGCCATAGGCGGTTCCGACGCCGAAAACCCTGACCTACGCCCGGAATGAGGCCGGGCGGGCCGGAAATCGCCCCCTGTGGGGACGTTTCCGCCTCCTCTACCCTCTCGATCAGAACGCCCACATATCCGCTTGGCTTTTCTGGAAAGCCATTTTCGGCGGCTGGGTTCAATGATGCGCTGGCGATAGGGGTGTGACGGTTACACCACACCCCAAATTAACAAAAGCGTGCCGGCGAAGCCGGCTCATTTTGGGGATGCCGGGTGGGAGGATCGCATAGCGATCCGGGGCGGCCGAAGGCCGCGAGCCGGCGGGGCGGAGCCCCAAGAGGCGGTGCTTTTCTTCCTTTCAACGTCGCATCAAGCGGGGCGGCCTAAAGTTATCCACAGCCTCGCCCTAGTGTTAATATATGGGTTTAGAGTCGTGTTACGGGATTTGGGCGGTTTTATAGTGCGTTGAAAATAATGTGTTAATTGGCGTTTTTGTGACGCGCGGTGAATCCGCTCTGACGAAAAAGCGAATCCAGAGTGACGATAGGGTGAATCCACTCTGACGATAGGCCCGCCCCCTCCAAGCGTAATCGGAATGACGATAG
>CAYLIK010000190.1:0-5075 GCA_964383565.1 uncultured Sphingomonadaceae bacterium
TGCGCAGGATGCGCTGCACGAAGTGGCGAAGGCGCTCGAAGCGACGCTCGGCGAGCCGGAAGGGGCCAAGCTGGCATGGCGGCCGCAGACCAATGTCGCGGTGGGAGAGGCCGAGGCGATATTGCTGTTCAAGCTGCTCGATGCGCTCGACGATGATGATGACGTTCAGGCGGTGTGGGGCAATTATGACGTGCCCGAAGCGGTGATGGAGAAATTGGGTTGATCTCAGAGCTCCCCTCCCTTGCAAGGGAGGGGGAGTCTTGATCCTCATCGGTCTGGACCCCGGTCTCGGCACAACCGGCTGGGGCGTGATCGTGGCGGATGGCAATCGCCTGAGCCATGTCGCCAACGGGCAGGTCAGGACCGACGCTGCAACGCCGCTGGCCGACCGGCTGAAGATCCTCCACGACGAATTGTCCGACATCATCGCCCGTCACGCGCCCGATGGCGCTGCGGTCGAGGAGGTGTTCGTCAACGCCAATCCACAATCGACGCTGAAGTTGGGGCAAGCGCGGGGCGTGGTTTTGCTTGCTGCCGTGCAGGCGGGCGTCGAGGTGGGGGAATATGCGGCGCGGCTGGTGAAGAAGGCAGTGGTCGGGACTGGCGCTGCGGAGAAGGCTCAGGTGCACGCCATGGTCGCGCGTCTGCTGCCGGGCGTGAAGATTGCCGGCGCGGATGCAGCTGATGCGCTTGCGGTGGCGATCACCCACGCGCATCATCTGGCGACGCGTAAGGCGCTGGGGGGACGATGATTGCAAGACTGACGGGCGTGCTGGCGGAAAGCAGCGCCGATCACGCCGTGATCGACGTCGCCGGCGTCGGCTATCTGGTGCAGGCGTCGACCCGCACCCTGTCCGCGATCGGGCCGACCGGCGGGCAGGTGATGCTGTTCACCGAAATGCAGGTGCGTGAGGATGCGATCACGCTTTTCGGTTTCGGATCGGCGGGAGAGCGGGACTGGTTCCGGCTGCTGACATCGGTGCAGGGCGTGGGCGGGCGTGTGGCGCTGGCGATCCTCTCTGCACTGGCGCCTGACGAACTGAGCCGCGCCATCGCTTCGGGCGACAAGGTGATGATCGCGCGGGCGAACGGCGTGGGGCCAAAGCTTGCCCAGCGGATTGCGATGGAATTGCGCGACAAGGTCGGCGCGGTGGAGCTTGGACCGGCCGGGGCGGTGGCGCCGAAGGGCGGCGCTTCGGATGACGCCGTGTCGGCGCTTGCCAATCTTGGCTTCCGGCCTGCCGAAGCGAATGCAGCGGTGGCGGCGGCGGCGGCCGAATTGGGCGAAACGGCGAGTCTCGATGCATTGGTGCGGTTGGCTCTCAGGAAGGCCGCGAAGTGATATTTTCTGTCATCCTGAACTCGTTTCAGGATCCACCGGGCGGTCTGTGCCAAGCTTCCGAGTGGATGCTGAAACAAGTTCAGCATGACGGATTGGTACGTTAAGGCGCCCTTATGAGCGACGAAGACCGCATCCTGACTGCCGGCCGCAAGCCCGAGGACATAGACGCCGCGCTGCGGCCGAAGGCGCTTGACGAGTTTGTCGGGCAGAAGGCGGCGCGCGAGAATCTCCGTGTCTTCATTGCTGCCGCCAAGGAGCGGGGCGATGCGCTCGATCATGTGCTTTTTTATGGCCCGCCGGGTCTCGGCAAGACGACGCTTGCGCAGATTATCGCGCGGGAGCTTGGGGTAGGGTTTCGGGCCACGTCCGGGCCGGTGATCGCCAAGTCGGGCGATCTGGCGGCGCTGCTCACTAATCTCGAGGATGGCGACGTTCTCTTTATCGACGAAATTCATCGCCTCAGTCCGGCGGTGGAAGAGGTGCTCTATCCGGCGATGGAGGATCGCGCGCTCGATCTGATGATCGGGGAGGGGCCGTCGGCGCGCTCCGTTCGGATCGATCTGCCGCGTTTCACGCTGGTCGGCGCGACCACGCGGCAGGGGCTGATTACCACACCGCTGCGCGACCGCTTCGGCATTCCGGTGCGGCTGATCTTCTACACGGTCGAGGAGTTGCAGAGCGTCGTGCGTCGTGCGGCTGGCCTGCTGAATACGCCGATCGCCGAGGATGGCGCGCATGAGATCGCCAAGCGGGCGCGGGGGACGCCGCGCATCGCCGGGCGTCTGCTGCGCCGGGTGCGGGATTTCGCGCATGTGCTGGGCGCGCCCGTGATCGATGCGAAGGTGGCGGACGACGCGCTCAATCGGCTTGAGGTCGATGCGCTCGGACTGGATAACATGGATCGCCGCTATCTCACCATGATCGCTGATATTTATCGGGGTGGCCCGGTTGGCGTGGAAACACTGGCGGCGGGGCTTTCGGAGCCGCGCGATACGATCGAGGATGTGATCGAACCTTATATGATCCAGCTTGGCCTGATCGCGCGGACGGCGCGCGGGCGGTGTCTGAACAGTCGGGGCTGGAAGCATCTCGGGCTAAACCCGCCTGAAAATAGCCAGGACGGGCTGTTCGACAGCTAAGCCTCCGGGGCGATGTGAAAATGCCTTAACGAGTGTTTGCGCCGCGAGTCGCGAGAGTCTATCGGGGCGGCAATGGTTAAAGACGCGTGCGATACTCCCAGGTCCGGCCGCTTCATCGATGGCGAGCACCGTTTCCCTTGCCGCGTCTATTTCGAGGATACCGATCTCACCGGGGTCGTTTATCACGCCAACTATCTCAAGTTCATGGAGCGAGCCCGGTCGGACATGCTGCGCGGCGCAGGGATCGATCAGCGCAAGGCGCATGAGACGGGCGAAGGCGCTTATGCCATCGCGTCGATCTCCGTGCGCTATCGCAAGCCGGCGCGGCTTGATGACGACCTGCTCGTGCTGAGCCGCGTCGCTGAGGTGAAGGCCGCAAGCATCGCGATTCATCAAAGAGTCATGTTGGATGCTGTGCTAGTCGCCGAGGCGGAAGTACAGGCGGCGTTCGTGTCGCCCGAAGGCAGGCCCAGGCGGCAGCCGGCGGCGTGGATTGATACCTTTCGTCGATTAACAGGAGCGGCCTGAAGGCATGGACGTACCAACTATAGCTGCAACGGGAGCCTCGATTTCGCCGTGGGCCTTGTTCTTGAATGCCGACATCATCGTGAAGGCCGTCATGATCGGCCTGATTGCCGCCAGTATCTGGACCTGGACGCTGATCTTCAGTCATGGCGGGCGGCTGCGGCGGATCGAGAAATCGAACGAGGCGTTCGAGCGCGATTTTTGGCAGACCGAGGATATCGACCGTTTCTATGACGGCCCCGGCCGCAAGGAACTGCCTGTCGCCAAGGTCTTCTCCGCAGGCGTTTCCGAATGGCGGCGATCGACCCAGGGCGACATTATCGACCGGGAAGGGACGCGTGCGCGCCTTGCCACTGCGATGAATTCGGCGGCGGTGGCGGAAAGCGACAAGCTGTCGGATCGGCTGAGCCTGCTGGCGACGATCGGTTCGGTGACGCCGTTTGTCGGGCTGTTCGGCACGGTCTGGGGCATCATGCGCAGCTTTTCGGACATCGCGGCATCGCAGAATACCAGCCTTGCCGTCGTCGCGCCGGGTATCGCGGAGGCGCTGTTCGCGACCGCGCTCGGCCTGTTCGCGGCCATCCCGGCGGTGATCGCGTATAACCGGCTCGGGCACCGCATCAACCGCAGCGACGGCCACACCCAGCGCTTTGCCGAGGCGTTCCACACCATGCTGAGCCGCGAACTCGAGATCGAAAAGAAATGATGGGGCCTGGCCCCATGGGCGGGCGCGGGCGCGGCGGGAAACGCGCGCCCATGTCCGAGATCAACGTGACGCCGCTCGTCGACGTCATGCTCGTGCTGCTGATCATCTTCATGGTGGCGGCCCCGCTGCTGGTCGCAGGCGTGCCGGTCAACCTGCCCGACAGCCGCGCCAAGGCCCTTGAGCAGGATCAGAAGCCGGTCGAAGTCTCGATCGACGGCAACGGGCAGATCTATATCGATGCCGACGCGGTGCCAGCCAACGATGTCCCGCGCCGCCTGAACGCGATCCTGTCCGACAATCAGGGCCAGGCGCCGCAGATCCTGCTGCGGGCCGATCGGGCGCTTGCCTATGGCTCGGTGATGCGGGTGATGGGCGATCTCAATGCCGCCGGGCTCAACAAGGTCGCGCTTGTCACCGAGGGGGTGGATCAGAAGAAGTGATCGACGCCGCGGAACGGAAGAGTCTGTCTCTGGCCGTCGTCGGCCATGTCGTGTTGTTCGCGATCCTGTCGATCAGCCTGATGTGGCGCACGCCGCCGAAGCGCCTTCCGCGCGAGGCCATGGATGTGTCGCTGGTCGGCCCGATCGGGCTTGCGCCATCCCAGCCGGTGCCGTCGGTCGAGCCGCCAGCGGAATCGGAGGCGCCGGAAGAAGGCCCGCCCGTCGCCGAGCCTCCGCCGCCCGAGCCCAAGCCGGATCCCGTTCCCCAGCCCAAGCCGGAGCCCGCGCCGGTCCCCAAGCCTTCGCCGGTCAAGGCGCCGCCCAAGCCCGCGCCCGCCAAGAAGGAAAAGATCACCAAGGATCTCATCAAGGATCTCAAGCCGACCCCGGCCAAGGAGAAGAAGCCGACCGGTGCGCGGCTCGGTTCGGATTTCCTGAAGGGCATCACCGCAGAGAAAACCGGCGGCAAGAGCCAGAAACCGCGCGCGGCGCTGAGCGGCATCCAGATGCGCAGCATCGTTTCGGTAATCGCCCAGCAGGTGAGGCCTTGTTACCGTATTCCGACGGGAGGCGTGGATACCACGAGCGTTGTTTCCGTCTTACACCTCAAGTTTAACGAAGATGGTTCGGTCGCCGGTACGCCGAGCGTCGTTGACCATGAGGGCGTAACGGGCAGCAACCAAGGCTATGTAAGGCAAATGGATGAGGCAGCTATTCGCGCGGTCATTCAGTGTTCGCCACTTAAGGGGCTGCCGCCGGATCTTTATGAAGGTGGCTGGGAAGATATAACTTTCTACTTCCGGCCGCAGGCGATGCAGTGACGTGGCGGTCCGGTTCGCTATTCCTCATGCTCGCATTGGCGGGGTGTATGCAGCCGCCGATGACGGTCGCGCCGGGACCGGAGCCAGCCGGGCCGGACCGGG
>CAYLIK010000191.1:0-5066 GCA_964383565.1 uncultured Sphingomonadaceae bacterium
CGCCGGATACGAGCGCATGAGCGCCGCTCCTACACCACGTCCAGGGACACGACCCAGTTTTAGCAATTCGCCATGAATACGTGGTGCACCCCATCCGAAGGTCGAGAGAATCAGCCAAAACAGTAGGCGGAAAAGCGAAGCCATGGTTTCGACATTACCTATACCGCCACATCACGCAAGCCGGATGGGGTTCTTGGTAGGGACAAGTGAATTTTGTTTCATTTTCACAATGATGGGTACGCACTGTGCTTTCTACCCACATCTCTACCCACAGATAGAATGTGAATCTGCCCAAATAGGCCCCCGAGTTGGTGTCTGAGCTTGGGCAATTCCGGTGTCAGGTTTCCTGCACCAGTGGAATTGCATACGCTGAACCGTGGCAATCACATCAGTTGACTGGCCAAGCGCGTTTCATGCAGCGCGGCGGCTCTATCAGAGCTTAACTTGCACGTGATGGGTGGCGCCGTCATCCAGCAGCGGGAGGCGCAACGGCCGTTCTGCGATCGTCTGTCCGTCAACCTGTGCGAAATGAATACCCTTAGAAATTCCGTCGGGATTCTCCACCACGATCTCGTATCGTGCCGACCGATATCGAACCGTCATCTCGAAACGCGGCCAGAGCTTTGAAATGCACGGCTTCAAATGCAAGAATGCGCCCTGCACGCGCAAGCCCAGGATGCCTTCGATGCCGGCGCGCTGCATCCATCCGGCCGAGCCCGTATACCAGGTCCAACCGCCGCGCCCGACATGCGGCGACGTGGAGTAGACGTCGGCGGCAACGACATAAGGCTCCACCTTGTAACGATGCACGTCTGCCCGAGTTCGAGCATGGTTGACGGGATTGAGAAGCGAGAACAATTCGACTGCCTTATCGCCCTCGCCAAGCGCCGCAAACGCCAACACGGACCATAAAGCGGCATGGGTATATTGGCCGCCATTTTCACGGATGCCGGGCGGATATCCCTTGATGTAGCCAGGCTCAAGCGGTGTTTTGTCGAATGGCGGCGCAAACAGCACCGCCACTCCATCCTTGGCGCGGATCAGCTCGCGTTCTACCGACGCCATGGCGCGGGCGGCTCGCTCGGAGTCCGCCGCGCCCGAAATCAGCCCCCATGACTGTGCAATCGAATCGATCCGGCATTCCTCGTTCGACGCCGAACCAAGCGGCGTGCCGTCGTCGAACCAACCGCGCCGATACCAGTCGCCATCCCATGCTTCACGCTCAAGCGATGCTTGAAGCGCGATGGCGTGGGCGCGCCATATCGCGGCGCGGGCCGTTTCACGCCGTTCATCGGCAATAGTGGCGAAAGCAGTGAGCGTTGCATGGAGCAGCCAACCGAGCCATACGCTTTCGCCCTGCCCTTTCTCGCCGACGCGATTCATGCCGTCGTTCCAGTCGCCGGTGCCGATCAAAGGCAGGCCGTGGCTGCCGAGCGCGAGGCTTTGATCGAGACTGCGGGCACAGTGCTCGAACACGGTCGCGGATTTGTCGGCAACCGTCGGCTGGAAGAAGCTGTCGTGCTCGCCTGCCTCAAGCCTTTGGCCTTCCAGGAAGGGAACCGCCTCATCGAGAACACTGGCATCACCAGTCGTATCGACATAATGGGCGACGGTGTAGGCGAGCCATGCGCGGTCGTCGGATATCCGGGTGCGAACCCCCTGGCCGGAATGCGGCAGCCACCAATGCTGGACGTCGCCCTCGACGAACTGCCGCCCCGCCGACTGTATCAGGTGCTCGCGTGTTATCTCGGGGCGTGCTGTGGCGAGCGCCATGCCGTCCTGAAGCTGGTCGCGGAAGCCGTAGGCGCCGCTTGCCTGATAGAACCCGGAGCGAGCCCAGATCCGGCAAGCGAGCGTCTGGTAGAGGAGCCAACCGTTCAGCATGATATCCATCTGCCGGTCTGGCGTTTTCACTTGGATCGTACTCAGGACATCATCCCAATAGCGCCCAACCTCGGATCGGACGGCATCGAGATCGGCAGCGCGGTAGCGGAGGATCAAGCCGCGCGCGTCTTCGGCGCTCGCGGATTCGCCGAGGAAGAAGACGAGTTCGACAGTCCCGTTTGGCGGCAACTGAACCGTGGTCCGTAGCGCGCCGCAGGGATCAAGGCCGGCCCCGACGTTTTTTGAAAGCGGCGCCCCGCTGGCGAGCACGGCCGGGCTCGTGAGCGTTCCATTCCGGCCGATGAACTCTCGCCGGTCGCCTGTCCAGTCCGTCTGCCGCCCGCCGAAATCAGCGAAAGCAACGCGCAGCCCAAAGGCCGAGCCCCATGGATTGCGAGCGAACATCGCCCCGGTGTGTGGGTCGATTTCTGTCGTCACGAATGGAATCGAGGCTGTCCGCGATGGACCGAGAACCCATTCCGCATAGGCAGTCACCGAGAGACGCCGGGCACGGCTCGATGTGTTCCGGAGTTTGAGGCGCGATATCTTGATCGAGTCGTCGATTGGCACGTACTGGAGGAGATCGGTCTCAATTCCGTGCGCCACATGCCAGAACCGGCTGTACCCCCAACCATGGCGGGCGACATAGGTCGCCGTCTCATCGCGGATCGGCAGGGCGGTCGGGGTCCATAGATCGCCTGTATCGTCGTCACGCAGATAGAACGCCTCGCCCGAACGGTCGGATACCGGGTCGTTCGACCAAGGGGTGAGTTGATTCTCGCGGCTGTTGACGGACCAAGTACTCCCTCCACCCTCGGTCGCGACCTGGAAGCCAAAGGTGGGATTGGCGATTACATTGATCCAGGGAGCGGGCGTCGACTGGCCGGGGCCTAGGGCCGTCACATACTCTCGTCCATTGTCGGCGAAGCCGCCAATTCCATTGAAGAACTCGAGGTCCGGCAAGGGTTGTGCGGTTTTCGATGATGGAGAGGCTGGAAAGCGCTTCGGAGCGGGCCGAGCATATGCTTTCACTTCCGATACTCGGCTGAGCTGATCAGAGAGACGTCCGCGCTGGCCGACCAGCACCACTCGTGCTACCGACCCGAGAAGGGCGCGTGTTTCCGCCGAAATCAGATCGGCCCTGAGAACAAAGATACGGCCTGGCGGCCCTTCAACCCCGGCCTGCGGCCGTGACTGGCTCGTGCGGACCAGAGTCTCGAGCGCAATCTGAAGATCCTGAACATAGGAAGATGCGCGTTCATTCAAGATCACGAGATCCACCGCGATCTGCTTCATCCGCCAATATTCGTGAGCCTGCAGCAGCTGTCGCGCGATATCGAGCTCCTCGGTATCGGCGATACGCAAAAGCAAGATCGGCAAATCTCCGGAAATGCCCTGCGTCCAGAGGCCCGACTGTTTGCCGCCGCCACGCCGAATCGTGTCGGAAGGCGGCCGCAATGTCGGCGTAGCGTAAATCAGATGCCCAGCGAGACGCTGGAACAGGCCCGCTTCATTCGGGTCGATGCCGAGGTGATGAAGCTGTACCTGCGCCTGAGTCCAGGCCAGCGTCGCCGCCCGATCGAAGGCAGTGATATCCCGGTTTTTGTCGATGAGGTCGAGTATCGCCTTGCGGGAGGATGCAACCACAGTCCAAAAGGCGATGCGTACAATTGTACCGGGTGCGACACGCATGCGACGGCGCAGGGCAAAGACCGGGTCAAGCACGGTGCCAACCGTGTTGGAGAGCGGCCGGCCGCCGATCACGGAGATCGGCGATCTGACCCCGCAGCCACGGCCGAGAAAACGCGCCCTGTCGGTTTCGACCTGTGGCTTGCCCACGGCTCCGCCGTCAATGACGGCGAAATGTGCAGCCCAGATCTCGGGCTCGTTCGGCGCTCGCCGCCGCCGTGTCGCCAGAATGGCGCCAACCTTGGCGAGATACTCGGTTTGAACAAACAGCTTGGAAAAGGCAGGATGGGCGACATCAGCAGCCTGGGAGCCCAATACCAGTTCCGCATAGGAGGTGACGTCGATCTCCCGTACGCTGCTACCGGCATTCGCGATTGATACGCGACGTACCTCGCCGTCATCTTCCGCTGAAACAAGCACTTCCATGGTTGTTGTGAGCAGCCCGTCGCGGCGCGTAAATTCGACACGATCTTCCTTGAAGACGGCATCATAGGCGCCGGGCTCCGCGCCGCTCGGCTGAAACCCTGCGGACCACACCTCGCCGCTACCGATGTCTCTAAGGAAGACGTAGGAACCCCAATCGTCGCATGTGGCATCCTCGCGCCACCTGGTTACGGACATATCCTTCCATCGGCTGTAGCCCGAGCCGGCGGCCGTGAGCATCACCGCATAGCGTCCATTCGAGAGCAGGTGCGTGGCAGGCGTCGCACCCTGCGCAGTAGCAAACCGCCGGCCGCCTGGCGGCTCGATCTCTAGAACCTTGGCGGCTGATTTTGCCTCCGTTACCCAAGGACGAACCACCGCCACATCACGTGGTGTGCGCTCTTGCAAGAGCAGTTCTGCTGCCTGAACTATAGGTTCGGCATGGAATCGTGCCCGCATCACACCATCCAGCAATGCATTGGCGATGGCGATGATCGTCATGCCCTGATGGTGCGCCATGAAGGCGCGCACGATCGCAAACCTATCGCCCTCAGGCACACGGATGGGTGTGTAGTCCACCGCCTCGTAGAAGCCGTAGCGGCCGCAGGCACCGGCCTCCGCGAGCCGGCCAAAATTATGAGCGGCGGCATGTGGATCGACCATCGATGCGAGCGCGGTCGCATAAGGAGCGATGACGGCGTTTTCCCCCAGGCCGCGCTTTAGCCCAAGACCCGGAATCCCGAAATTTGAGTATTGGTAGGTAAACTCCAAATCGCGGGTATTGTAAGCGGATTCGGATATCCCCCAGGGCAGGCCAAGCACGTCTCCATAGGCGATTTGGCGACGCACGATCAACTGGCTCGTCCGCTCGATCAGGCTGCCGGCTGGCGCGCGCATGATCAGCGACGGCATCAGATATTCGAACATCGATCCGGACCACGAGATCAATGCAGCGCCATGGGCGACAGGCGTGACGGCGCGACCGAGATGGAACCAGTGGCGTGCCGGAACGTCGCCCTTGGCGATCGCCATGAAGCTCGCGAGCCGAGCCTCGGAAGCGAGGAGATCGT
>CAYLIK010000192.1:0-5034 GCA_964383565.1 uncultured Sphingomonadaceae bacterium
CGGCGCCAGCGATTGCGCAGCGCCACCGCGACAGCGCGCTTGGCGTCGTTCTGGCCGACGATATGCGCGTCGAGCGCGGCGACGATGGCTTTGGGGGTCAGATTATCGTTCATTTTATTCCTTTGCCCTCTCCCGCTCGCGGGAGAGGCTAGTGAGACTTGGGCTGTGAAGCAGCCCTAGGCGAACTCGGTGAGGGTCTTTCTCCGCTAGAAAGAAGAAGAAGACCCTCACCCAACCCTCTCCCGCAGGCGGGAGAGGGCCTGGAATCAGGCGACTGAATCGAGCTTTTCGAGGGTCAGGTTGCCGTTGGTATAGACGCAGATATCGGCGGCAACCGCCATGGCCTTGCGCGCCAGGGTCTCGGCGTCAGGCTCATATTCGGCGAGGGCGCGGGCGGCGGCGAGGGCATAGTTGCCGCCGGAGCCGATCGCGGCGATGCCATGCTCGGGCTCGAGCACGTCGCCATTGCCGGTGACGACCAGCGTCACCTCCTTGTCGGCGACGATCAGCATCGCCTCCAGATTGCGCAGATATTTGTCGGTACGCCAGTCCTTGGCGAGTTCCACCGCCGCGCGGAGAAGCTGGCCGTTGTGCCGTTCGAGCTTCGATTCCAGACGCTCGAACAGCGTGAAGGCATCAGCGGTCGCGCCCGCGAAGCCGCCGATCACCGATCCGTCGCCCAAGGGGCGGACCTTCTTCGCGTTAGGCTTCATCACGGTCTGACCCTGCGTGACCTGACCGTCGCCCGCGATAACGACTTTTCCGTTCTTACGGACCGACAGGATCGTCGTTCCATGCCATGTGGTATCACTCATCATCCCGCTCTCTTTCGTTGAACGGCGATATGGTGTGGTTTGAAATGGAGTTCAATCGGGTGTTGGGCAGTCGATGCAATGCAATCCGCCAGCAGAATGGCAGGGGCGTCATCCATCATAGCGACAACAAAAATAATGTTCTGAAAAGAAGACGTGAAATTTGATGTAATGTAGTCTTAGAGATATATGAATTTTTGGGGGCAAAGGACGATGTTAAGATATTCTGCAATTGCAATTCTGTCTCCGCTGTTGATTGCGGCAAATGTTCCGGCGATGACGGTTTTAGCAAAATGCGGCGGCTCCACGGGAGTTTCATATTTTGCTAACGAGCAGAAGTGGGAGCAGGATGGTATCAGCAGGGGTGAATGGACGTTCATTGCAGACGGAAAATCTAATCCCAATGTTATCTATAAAGATACAACAGGAAGTTTTACGGACTCGGCGGCTGATGGCGGGCGAGTTTCTTTCACCTTTATACATCCTGAGCGTGGAGAGTTTGGATTGAGTGTTGTGTACGAACAGGCCGGCGTTGTGGAGACGTATAATATAATCCGCACGCCATCGGGAGGCCGCATAGCCCTGTGGACTGCGAATAAGTCAAATTCTGCCAACTTCCCAAGAGTCTCTGCATTTGTCGCAACATGCGAATGACCAAGGCACAATTAAATCGCGCGCCCTGCCTGTCCGTTTTGCGGTAAATCCGTTCATAAAGTCACAAAAGTCACGGTGTATCGCGTGCACATGCGCGTGCGCACGCGAGAGGGCAGTAAAATATCCTATTTTTCCAATCCCTTCGCCTTGCCCCAGCTGCGGGCCGCCGTGTAGCCGAGATAGCCGGTGCCGAAGAGCGCATAAAGCGGTTCGGGGATGCCGGCGAGATAGGCGTTCATGCCCTTTGCGATGGCTTCCGCCATTTCGGGGCGGGCGGCGGCGATCAGGCCCATTGGGATCGCCCAGAGCAGCAGCACATACATGACGTAGAGGAAGCTCGGGCGGGCGCGGCTTGTCCAGGGGTCGGCGGATTGCGCTTCGGCGAGAATGGCAGAGAGCTGGGTGCGCAGCGTTTCCATATCCTGGCTGCCCTGAAGCTTGAGCAGCTCCAGCTTGGCCTGGTCGCGCGCCTGCGGGTCGGGGATAAGCTTGTCGATCAGCTTCGCGATCGGGCCGACAATGCCTTCGATCAGGGGCATGAGTTTTCTCCGATTCAGTTTAAAACCGAATCAGATGATATCCAAATAGGTTCGTGTAGGAAAATTGTTAGTGCAAGTTGCCCGGCGAAGGCCGGGGTCCAGTTGGACCGTGTGCCAGATTGCGGTTCATCCGCGAAGGCTTGCTACTGGACCCCGGCCTTCGCCGGGGAACAGTGGCTCAATGTTGGCGGTCCGGCTTAATTCAATCGCCAGACGATCGGAACAGTCAGCGCGTGAACGCCAGACGGGGGCGGCGGAAATTTACCGATGCTGCTGATGATCGCGTGTGCTTCGCGATCCAGGATCTTCGAGCCTGAACTCACCATCGTCTCGACGGTGCTGATCTTTCCATCGGCGGCGAGACTGATCTTGAGTCGCGTCGTGCCTTCCTCGCCACGAATCTGCGCCGAACGGGGGTAAGTCTGGTTCCTGGCGATGAGTCGGGCTACAGTGCTTTGCCAGCCACCAGCGGTTTCCGCGCCCGGAGCTGCTGTCGCGGTCGCCAGAGAAGCCAGCAGTGTCAGCGCAAAAAATTTCCTCACTTCATCCTCTCAACGGCCTCCTGAACGGGAGCGCTCAGACTTCTCTTGCATAGTGTGGTAAATAAAAGATGAGCCGTCAGGCCGCCCGAACCGACGACAGGAAGCTGTTTATCTCGTTCTGAAGCGCTTCAGTCTGGACACTCACCTCAGCCGCGGCCAGACGAGCGACCTCGGCGGCGTCGCCGCTCGTCGAAACGCCGTCCTGAACGCGCTTGAGATGATCCGTGAAATGGCTGGTGCTCGTGGCGGCCGACGTCGTGTTCCTGGCGATCTCGGCGGTCGTCGCCACCTGCTGCTCGACGGCGATGGCGACGCTTGTCGCCAGCACGCCCATGTCGCTGATGACTTCGCCGATTTCGTGGATCGCCTGCATGGCGCTCTGGCTGACATTCTGGATCGAGCTGACGCGTTCGCTGATTTGCTTCGTGGCGGCCGCGGTCTGCTGGGCCAGCGATTTGACCTCGGCCGCGACGACCGCAAAGCCACGGCCCGCCTCGCCGGCGCGGCTTGCTTCGATCGTGGCGTTGAGCGCCAGCAAGTTCACCTGCTGGGCGATGTTATGAACCAGCGAGACGACCTCGCCGATCTCGCCTGCGTCTTTGGCAAGCGAGGTGACGATAGAATCGGTCTGGCCGACGCGATCGACCGCACGGGAAGCGAAATTGGACGATGCCTGCACCTGTTTTGCGACTTCATTCAGCGACAGGCTCATTTCCTCAGTCGCGGCGGCGATGGTGGCCGTGCTGGAACTGGCCTCGACCGCGGCGTCGGTAATGCTGGCGGCGATCATGCGCGTGGACGATACGGCATCGGCGGCGCGGGATGCGCCAGCGTCGATCTTGCGCGCCGCATCGGTAACGGTGTTCATCGCGCTTGCGACGTGGCGTTCGAATTTTGCTGCGAGGCTGGCGAGCATCTCGCGCTTCACGCGTTCGGCTTCCTCCTGTGCCTGCTGGCGCTCGATCAGAGCGCGCCGCTCGGCATTCCGCGCGGTTTCGTCTGCGCGACGCTTGGCTTCGAGGCGTTCGACTTCCTCACCCTGAAGGCGTTGAATCTCGATGGCGTTGACGCGGAAGACCTCCATCGCCTGCGCCATTTCGCCAACTTCGTCCTTGCGGGACGCGAAGCGGCTCTCAAACGTAAGGTCGCCCTTGGCGAGGCGCTGCATATCGCCGGTGATCGCAATGATCGGTGCGGTTACGGCCCTGCGGAACACCAGGCTGGCGACGAACACGAACAACATGCCGGTGGCGCCGATGATCAGCGAAAGCGTGAGCAAGCCGCCAAGTTTCAGACGCGCACTGTTCGCCGCGGAGCTCTGGACCGAATCGACCTGTCCGCCAACCTTATCGACGGCGTCGGTGAGCTGCCGGACATTTCCCTGCAGGATTTTCCGGAGGCGCATGTCGCGCGCGTTGGTCAACTTCACGACAGCCTGGAAGGATTTGTCGAACTTTATCAAGCGCGTGATTGAGCTGTCCACCTCGCCGAGGATCGCCTTATTCTGGGTCGATTCGTAAAGCTGGTTGAGCACGTCCTCGAGACGAAGCGACTGCTGCCTGGCCCCCTCGACATTTTCCCGCGACGTGCTGGAAAGGAAGCGCTCGAACGAAATGCGGACCAGCGAATAGGCCGCGCCGGCCTCGCGCGCCTTGGCTGCGGCGGCCAGCTCACCGCTCGCGGCGGCATGGTTGGCCAGCCCTTCCAGTTCCCGCTGGATAGCCGCGCCTTCAACGTAAATTTGCTTGGAGACGATCTCGTCGATCGCTTTCTGATCCGTGACGACTGTGGAGAAACGCTCACCGCTATCGTGTGCGACCTTCGCAGCCGAGACGAGCAGGTCTTCCTGTTCATCGGTAAGCGCGCTGTGGGAGGCCTTGTCGACACCTTCGGTCGCAGCCCGAAGCGCGGCGCGCGCCGCAGTTTCCGTCCGTGGGTTCGGATCGAGCGCATAGGCCTTCACATGATCGCCCGCCTCGATCGCGCTGATCCGCGCCGCGAGGAGCAGGCGCTGCTGGCGCACCACGCTGTTGAGATCGTTCACGTCGCCCAGCGCGCCATAGGTGCTGGCGATGGAGGCGACGCCGATGAATATGAGCAGCATTGCCTGCAGGCCAAAAGCGACCGTTGCCGTGCGGCTCAACGACGCCTTGCCGACCTTTTCGGACAGTCGATCGGTGATTTTCGACGATTCGAGACGAGCACCCGCCGACGATTGCCAGGCGGCAGCACGCTTCCTCATCCGGTTGAACAACTCGATCAGGCCCATGGTCTCATCCATTTATACGGGGCGTGATTTAGCCGGAGAGGGTTAATGAACAGGTAAACCAGATCAGTCTCCGGCGCGCGTTCAGAAGCGGCCCGCCAGCGTTGCATGCGACGGCGTTTTTCCCTTAAGGCGAGCGCGAGCGACCCCGTAGCTCAACTGGATAGAGCACCTGCCTTCTAAGCAGGATGTTGCGTGTTCGAGTCACGCCGGGGTCGCCA
>CAYLIK010000193.1:0-5031 GCA_964383565.1 uncultured Sphingomonadaceae bacterium
TTGTTTCAGCATCCACCAAGCCGCAGGCGCTGCGCTCGCGAGACGATGGATGCTGAAACAAGTTCAGCATGACGATGTTTTGCTGGACTAACGCGGCGCCATGCGGATGGCGCCATCCAGCCGCACATCCTCCCCGTTGAAATAGCTGTTCCGGCACATCTCCACCGCCAGCGCCGCATATTCCGCCGGATTGCCGAGCCGCTTGGGGAAAGGCACGCTTGCCGCCAGCGCATCCTTCACGGCATCGGGCGCGCTGTTCATCAGCGGCGTGTTGAAGATGCCCGGCAGGATCGTGTTCACCCGGATGCCATCATCCATCAGATCGCGCGCCACGGGAAGCGTCAATCCGACGATCCCGCCCTTGGACGCGGAATAAGCCGCCTGCCCCGCCTGCCCATCCTCGGCCGCCACCGAGGCCGTGTTGACGATCGCGCCCCGCTCCCCATCCGTGAGCGGATCCAGTGTCAACATGCCGGCCGCCGCCTTGGCGATGCAGCGGAAGGTGCCGACCAGATTGATCTGGATGATCTTGTCGAACTCGGCGATCGGGAAATGGCGGATCGTACCGTCCTTGCGTGATCGCGCCGCCGTCTTGATCGCGTTGCCCGTACCCGCACAGTTGATCAGGATGCGTTCCTGCCCATGCGCCGCGCGCGCTTTCTCAAACCCGGCATCGACCGAGGCGTCGTCAGTCACATTGACCTCGCAGAACACTCCGCTGATCGCCGACGCCACCGCCTCTCCAGCTTCCCGGTTCAGATCGAAGATCGCGACCTTCACGCCATTGGCGGCGAGCGCACGCGCCGTCGCCTCGCCCAATCCGCTCGCGCCTCCGGTGACGACCGCGGCGCATCCCTTCAGTTCCATAGAAAACCTTCCATTCTCAATGATATTCCGGCTCGGACCACCAGGGAAAAAAGTCCGGCATGTCCGTCGAAACCTTGCCAGTGAACTGCGGCGCGCGCTTTTCGAGGAACGCCGCGACACCCTCCGCAACATCATCGCTGGCGCCCCGCGCGAGGATGCCCCGGCTGTCCACGCGGTGTGCCTCCATCGGATCGGTGTAGCCGAGACCGCGCCACAGCATCTGGCGGATCAGCGCGATCGAAACAGGCGCAGTGCCCTCCACGAACCCGCGCGCCAGCGCACGGGCGGCGGGCATCAGATCGTCCGGCGCATACACAGCCTTGACCAGCCCAGCGCGATGCGCCTCTCCCGCCGGGATCAGGCGGCCGCTGTAACACCATTCCAGCGCCTGCGAGATGCCGACGATCCGGGGCAGGAAGTAAGTGGACGCCGCCTCCGGCACGATACCCCGCCGCGAGAAGACATAGCCGATCTTCGCGGTCTCGCTGGCCAGCCGGACGTCCATCGCCAGCTGGATGGTGGCGCCTATGCCGACCGCCGGCCCGTTGATCGCGGCGATCACCGGCTTGAGACAGCGGAAGATGCGCAACGAAATCAGACCCCCGCCGTCCCGCGCAGCCTCTCCGCCATAGTTGAACGAGCCATCGGGGTTGAGCAGTGCGTCCCGCTCTTCATCGCGGGTGAAGACGGCGGTGCCGCCGGACAGATCAGTCCCGGCCGAAAAGGCCCGTCCGGCGCCGGTGAAGATCACCGCCCGCACATCATCTTCGGCATCCACCCGATCCAGTGCGTCGAGCACCTCGGAAATCATCGGATAGGTGAAGGCGTTGAGCTGGTCCGGCCGCGCGAGCGTGATCGTCGCAATGCCTTCACTGACCTCATACTGGATGGCCTCATAGCCTCCGGTGGTCACAGTGAATGCCCATCGTCGATATTGAACACCGAACTACCCGCTCCACCGCTTTGCAATTATCAAACATCGATAGACTTCAGCCGCCGCAAGGTCAATCGCGCGATAGTAGCAGCCGTGTGCAAATGCTTGACCATTTAGCGAAACCGGCCTCTACATGGGATCTCTAAAGGAGACATACAATGTCTGATAAATTGCGAAGCGCAGGGAAGAGTCAGACGCTTCTTATCGAACATCGCAACGGCGCCGATTGGCTGACGCTCAACCGGCCACACAAACTGAATGCGCTCGACGATGCGATGATCGCAGAGCTCAACGCCTATTTCCACGCTCTGCCGAACCGCAGCCAGACGCGTGTGGTCGTAATCCATGGTGCCGGACGCGCCTTCTGCGCAGGTCTCGATCTCGACAGCATGCGGGCGGAAGACACACGCACGATCGACGCCCTGCTCGCCAAGCAGAAATCCATCTCAGGGTTGATCCTCGCAATGCGCCGCGCACCGCAGCCGATCATCAGCCTCGTCCATGGCGCGGCCTGCGGAGGCGGCTTCGCGATCGCGCTGGCCTCCGACATCAGGATCGCCGGCAAAAGCGCGCGCATGAACGCCGCCTTCATTCGCCTCGGCCTGTCGGGCTGCGATGTCGGCGTTTCCTATCTCCTGCCCCGGCTCATCGGCGCATCGGTCGCGTCAGAACTGCTGCTAACCGGCAATTTCATCGAGGCCGATCGCGCGCTTGCCACCGGGCTCGTCTCCCAGCTGGTCGAAGACGACGCGCTGGCCGATGCCGCCGCGCCGTTCGTGGATGCGATGCTCGCCGCATCCCCGATGGGCCTGCGCATGACCAAGGAATGCTTGCGCATGAGCATCGACGCACCCAGCCTCGACGCCGCCGTCGAGATGGAGGATCGCACCCAGATACTTTGCGCACTGGGCTCGCTGGCCGAGGGTGTCGCCGCCTTCGGACAGAAACGGACCCCGCAATATTAAGCAATGACAATTGCGGTTCGCCCAAAGAGAGACCAAGGCACGCTGATGACACAAGATACGCTTACTCAACCCCGCACCTACCGCATGCGCGACGGCGTGGAGATCGTCGCCGATGTCGGAGGGCCTGAAGACGCACCGGTCGTCGTTTTCATGCATGGCGGCGGCCAGACCCGGCATAGCTGGTCGGGTGCGCTCGCTCCCCTGATCCACGCGGGCTATCGCGTCATCAACTATGACGCGCGGGGTCATGGCGATAGCGGCTGGTCGGAGGACGGCGTCTATACGATCTCCCTCCGCGCCCACGATCTCGCGACGATCCTGAAGGATGTGCGGACTCCGATCGCCCAGGTCGGCGCTTCGATGGGCGGCATGACTGCCTTGCAGGCGGTCGGCGAGAGCCTTGAGCCGGCGGCCTCGGCGTTGGTGATGGTGGATATCGTCCCCCGCCCCAATCTGGATGGCGTTACCCATATCCAGGCGTTCATGCGCGCACATAGCAACGGCTTTGCCGATGTAGAGGAGGCAGTCGATGCGGTTGCCGCTTATAATCCCCATCGGCCGCGTCCGCGTAACCCGGCGGGGCTCATGAAAAACCTCCGCCTCCGCGAAGATGGCCGGCTCTACTGGCATTGGGATCCGCGCATGCTCAACAACAATCCGCCGCCTGAGCCGGGCGCCATTATCAGCACCATGATCGAACACACCCGGAAAATCCGTGTGCCCACGTTACTCGTCCGCGGGCTTTCGAGCGACATCGTCACCGACGAGTCCGTTCAGGAATTCAGGGAGCTTTGCCCCAGCCTGGAGGTGTTCGACGTCGCCGGAGCCGGCCATATGGTCGTCGGCGACAGTAACACTATCTTCAATCAGGGAATATTAGAGTTCCTCGAAAAGCACATGCCCGCCCGATAGCTGCATAATCCAATCCGTCATGCTGAACTTGTTTCAGCATCCACCAAGCCACTAGCGCTGCACTCGCGAGACGGTGGATGCTGAAACAAGTTCAGCATGACGAGCAGAAATTACCGCTTGGCCTTGGCGAGCTTGAAGATGTTGTTGCGCTGAACCGCTGACGATCCACCGATGATCGGCATAAGCAACGCGTCGCGCACATAACGCTCGGCGTCGAAATCCTTCACATAACCATAGGCGCCAAGGATCGTCTGGCATTCCAGCGCCGCCGACTTGGCGACCTCGGTCGCGAACAGCTTGGCCATGGAAGTCTCTTCACTGCACGGCCTGCGTTCGTTCGCCAGCCAGGCGGCGTGATAAAGCGTCAGCCGCGCCGCATGGATCTGGGTCTTCATGTCGGCGAGCTTGTGCTGGATCGACTGGAAATCGCCGATAACGCGCCCGAACTGCTGACGCTCCAGCGCATAGGTCCAGGCATCGTCGAGCGCCGCCCGCGCAATCCCGATCCCGATCGCCGCGACCTCCAGCTTCTCGACATCCAGCCCAGGCCCGACGAGCATCCGCCAGCCATTATTCCACGCCGCCTCGCCGCCAACGAGATTGTTGATCGGTACCTCGACATTGTCGAAGGTAACGTCGGTGGTCGCCGCGCCCTTCATCCCCATCGACTCGATCATCGTGACCGTAACGCCCGGCGCGTCCGGCGGAATCAGCACGAAGGAGAGATTGCGGTGACGATCCTCGGTCGGCCCCGTCCGCACCAGCGTGTAGATATAGTCCGCGATACCCGCGCCCGAGCAGAAGCGCTTGGCGCCGTTAATCCGAAGCACGTCCCCGTCCCGCTTAGCGTGTGACTTTATGCTCGCGAGATCGGCTCCGGCATCTGGCTCGGTCAGGCCATAGGCGAACAGCATGTCGCCGGAGACGATCTTGGGCAGCAGCTCCTGCTTCTGCGCGTCGGTCCCGCATTCCTCGATATTCATGCCCGCGTAGCAGGCCGCCATGATGTAGGGCACCGACACAGCGAGGCTGCGGCGCGAAAGCTCCTCGATCACGATCATCGTGCCGACGATGTCGCGCCCCACCCCGCCATATTCCTCGGGAATCGTCAGCCCGAGGACCCCCAGATCGGCCAGCTTTCTGTGCACGTCGCGCGGAAAATAGTTGCGCTTGTCCCAGTCATGCGCCGCGCTGCGCGGCATTTCCTTCTCGACGAAACGCTCGAGCGTTTCGCGCAGCGACGTGATGACCTCGCCTTCGTCGAAGTTCACGCGCCGCCCTTTGCGCGGGCGAACACCGGCGGCCGCTTCTCGGAAAAGGCGCGCACCGCCTCCTGATGATCGGGATCGATGT
>CAYLIK010000194.1:0-4974 GCA_964383565.1 uncultured Sphingomonadaceae bacterium
CCGCTCGACAATCTCGTCATCGAATTGCCCAACTAAAAACTTTTTGTCAGAAGACGGAAAATGCAGCCTAAGCAATCTCGACGACCGCAAGATCGGCATGTTCGATCAATAACGCGTGCCTATCCGGTTAACGCAGACACCCACTACATGTGGGGTGCGCCCAGCCACCGGAATATAGCTCGGCGTAGGTCGAGCTTTCACCTCGCCCGCAATTCCGAGGAGCGAGCGGAAGGCGTTGAACGGGTAGAACCGTCTGTTGAAGCGGAACGTGAACTCGTTGAGGTAGGCCTGCAAATGCTTTGCGCTCACGCCGTGGTGGATGCCGTTGAGCCAAGTCTTCAGGTTGCTGAAGACGAGGTGGATGATCGGCATGAACTCCTCGGCCACCTCGGGGTCGCCACATTCGGCGATTGCGTGGTGGTCATAGCCGCGTGTCCGCAGGTTGCCATAGCCGCTCCAATCGTCGGTGACGATCAGCGACCCCGGCATGACGGCACTCCCTACGAAGCCGCACAGCGAATCGGCGCTGCGGTCGGCGGCGATAGACAGCCGCACCCGACCGGCAAAGCGGCCATCCTTACGCTTGTCCTGGGCTGTACCCGGCTCCCGGTGGCGGACTTCGACGGCGGCAGCCACCAGCGTCTTATGATGAACACCCCGGCCTTCGCCGCGTGTCTTTCCACCGACATAGGTTTTCGTCCACCTCGACATGACCGTCCGTCTTGCCGCCGATCCGGTCCTGCTCGGGCCGTACCATGCCCGCGCGGAGCTTGTGCAGGATTCCGAAGGCGGTTTCGTACCGTGTCAGCCCAAGCTGCTGGAACTGAACCGCCGACATGCCTGCGTCTGGCTGGCGACCAGATAGGCTGCCCAGAACCATGTGCTCAAGGGCGTGTGGCTGCGTTCCATGACCGTGCCGACGGTCAATCCCGTCTGGCGGCGGCAAGCGCGACAGGTCAGGACGCCGGGCCGCGTAGCGATGCGGAAAGGCTCACCCACAATGCCACAATGCGGGCAGGCGAACCCGTCACCCCAGCGAATCCTTTCCAAGTAGGCGGCGCAGGCCCCATCGTCGGGAAAAAGCCGCTGAAACTCGGGGAGCGATTGCGGGAAGGGCAGATCGGTGCGGCCGAGAACGTCCATAACCCACTACCCGCTTCACGCACACAATCTATCCCTAGTGGGTGTATGCGTCAACCGGATAGGCACGCAATAACGATCGTCACGAAAAGCAGAGGAAAGTTAGGCCAATCCCGGTTCAATCAAACCGGGATTGAGTCTAAGTTCGGTTCGAAGGGTACGGAGGCTAATTTATGATCGCTTCGGTTGTGATTGTCGGCGCCAACCTTGCAGGGGGACGCGCCGCCGAAGCGCTCCGGCTCAACGGCTATGAAGGACGGATCGTCCTGATCGGGGAGGAGCGGTGGCTGCCCTATGAGCGGCCGCCGCTCTCCAAGGAATGCCTGTGGGACAGGGACCAGCTTCCCGAGAATTTCTTCCTCCACGACCAGCAATGGTATGAAGACAATAAGATAGAGCTGGAGCTCGGCGTGCGCGCCGAAGCACTGGAGCTTTCCGGCCGAGGGGTTCGGCTGGCCTCCGGCAAGGAAATCCCGGCCGATCGCATCCTGCTCGCGACCGGCGGCAAGGCGCGCTTGTTGCCGCTCGATGGTGCGACCGCCGCCAATGTCCATCATTTGCGGACCAAGGATGACGCCGACCGGCTCGCGGCAGATCTCAAGCCGGGTGCGCGTATCGTCGTCATCGGCATGGGCGTGATCGGCGCTGAGGTCGCCGCGAGCGCGCGCAAGAGCGGCTGTGAGGTCACCGCGATCGAGCCGGCGCCGGTGCCGATGATCCGCACGCTCGGTGCGCATTTTGGCGCCTGGCTCGGCCGCGAGCACGACAAGCGCGGGGTGAAGGCGCGTTACGGCATCGGCGTGACCAGGCTGTATCTTGACGGCGGCCTGGTCCGCACCGTCGAGCTCGACGATGGCACGCGCATCGATTGCGACGCGGTGGTGGTCGGGATCGGCATCGTGCCCTCGACCGAGCTTGCCGCCAACGCCGGGCTAGCGATCGGCAACGGCATCGTCGTCGATCGCCAGGGGCGCACCAGCCATGAGGCGGTGTTCGCGGCGGGCGACGTCGCCGACCAGCCCAATTTCTTCGGCGGCCGGGTGCGGCTCGAAACCTATCAGAATGCCGCCGATCAGGGCATGGCCGCGGCGCAGGCGATGATCGGCCGCGAGGTCGATTATCTGAAGCCCTGCTGGTTCTGGTCCGACCAATATGACATCAACATCCAGGTCTCCGGCCGGATCGACGACAGCCTGCCGGTGGTGATGCGCGGCGAGCTCGACAGCAGCCAGTTCACCGCTTTCTTCCTCGACGGCAACGTCGTCGCCGGCGTGCTGACCGCAAATCGCGCGGTCGACATGGGCGTCGGCAAGAGGATGGTCGAGCGTCGGCTCGAGGTCGACCCGGGTCAGCTCGGCGACGCCTCGATTCCGCTCCGCGAGTTCTTGAAGCCCAAGGCGCGGGCGGCATAGGCCTGCGGTGAAACCCTCTCCCGTACGGAAGAGGGTGGGCGCCTTGGACGCCCCCTCAGATCAGCCTATCCCGCCGCCTGCCACGTACAGCGTCTGGCCGGTGATGTAGGACGCCTCGGGCGAGGCGAAAAAGCAGATCGCGGCGGCCAATTCTTCCGGCGCCGCGAAGCGCTTCATCAAGGTGTCGCGCAACGTCTGCTCGCCGACTTCGCCGAAACCCTTGATGTCGGCCTCGGTCGGCGGCTTGGGATTGCGCGGCGTGACCCGCTCGACATTGACTCCGCCGGGAGCGACGCAATTGACCCGGATCGGCCGGTCGTCGAGGTCGAACGACAGCGCCTGGGTAAGCGCCGACACTCCGCCTTTGGCCGCGGCATAGGGGACCCGGTTGATGCCGCGCGTTGCGACCGGGCCGATGTTTACGATCGCGCCGCTGTTCGCTTCGAGCATCAGCGGCAGCACGGCATGGCAGCACCACATTGTCGGCCATAAGGAGCGCTGGATCTCGGCCTCTCAGGCGCGCCGTATGAAGGATCTGGAGAAGGAGAATCTGCGGCTTGGCCGGGCGATATCCAACCTGACGCTGGATAAGCTCATTCTCCAGGAGGCCGCCCGGGGAAACTTCTGAGCCCCGCGCGGCGACGGCGCTGTATCGACCAGCTGTGGCGAGAGCTACCGGTGTCCGAACGACGGATTTGCCAGGTGCTCGGACAGCATCGGTCGACCCATCGCAAGGTAGCGCGCGGGGCGGACGACAAGCAGGCGCTGACCGAGGACATCATCGCTTTGGCCAAGCAATATGGTCGCTATGGCTATCGACGTGTCACCGCCCTGCTGCGCGACGCGGGGTGGACAGTGAACCGCAAGCGGGTCGAGCGGATCTGGCGACGCGAGGGGCTCAAGGTGCCGCAGCGGCAGCCGAAGCGCGGGCGGCTGTGGCTCAACGATGGCTCCTGTATCAGGCTCCGGCCGGAATATCCGGGCCATGTGTGGGCCTATGACTTCGTTCAGGGCCGCACTCACGACGGGCGCAAGTTCCGGATCCTGACCATTATCGATGGGGCCAGCCGGGAATGCCTGGCGCTCATCGTCGCCAGGAAGCTACGTCACGAGGACGTGCTGGCCGCGTTGGCCGAGTTGTTCGTCATGCGCGGGCCTCCGGCACACATCAGGTCCGCTAATGGTCCTGAATTTATCGCTACGGCCGTCCAGAAGTGGCTCGGCAAGATCGGCGTGAAGACGCTCTACATCGCGCCGGGATCACCTTGGGAGAATGGCTACAATGAGAGCTTCAACGGGTCGCTGCGCGACGAGCTGCTCAACGGCGAGATCTTCTATCCTCCGAGCGCTCCCAGCTGATATAACCTTCATGCGAGCCGGGAATCAGCGCCAACCACTCATCCCGGGCCTTGCGACGACTCCTCGTCCGCAGGGCGGCGCCATCATATCCAGCTACAACGTGGGTTTTACCATAGGCATACAGGATCGCCTTGCGCTCAAGATGCTGGGGACCGATCTTCTCACAGATCATCGCTCTTCTCCTCCCGTGCCGCGCAGGGGGCGCCGGTGGCGTGGTCGAGCAGTAGACGCACGATCAGGGGCATCAACTTCAGCCCGCGAAGGCCGTTCTTCGCCCCTACGTCGGCGAACAGCTTGTCGAGTTCCCGCGCGATGTAGGGCACGTGCGCGAAACGCGCACCGCCCTTGGCGGTGTCGACGGTGCGGTCCTGGCCAGCCCATTCGTAGAGGTCTTGGAAGAGATGCTTATGCAGGGCACGGTAGCCGTCGGCCGTTGCCGGAAAGGTCAGGCGCGCGGCTTCCGCGCCGCGCGCCTGAGTAAGTCGCCGCTCGGCCTCTGTGAGCGTCTTATCATCGGTGATCCCAAGCCGGTTCCGAAGCGTGTCGGTGCCGGGATAGGTATAAGGATCGTTCGCCAAGGTCAGGCGGCGATCTGGCTGGTTCCCGGTTTGTAGAGGTCGAGAATGATCGACGGCATCAGCGCGGGAGGCACGCCCTCGTCAAGCATCAGCGCGAACATCGCATCCTCGGCCTCGGTCGGCGTCATGTCCTCAATGACGAGGTTGGCCCGTGACTCCGAAACGTCGTCGCGCCAAAGGGCAATCTGCTCCGGGGTGCCGCGCTCGAAGGACATCGAGCGAATGCGACCGCGAAGCGCCTCAAGATCGATGTGAGCCATCAAGTCATCTCCTTTCCCCATTAACCCTACGCTTTCTAGGGCGATTCCTCAACAAATCACTTGGGCTTGGCGGTCGCGACACATCGCGATCCGCGCTACGACGAGCGCGGATCGCTCGGACTCCAAGCCTCAATATTCACTTGCGAGCATGATCGTCAGCACGCGCTTGGTCCGCCGCTCATCCCACGGCGCGTCACTGCCGAAGGTGAGGCTGTTATCGTAGTA
>CAYLIK010000195.1:0-4916 GCA_964383565.1 uncultured Sphingomonadaceae bacterium
ATCACCGGGTTCGTGAAGCGAACTACAATGATCGGCAAGTCTATGAGATTCCGGGCGTGTTCCGCATCGCCACGGAAATCGTCTTCGCCAAGGATGAAGTGGTCGAGCATGTGGCGCTGGGTGATACCGTGTCCTGGGAAGTCGCACCGGCTGCCAATTCGCTCTTCATCAAACCACGCGAGCGAGCGGGTCGCACGAACCTGACAGTCATTACACGTTCGCGCTATGGCCCGCGCAGCTATCGGTTCGCTCTGTCGCCAACGCAGCGGGGCAGCGGCTTCTATACGGTCGTTTTCCGCTATCCTGAACAGGAAGCGGCCGAAGCGCAGGCGCAAGCCGCAATGGCCCAGCTGGCCCAGCTGAAAGCCTTGGAACGCGGCGCGGTGAAGTCCGCGCTCGATATTGGCGTGCTGGAAGGCACGCGCAACGCCGACTACATCATGCAAGGATCGACCGCCATCCAGCCCTCCGAAGTGTCTGACAACGGACAGTTCACGGTAATGCGCTTTCCCAACCAGCGTGAGTTGCCGGCGTTCTTCATCGTCAATCCTGATGGATCGGAAGCCATCGCCTCCTTCGATGTGCGCGATGAATATGTGGTGCTGCACGGGGTTTACAGGACAATCCGGCTGCGCCGGGGCCTCGAAGTGCTCTGCATCCATAATCAGAAGACTGACTATTACGGGCGCGATCCCAAAACTGACACGGCCTCGGGGCTGGTCGAGCGAACCACAGGGGTTGAGTAAGATGGCTGCGAACGATCATGACAATGCGCCGCATGGCGACAACATCATTTCGCAGGGCGAGACGGTCGAGAACCGGCCCCTTGCGTCGGAGCCGGTGCCCGATCCGGAAGACATTGAGCGGCAAAGCGAGCGCCAGGCGAAGATTGCCGCCCTGCCGAACAGGTCGATCGACCCCAAAAAGGCGGTCGTTCTCGCTGCGGTTGCCTGCGGCGCGATCGTGCTCGGTTTTAGCACCATCGACGCGATGCGGAGCGATCCAACCGAAAAGGCCGAGAAAGCGGAAAAGCCGGATGAAAGGCAACTCGCCAACTACGATCCGAAGTCAATCATAGCCCCAACGCTTGCCGATGCGCCGAATGATCCGAACGCCCCGGTGCCCATGACGGAAGTGCCGGCGCTTGATGGAAGCCAAGCGCCCCGCACGGGCGGCGCGAATGGCCGCCCCCAAAAGTCTGAGGGACAAGTCATCGCTGAGGCCCAACGCCGCGCCGGGATCATGGCCTATGGCGGCGAAAACGGCGGCGGGGTCGGTGGAGCGGTGGCAGCTGCCACCGGCCTGCCCATGGGCGGCGGCACAGGAGCACAGGGCGCGCAGTTGATTGGTGCGTCGGCCGATGGTGATGGGCAAGGTGGATCGCGCCGGACAAATCTCGAAAACATGCGCCAGACCTCGCAAATCGATCGGGTGTCAGGCCGCGACATTGGCAACCGCGATATGCTGATCCTTGCGGGGTCGTTCATTCCGTGCGTGCTGCAAACCGCAATGGATTCCAGTCAGCCCGGATATGTCAGCTGCATCATTCCCCGCGACATTTATTCGGACAACGGCCGCGTCGTCCTGCTGGAAAAGGGAACGCGCGTCTTGGGCGAATATCAAACCGGCGTCCAGCGCGGCAAATATCGTCTCTTTGCGGTATGGAACCGCGCGGTCACGCCTCGCGGCGTGGCGATCGACGTAGGTTCGCCCGCCAGCGATGCGCTTGGCCGTTCAGGTATGGCAGGCGGCGTGAAGAACTTCTTTTGGGAACGCTTCGGGGCCGCGCTGTTGTTCAGCTCGCTCAACGATGCCGCCTCGATCGCCGCCTCGGAAGTCTCCGACGCGGATAATGTCACACGGGTTCCCAGCCAAGCATCGGACACGATTTTGCGGGACACGATGCAGATTCAGCCGGTGCTTCGCATCAATCAGGGCGCGGAAGTGGGGATTATGGTCGCTCGCGACTTCGATTTCTCCAACATCTACGGCCTGCGGCTGAGGCGCGGCCAGTGAGCAATACGGCTGTCCTCGAAAACGCCCTGCTGCCGCTGCGTCCTCTTCTTGCGCGTGAGGACGTAACGGAGCTGGTGATTAACAAGGCTGGCGAAGCGGCGATTGAAACGCGCAATGGATGGTCCTGGGAGACATTGCCTGACCTCAATGAAAAGTCGCTGCTCGCGCTCGCGCGGGCAGCGGCGGCTTTCACGCATCAGGACATAAGCCAGTCCACACCAATCTGCTCCACAATCCTCCCCAGCGGTGAGCGTGTGCAGCTGGTTGTGCCGCCTGCTGTCCCTGCCGGCACGGTGTCCATCACCATCCGCAAACCGTCATCGGTGACGTTGACGATGGAGGACTTCGAGCGCGGTGGGCTGTTTAGCGAGACAAAGATCGCAACCCGGCAAGTCTCACCGCTCGATGTTGAATTGCGCGATCTGCTCGATGCAGGAAAACATGTCGAATTTTTCCAAAAGGCAGTTCAGGGCCGCAAAAATATACTGATTTCGGGCGCTACCGGCTCGGGAAAGACGACGCTCTCTAAAGGGCTGATCCAGCTCATTCCGCCGCATGAGCGGCTGCTGACGATCGAAGACACGCGCGAATTGGTCGTTCCGCATCGCAACGTGGTCCACATGCTCTACGCGAAGGACAAGCAGGGCACCGCGAAAATCTCTGCAAAGGATCTTCTGGAATCGGCCCTGCGTATGCGGCCTGACCGGATACTGTTGCAGGAGCTGCGCGACGGCACCGCGTTCTTCTATCTCCGCAACGTCAACTCAGGCCATCCCGGCTCGATCACGACGATCCATGCGGACTCGGCCGAACTCGCGTTCGAACAGCTGACATTGCTGGTCAAGGAAAGCGAGGGCGGCGCCGATCTGGCCCGTGACGACATTCGCAGCCTGCTCAAGCTGCTGGTGGATGTGGTCGTGCAAACCAAGAAGGTCGAAGGCCGCTTTCGCGTGACGGAGATATATTTTGATCCAGAAAACAGGCTCTAACAGGCTCGCGCTGGCCCTTGTCCTCCTTCCGATCACACTGCTGCTGATCGGCCTGCTGACCGGGACGGTGGCGTGGTTCTTTCTCAAGATGCCCGCCGCGGCTTATGATCCGCTCAGGCTCCCCGGCTTCTTCTGGTATTACCGCCATGATCCTGTCGTGACCGAAGCGCTCTGGCGAGGCGCGGTCATAGGCGTGCCGCTGCCGGTGTTGCTTATGGCGATCGTCCTGCGGCCGAAAAGGAACCTTCACGGTGAAGCCCGCTTCGCGCGCGAAGGCGAAATCCGCAAGGCGGGCCTTCGCGCGAAAAAGGGCATTGTGCTCGGCCGCGTCCGCAACCGCTTCCTTATGGTGGGCAAGATGGAGCATGTATTGCTCGAAGCGCCTACCGGATCGGGCAAGGGCGTTGGCATCGTCATCCCCAATCTGTTGCAATGGCCGGATTCGGTTGTCGTGCTCGATATTAAGCGCGAGAACTATGAAATCACGGCGGGTTTCCGCCGCAAGGGCGGCCAAAAGGTTGTGCTGTTCAACCCTACGGACAGAGAAGGCCGCACAGCCCGCTACAATCCGCTTAGCTACATCAACAGGGCCGATCCAATTGAGGTCCTGGTCGAATTGCAGAAGATCGCCACGATGCTCTTCGTGCCCCCGGAGAAGGGCGAGGCATTCTGGACGGAATCAGCGCGCACGGCCTTTGTCGGCATTGCATCGTGGATCGCGGCCAAGCCTGAACGTCCCTTCTCGTTTGGCGAGATATACCGGACCATCACGATGCCGGGGATGAAGGCATTCTTCGCCAAGGAAGCCGGCGATGGTGCGCTATCGGAAGGGTGCCGCGCTGCGTTGAGCGATTTTACGTCCAGCGCAGACAACACATTCACCGGCATTATCCAGACCGTCACCTCCAAGCTCAATCTCTGGATCAATCCAATTGTCGATCGCGCGACGGCCGAAAGCGACTTTTCCCTGACGGACCTTCGCCGCATCCCGACCTCGATCTATCTCGGTGTCTCGCCGGATGAACTCGATAGGGTCGCGCCGCTCTACAATCTGTTTTTCCAACAGCTGATCGACCTCAACACGCGGCAACTGCCCGACGATGGTGAAAAGCTATCCGTGCTGCTCATTCTGGACGAATTTGCGCGGCTCGGCCGCGCCCAGGTCATTGCCAATGCGTTCTCCTATGTGCGCGGCTATGGGCTGCGTCTGCTCCCCGTCATCCAGTCCCGCTCCCAGCTGCGGAATGTCTATGGTGAGCATGGCGCGGACGAAATCGTATCAAACTGCGGGGTCGAAATTGCCTTCACGCCCAAGGAACTGCGGGTCGCAAAGGAACTGTCCGAACGCCTCGGTTATCTCGGTCAGGATGCGGAAAGCCGGTCCCTGACGATACATGGATTGCTCGCCAATCGAAGCAAGACGATCTCCGAACAGCGCCGCGCGCTGATGCTCCCGCAAGAGCTGATGCAGCTGCCCGAAGACGATATACTCGTCATCCGGGGCGGCATCCCCGTCATTCGCGGGAAGAAAATCCGCTACTTCAAGGATGCCGTGTTCCGCTCGCGCTTGACGCCTGCGCCGGAAGTGCCGGCGCTGCCCAAGCCGGTCGCGCCGATCGCGGCCGTCGATGATCTGAGCGATGAAGAGCTGGCGGCTTTCAATGATTATTCCGCACTGGCCGATGACCAGGTGCAGGACATTCCCGAAGACGTTCTCGCCCTCGATCGCGATATGCCGAACCTGACAGTGAAGGACGGCAGCATGGCTTTCGATGAAATCAACTTCGACGACATTATTGGTCCCGACCCGACGAAAGAGGAGTGGGAAGGTCAGCGCCGGGATCTAGTTCTGAGTGAAGGAGAAGAATATGGCCGATAATGACAACAGCGAACGCCAAGCAAAGACGCCGC
>CAYLIK010000196.1:0-4895 GCA_964383565.1 uncultured Sphingomonadaceae bacterium
CTGTCGAGGGTCGATGCCGATGAGCTATCCTTCGGCGCTCTGCTGAAGGCCATTCAAGATCTCAAGGCGGCGGGGCGGCCGACGGAATCGCTTGAATCCGGATTGTGGCACAAGCTTTCCGGCCCGATGTCGGCGATCCTGATGCCGCTGCTTGCCGGTGTCGCGGCGTTCGGAATCGCCCGATCAGGGCAGCTCTTCATTCGCGCCGTGATCGGCATGGCGCTGGGGTTCCTGTATTTCGTGGCGGATAATTTCGCGCTCGCAATGGGCAATATCGGGGCCTATCCGCCCCTGCTCGCGGCATGGGCGCCTTTCGCCCTGTTTTTGCTGATCGGCGAGATGGTTCTTATCCGAACCGAGGAATGACGGTCCAACATTGGTCGCAAATCTGCCGCATTGCCCCTACATAGCCCTTGCCATGTACGTGAGGACCCTATCGTGAAGACTGACCAAACCCTCCGGGGCGCCTTCTGGCGCCGCTCGCATCATCTGGACAAGATGACGCTCAGGGAGCTGGTCATCGCCTATTTCCAGTATCCGGCGATCATCGCCTATCTGCTGCTGGCGGTGATCTCGGGCGGCCTGTGGTTCCGCTATCCGGCACCGCTGCTCGATACCGCCGCGTCGATCGCGGCGGCGGTGATGGTCTATCCGCTGGCCTGGTATCTGATCCACCGCTGGATCCTGCACAGCCGCTGGATGTTCAAGGTGCCCGTGCTGGCCGCGACCTGGAAGCGGATCCATTACGATCACCATCAGGACCCTAACCATCTCGAGGTGCTGTTCGGCGCGCTGCACACCACGCTGCCGACGATCGCGCTTGCGACCGCGCCGGTCGGCTGGCTGATCGGCGGCCCCGGCGGCGCGCTGGCGGCCTTTTCGACCGGGTTGCTGACGACCGCCTTCTACGAATTCTGCCACTGCATTCAGCATCTGGCGTACAAGCCGAAAAGCAAATATCTCGCCGCGATGAAGGCGCGTCACATGGCGCACCATTTTCATGACGAGAACGGCAATTACGGCATCACCACTTTCTTCTGGGATCGGCTGTTCCGTACTTTTTACGAGCGTGCCGAGCGTCCCGAAAAGAGCGAGACCGTCTTCAATCTTGGCTACACGCCCGAGGTTGCAGCTCGCTATCCGCAGGTCGCCCGGCTTTCCGGCGGCGTTGCGACCGGCCATCCACGCCAGCGCCAGCGCGACTAAGCTGTGATGGCGGGGGTGACGGTGCGCCCGGTCGAGGGTAACCGCGACCGCAAGACGTTCGTTGACCTCGCCTATCGCCTGAACGGCAAGGACCCGAACTGGATTCCGCCGCTTCGCATGGAAGCGATGGAACTGATAACGCCCAGTAAAAACCCGTTCTATGAACATGCCGAGCAGCAGCTCTTTCTGGCCGAGCGCGGCGGGCAGGCGGTTGGGCGCATATCGGCGCATATCGACCATCTTCTGCTTGGGATGTCGCCGGAGCAGGGGGGCGGACCGGGCGTCGGCAACTGGGGCCTGTTCGAGGCGGTCGACGCCGAGGTCGCCACGGCGCTGATAGCGACCGCTGAGCAATGGCTGCGCGACAAGGGCATGACGAGCGCGATGGCGCCGATCAGCTGCTCGATCTGGGAAGAGCCGGGCCTGCTGGTGAAGGGCCATGATCATCCGCCGACAGTGCTGATGGGCCATGCCAATCCCGCCTATCAGGGCTGGATCGAGGCGATGGGCTATGGCGGGATCAAGGATCTGCTGACCTATGATCTCGATATCACGCAGGATTTCCCGCCGCTGGTGCAGCGCATCGTGCAGTCGGGCGAGCGCAACCCGCGCATCACTATCCGCAAGGTCAACAAGAGCCGCTTCGATGAGGAGGCCGCGCTGATCCTGTCGATCCTCAACGATGCCTGGTCGGACAATTGGGGTTTCGTGCCGATCACGCCAAGCGAGATTGCCTATACCGGCAAGAAGCTGAAGCCGATCGTGTTCGAGGATCTGATCCGCGTGGCCGAAGTGGAAGGCGAGCCTGTCGCCTTCATGATGACGCTGCCCGATCTCAACGAATTCACGCGCGATCTCAATGGCTCACTGTTCCCATTTGGATGGGTCAAGCTGCTGTTGCGGCTGCGCAAGCCCCAGGTGCGGACGATGCGCGTTCCGCTGATGGGGGTGGTGAAGCGTCTGCAGGCGACCCGGCTTGCGAGCCAGCTCGCCTTCATGATGATCGAATATATCCGCCGCGACGCGGTCAGCGATTATGGCGCGACGCGCGGCGAGATCGGCTGGGTGCTCGAGGATAATCAGGGCATGCGCTCGATCGCGGAGACGATCGATAGCCGCATCAACAAGATCTACCGGATCTATTCCAAGGCACTGTGATGGCGGTTGCGGTGGATCGGCTGGCCCTGATCGTCGAGAGCTATCGCAGGCTGACCGGCCAACAATTGATCGATGCGGCAGGCGGTTTGTGGAGCGCGCCGCGCGCCATCGTCGCCCACGGCGCCGAGGATGATCCGATCTTCTTCTATGGCAATGCGCTGGCGCTTTCCTTGTTCGAGATGACGCCGGAGCAGTTCGCGCAACTGCCGTCGCGGCTGTCCGCCGAAGCGCTGCACCGCGACGAACGCGCCCGCTTGCTTAGCCGCGTCACCCGCGACGGCTACATCGACGATTATGCCGGCATCCGCATTTCCGCGACGGGCCGCCGCTTCCGCATCGAGCAGGCCATCGTCTGGAACCTCATCGACGCCGAGGGCGCGATCCACGGTCAGGCGGCGACATTCGACCGCTGGACCATGCTCGGCTAGAATAGCCGCCAACCGGAGGGAGTGCGCAATGGCCTATTGGCTGATGAAATCCGAGCCCGAGAGCTATTCGTGGGACGATCTGCAGCGGGACGGCGAGACCGAATGGGACGGCGTGCGCAATTTCGCGGCGCGGCTGCACTTGCGCGCGATGAAGCCCGGCGACCAGGGCCTGTTCTACCATTCGGGCGACGTGAAGGCGGTGGTGGGGATAATGGAGGTCGCGAGCGACCCGCATCCTGATCCCAAAGACGGCGACTGGACGGCGGTGCGTGTGAAGGCCGTGAAACCGGTCGATCCACCGATAACGCTGAAGGCCATGAAGGCTGAAGCGAAACTCGCGGACATGGTGATGATCCGCCAAAGCCGGTTGAGCGTCAGCCCGGTGACTGACGCGCAGTGGAAGGCCGTGCTGGCGCTGAGCCGGTAGCGCCGCTTCGATCGTTATTCGGCAGGTTCGGCGATGGGCTCGGCGAAGGTGGCATCCTCTTGCTTTGCGGCTGAAGCGGAAGTGCCTTTGCTACGCTTCTTGTGCGTGGGCACCAGCGCTTGCCATCCATTCTCGGGCACCACGGCGGTTACCCCGTAGATTTGTGTGGGATCGGCATTGAGGCCGAGCGGCTCTTTCCCCGCCGCCACGTCGCGCACGATCCGCAGCAGATTCTGGTAGAGCTTGATGATGCCCAGATCGGCGTTGCAGAGATTCTCGATCGTTCGATCGCGGAGCGCGCCTGCGGACATCTGGACGGCGGAATCGTCCTGGGTGAAGGCGGGGAAGCCTGACCAGCTCCGGCCCTCGCGCATCGCGGCGCGGTCCTGCTTGAAGCCATTCCTGATCTGCGGGCGATCGGGATTGTTGATCGTGGCGTAGGTCTGGCCGAAATTGCTCAGCGTCTCATCATCGAGTCCGACGAATTTCAGGTGATGCGCGCGATAGGGATCGGTGCCGATCGGCTTCGCGGCATCCCACCACACGTGGAAATAGATGCAGTGGGTATCGTCGATCGGCGTCACCGCCATCCACAGATCGCCGTTCGGATTGATCGAGGCATAAGGTGCGATGAAGGGCGCGATGCGGACGTCCTGACCATCGCCGACCTTGCGCAGCGCCGCATAATGGAAGCCAAAATCGGTGTCCTCGGCCTCGAAATAGGGGGCGGTATCGCTCATCACGCTGGGGGCTGCCTGCATGAATTCGGCTTCGGCCTTCTGATAGGCCTTGAGGCTGTCGATGTGCAGGATGTTCAGGTGGCTGCTGTCGAACAGGCCCTCCATCGTCTGCACATAGTTCGCTTCCTGCACCAGATAGGCATTGATGCGATGCTCGGGCGCGAGATCGAACCAGGGGTGGTGCTGGAACGGGGGTTCAAGCTCCTTCGGGCCGAGATAGACCCAGATCACGCCGCCGGCTTCGCGCACCGGATAGGAACGCTGGCGGACGCGCTTCATGAAACCCGGCTCGGAGACGTTGGGCGCGTCGACCAACTCGCCATTGGCGGCGAATTTCCAGCCGTGGAAGATGCAGCGGATGCCGCATCCCTCGACGTGGCCGAGCGCGAGGCTCACGCCGCGATGGCAACAGGCCTCGTTAAGGATCGCGGCCTGACCGTCTTCACCTCGGAATGCTACGAAGCCCTGCCCGAGCAGTACCAGCCGGAAGGGATCGCCGCCTGCCTCCGGCAGATCGGTCGATTGCATCGCCGGGGTCCAATAGCGGCGTAGCGCCTTGCCCATCGGCGTCTCCGGCCCAACCCGGCAGATGAGATCATTTTCCTCGCGTGACAACATAGACTGTCCCCCGGCAAGTTCTGGCGCGAACTATGCGGTATTAACCAAGAGTCTGCAATAAGCCGGGCCAGGCTATATAATTGTCATCGCGGTAATTCTTGTCAGGGAATTACCGTATGGCGCGTCGGTGTCAGGCCGCTGCCTTGGCCCGCGAAGCGCGCTTGCGCTCGTGCGGATCGAGATGGCGTTTGCGCAGCCGGATCGACTTCGGCGTCACCTCGACCATCTCGTCATCGTCGATATAGGCGATGGCCTGTTCCAGCGTCATGACCTTGGGCGGGGTCAGGCGGATGGCGTCGTCCTTGCCGGTCGAACGGA
>CAYLIK010000197.1:0-1635 GCA_964383565.1 uncultured Sphingomonadaceae bacterium
GATCATGCTCGACAATGCCGAATGGCTCGACGCGCTCGAATATATCCCGTTCCTGCGCGAGGTTGGCCAGCATTTCTCGATCAACCGGATGCTCAGCTTCGATTCCGTCAAGCTCCGCCTCGATCGCGAGCAATCGCTGACCTTCCTCGAATTCAACTACATGATCCTCCAGGCCTATGACTTCCTGGAGCTTTCCCGCCGCAGCGCCTGTCGTCTGCAGATGGGCGGATCGGATCAGTGGGGCAATATCATCAACGGCATTGAACTTGCCCGCCGCATCGACAGCACCGAAGTCTACGGCATCACCACGCCGTTGATCACCACCGCCGACGGCAGCAAGATGGGCAAAACGATGTCGGGTGCCGTCTGGCTCAATGACGATGCGCTACCCGCCTATGATTACTGGCAATTCTGGCGGAACACCGACGACCGCGACGTCGGCCGCTTCCTGCGCCTGTTCACAGACATCCCCCTTGACGAGATCGCCCGTCTGGAGGCGCTCGGCGGCGCCGAGATCAACGAGGCCAAGAAGATTCTCGCCACCGCCGCCACGGCCATGTGCCGGGGTGCCGACGCTGCCGACGCGGCTGCCGAAACCGCCCGCAAAACCTTCGAGGAAGGATCATCAGGCGCCGCCCTGCCCACCCTCAAGGTCGAAAGTGGCCAGATCAACCTGATCGATGCCCTCGTCGGGCTAGGGCTGGTTGCTTCCAAGGGTGAAGCCAAGCGCTTGATCAAGGGCGGTGGCGCCAGAGTTGACGGAACGCAAATCGCCGACGAGAACCATGTGATTCTTATCACAGATCAATCTTTGCGCGTGTCGGCCGGCAAGAAATCGCACGGCTTACTTACATGATTATCAACTTGCTAACCAGGTGAATATCTGAAATAATTACGACGTTTATGGCATAGTTTGAGAATATTTTGGGGGCATAGACGTTCCGGGGGTGGGGACTTTCGGAAAGGGCTTTATGTCTATCCCTGCGAAGACGGACTTTACTGACCAGCGTCGTTCCGATCGGGACGAGATATTTCTGCGTACCGTGATTGCGTGCGGCAGGAAGAACGGGATCAGCGTTCAGCTCGTCAACATTTCCGCGCACGGCTGCATGGCCCGCACGACCGAGCAACTCGGTCAGGACAGCAAGATCAGCATCCTGCTGCCTTTCGCCGGGGAAGTCCCCGCGACGGTCGTATGGTCGCTCGGCGGCCGGATCGGCTGCTCGTTCGAGCGGCCCTTCGAGGACAGCGAATATTCCAAGATCCTTGCTGCGATCAAAACTGCGAAGCCCAACTGGCGTTTCACCAACGGGTGAAATTTTATTCAACCCGCCCGCAATAATCCCACTGCAGCATCCCGATCGAAAAGGTAGAGCGCGATCCGCGCCGCCTGCCCCCGCTCTCCGCTCAACCCGCCGTCGCGATCCACCAGCAACCGCGCATCCGCCGTCGCCTTCTCGATCAGTGCGCTGACCTGTTCCGCGCTTGCGATCCGGAACCCGGCCTCGCCTGACTGCCGCGTTCCCAATATCTCGCCCGCGCCACGTAACCGCAGATCCTCCTCGGCAATCCGGAAGCCGTCATTGGTCTCCTTCATCAGCGCCAGCCGCGCCCGGGCCGTCTCGCTGAGCATCG
>CAYLIK010000197.1:1735-3961 GCA_964383565.1 uncultured Sphingomonadaceae bacterium
CGCGCCCGGAGCGTTTCCGCCCGCGCCTCGGCGGCCGCCATGTCGCTGGTCTCATTCTCCTCGACCAGCGGGCACACCCAATAGGCTTGCCCGCCTCGGCCAATGTGCCGCCCCAGCGCTTCGACGATCTCGTCCAGCCGCTCTGCCGACATCACCCGCGTCTCGATCGGCTGGCGGCCCGGCGGCATCTCGTCGAGCCGGCTCACATCCATCTCGCCATAATGGCTGAGTGTCAGCGTGCGCGGGATCGGCGTCGCGGTCATCACGAGCATATGCGGTGCATGGGCGGCCTTGTCCGCCAGCATCATCCGCTGCGCGACCCCGAAGCGATGCTGCTCGTCCACCACCGCCAACCCGAGATGCTTGTAGCCGACGCCCGGCTGGAAGATCGCATGCGTGCCGACGAGGATGTCGATCGATCCATCCGCCAGCCCCATCAGCGTCGCCTCACGCGCCTTGCCTTTCTCGCGCCCGGTCAGGATCGCGACATTGACCGGCATTCCGGCCAGTATGCGGCTAAGCGTCTCATAATGCTGACGCGCGAGGATTTCCGTTGGCGCCAGCAAGGCCCCCTGCGCCCCTGCCTCAACCGCGACGAGCAGCGACATCAACGCCACCAGCGTCTTGCCCGATCCGACATCGCCCTGCAGCAACCTCAACATCGGCGCTGATTGCTGAAGATCGCCCTCGATTTCCGAAATCGACCGGCGTTGCGCCCCCGTCGGCGCATAAGGCAGCCTGAGCATGTCGCGCAGCCGTCCGTCGCCCTTGAGCGAAATGCCCCGCCGCTTGCGTGACGAGGCCCGCACCAGCATCAGCGCGAGCTGATTGGCGAACACTTCGTCATAAGCCAGCCGGTTGCGGGCGATAAGGTCCCCGGGATCGTCATGCGCGCGCTCCAGCGCCTCGCGCCAGCCGGGCCATTGCTCCCGCTCCTTCAGGCTCGTCTCGATCCATTCGGGCAGCTCCGGCGCCCGTTCCAGCGCCTGCGCAGCGAGCTGGCTCATGCGTTTGTTTGTCAGCCCCTCCGACAGCGGATAGACCGCCTCCCGTGCCGGCAGGCTCCCCGCCTCGTCGAGCGGCAGCACATGGTCGGGATGCACGATCTGCAACCGATCGCCATAGGCATCCAGCTTCCCTGACACGAGCCGCGCCTCTCCCAGCGGCAACAGCTTACGCGCCCAGCCGGGCTGCCCGCCGAAATAGACGAGGCTGACCGCATTGCCCTCCCGGTCCAGCGCCTCGACCCGAAACGGCCCCCGCCCCGCCCCCTGCCTGTAATCGACTGCCTTCAGTTCAACCGCCACCACGCTTCCCACATCGGAGAGATGGAGCGCCGAAACATGCCGACGAAGGATTGATCCCGTCGGCAAATGGAACAGCGCGTCGACCGCGCGTATGAGGCCGAGCTTCTTCAAAGGTTTGGCGAGCTGCGGCCCGACACCCTTGAGCGCCTCCACTTCGGCGAAGATCGGATTGAGAATCGCGGGCCGCATGTCTATCTCCCGCTCTCTAGCCTTAGCCGACAGGCGCCGCAAAGCGCCCGCCGGCCAATCGCCATTTGCAGGAAGCCCATGCCGATCACCCGCGAAGACCGTATCAAGCGCCTGCGCTTCCGCGCCTGGCATCGCGGCACCAAAGAGGCTGACCTGATGGTCGGCGGCTTCTTCGACAGCTGCCACGCGAACTGGACCGATGAGGAGATCGGCTGGTTCGAAGCCTTCATCGAGGAGATTGATGTCGAGATCATGGCCTGGATCCTGGGCGTCGAGCCGGTGCCGGCCCGCTGGGCCGGCCCGATGATGGAGCGGATGCAGAAGCTCGATTATGTGCAGGTGGCCCGCTAATCGTGACTGATCTCCACCGCATTCTGAAGGCTGGCGAAACCCTGACGCTGAGCGGCGTCGCCAATGGTTTCTTGCCCCTCTTCCTCGCCGATCTCGCCCGCGCCTGCGCCATGAGAGATAAGGCGGCCCGCGCGGTCTATGTTGCCCCGGACGAACTGGCGATGCGCGCGATTGCCGACACCGCCACCTATTTTGCGCCAGAACTTGAGGTCATCCAGTTTCCCGCCTGGGACTGCCTTCCCTACGACCGGGCTTCCCCTTCGCTGCGCTCGTCATCGGATCGGCTGGCGGCCCTCAATATCCTCCAGCGCAAACCGGCTGGCCCGCAACTCCTCGTCACCACCGTCAATGCCGCCACCCAGCGCACGCTCACGCCGTT
>CAYLIK010000197.1:3971-4887 GCA_964383565.1 uncultured Sphingomonadaceae bacterium
CGGCGAATTCGCGATCCGTGGCGCGCTGGTCGATCTCTTCCCATCCGGCGAAAGCCTAGCCCTCCGTCTCGATTTCTTCGGCGACGAGATCGAAAGTGTCCGCCGCTTCGATCCCGCCGACCAGCGCACAGTCGACCGGGTCGACAGCTTCACCCTCCTGCCCGCATCCGAAGCCCTGCTCGACGAGGAGAGCATCAAGCGCTTCCGTGGCCGCTACCGCGAGAAATTCGGCGCCACCGCTACTGGCGACCCGCTTTATCAGGCGATCTCCGAAGGCCGTCGCCTCGCGGGCATGGAACATTGGCTGCCGATGTTCGAGGAACGGCTCGCCACATTGTTCGATCATCTCTCACCCGACGACGTCGTGGTCCGCGATCATGGTTCCGCGATGGCGGCCGACCAGCGATTCGAGGCGATCACTGACTATCACGGCAACCGCGTCCGCGCGCTCAGCACCGAAGCGGGCAGCTATCGCCCTCTCGAAGCCGCAGCCTTGTATCTTGAACGCAAGGAATGGGATGAAGCGGTCGCCGATCGCCCGATCCACCTTGCGACGCCCTTCCACGAACCGGAAAGCGCCACCGTCCTCGATTTCGGCGTCGATCCGGCGCGGGACTTTACGCCCGAGCGAACCCAGAACGCCAATATTTACGAAGCCGTCTCAGCCCATGTCCGCGCACTTGGCAAGGAAGGTCGCCGCGTCATCCTCGCCAGTTACTCCAAAGGCGCGCGCGAACGATTGAAAGGCCTGCTCCACGAACATGGTCTGACCGGCACCGCCGACGCCGAAAGCTGGCAGGAAGCGCTTGGTGCATCCGTACCCCGGCGAAGGCCGGGGTCCAGTCCGAACGAAGACTCTGGCCCCCGGCCTTCGCCGGGCTACGCCGCTGGTAATATCGCCCTCGCCGTCCTCCCG
>CAYLIK010000198.1:0-4685 GCA_964383565.1 uncultured Sphingomonadaceae bacterium
CTCACCTTGCATGCCGGCGCCTTCAACTACGTGATCGAACTGACCGGCGTCACCCGCCACATCTCGAAGCGCGAGCAGGCGGTAGACGCCATCGCAATCGCGGCGGAGATCGTGCCCCGCATCAATGGCATGGTGTTTTCCGGAGCGGCCAGCGACGAGCACCGCTCAGTCAACCGGGCGAATGTCGGCGTGCTGCGCGGCGCGCTGTCCTCGGAGTTCCACGAGTGGCGTCCGCCGCAGGTCGCCGACTTCGTGCGCATGATAGGCACTTGCCGCTACGCGGCGAGCCAGTCGGAGGAAAGCTGCCTCGCCGATCTGCGGCGCCTGCTCGACGAGTTCGAAAGGCGGTATCCGGGCTTGAAGGGCCGTGTGTTCAAGGAAAGCACGGATCGCAAGCACGGGATGCTGCCGTTCGAGGTGTCGAAGAAAGCTCGCATCGTGAAGGTGGTTAACGACGCTTATCTTCAGGTCCGCGGCAAACCGCAGCCCACCGGCGCAATGCCGCCGCCCTGTTTCTACGGCACCGACGGCGCTCATTTGCAGCATCTGGCGGGCATGGAAGGCGTGGTGTGCGGCCCGGGCGGGCGCTACAACACAATGCCGGACGAGCGCGTCGATATTCCCGACTTTATCGACATGATCAAGGTCTACGCGCTGGCGATGCTAGACATCTGCGAGCCGGCGTAGCGGTCCTCGCCTCGCCTATGTTCGCCGCCACACCGGCGGCATCGCCGCGAGCGCCGACTCGGGCAAGTGACAGTATATCGCGTGCCCCTCTCGCGCCTCGCGCAGGGGCGGCGGCACCGTCTCGCATAGCCCCGCGATACGATGCGGACAGCGGGTATGAAACGGGCAGCCGCCCGGCGGGCGCGTGAAGCTCGGCACCGTGCCTTCAAGCGCAATGCGCCGGCCGTGCAGCGCGGGCTCGGCGGCCGGCGCGGCGCTGGCGAGCGCTTCCAGGTAGGGATGATAGGGCGGGGTGAACAGCGTCGCCGCCGCCCGCGTCTCGACGATCTCGCCGAAATACATTACGGCCACCCGGTCGGCGAAGCGCTGCACCAGCCGCAAATCGTGCGATATGAACAGATAGGCGGTGCCAGAATTGGCCTGCAGCTCGATGAGAAGGTTGATGATCGAAGCCTGGACCGAGATATCCAGCCCGGAGGTCACCTCGTCGCAGATCACCAGGCGCGGCGAGCGGATGAAGGCGCGCGCGATCGCCACGCGCTGTTTTTCTCCGCCCGACAATTCGTGCGGGTAGCGGTCGGCGTCGGCCGGCGACAGCCGTACGCGCTCGAGCATTTCCAGAACCTTGCGCTGGATATCGCGGCGTGAAAGGCCGTCAAGCGCTAGCGGACGGCCCAGAGAGGTACCGACCGATTTACGCGGGTTAAGCGAGAAATCCGGATGCTGAAAGACGATCTGCGTCAGCCGGCGATAGCCGTCGCGCGACTGTGAATTGGTCCAGTCGACAACCTCGCCGCCGAACCGCATAAGCCCCGTGGAAGCATTGAGTCCGACTAATGCGCGGGCGAGCGTGGACTTGCCACACCCGCTCTCTCCAACTATAGCCAAGGTTTCGCCGCTGCCGAGCGAGAGTGACACACCGCGCACGACTTCGATTGATTTAGATGCACGCTTTGGCAGCCGGTCGAGAATCCGATCCTGCCCATACTTCACCCGAAGGTCCCGTACGTCGAGCAGCCGCCGCGACAGGTCGCGCGGCCTTGTCTCGACCATGCCGACCGTTGGGAGCGGGAGCCCGTCGACCTCCTTCAGGCGCACGCAGGCGATCCGCCTGCCCGCCTGGACTACATCGGGCAAGGGATTGGCACTGCAGGGCGGGGCGGCGAACGGACAGCGCCCGGCGAAACGGCAACCCGGTGGTGGCGCATAAAGATCGGGGCGAAGTCCAGCAAAACTCGACAACAGGCGGCCAGGTCTCACCTGCCGCTCGGGGAGGCTCGCGAGCAGCATCCGCGTATAGGGATGACGCGGGGTTTCCAGCACCTCAGCGGTCGGCCCAGCCTCTTGGATGCGCCCGGAATAGATTACGGCGATGCTGCCGGCGAAGCCCGTGACCTCGGCGACGTTATGCGTAATGAACAGCACCGCTAGGCGTGCGTCCCGAGTCAATCGACGAAGCAGATCGAGAATGTCCGCTGCCGTGGTAGCGTCCAGCGCAGTGGTCGGCTCGTCGAGGATCAGCAACTCTGGCTCGCAGGCCAGCGCCATGGTGATCATGACGCGTTGCTTTTCACCGCCCGAAAGTTGATGCGGAAACTTAGCTGCGGCGCCCGCGGGGTCTGCCAGGGCGACCGCTTTCAGCCGATCCACTGCCGCACTCCATGCGGCCCTACCGTCGAGTTTCCGATGGCGACGAAAAACCTCGGCGACCTGCTCTCCCACGCGCAGCGCGGGGTTCAAAGCGGTGTTGGGGTCCTGATACACCATGCCAATCCGCCGGCCGCGGATCGCGGCCATCCGACGGTCGTCGGCGTTAGCGATATCGTCACCCTGGAAAACGATGCCACCGGCATCAACCCGCGCCCCGGCCGGCAGATATCGCATGATCGCATAGGCGAGCGTGCTCTTGCCCGATCCCGACTCGCCGACGAGAGCCACGACCTCTCCGGGCATGATCGCGAGATCGACTCCGCCCAGCACGTGCAGCCTGCCACGCGGGGTCGCCAAGCTGAGCTCCAGTCCCTTGATATCCAGGACCGGTTGGGTCATCGCACCCTCGGATTCAGTGCGTCACGCAGCCCGTCGCCGAGCAGATTGAACGAGACGGCCGTGAAGGCGATGGCGAGACTCGGCCAGACGACCATCCATGGATTCAGGAACATGAACGCGCGCGCCTCGGCGACCATGAGTCCCCATTCGGAGGAAGGCGGCTGGGCGCCGAGGCCAAGGAAACTGAGGGTGGCACTGACCATGATGGCGAAAGCGACGCGGATCGAGCCTTCGACGATGACCGGCGCCACTACATTCGGCAGTATCTCCCCGACCATAATATAGCCATGCCCTTCTCCGCGCGCGATCGCGGCAGATACGTAGTCGCGCTGGCGCACGGAAAGGGTCGTGCTGCGCACGATACGGGCAAATCCAGGGGTAAAAGCAATGGCGACCGCCAGCATCGCATTGATGTTGCTCGGCCCAAGCACGGTGACGATCAGCAACGCTTTGAGCAGCGTGGGCATCGCCATCAGGGCGTCCATCAGGCGCATCAGCATCTGATCTGTACGTCCCCCCGCGTACCCGGCGAGCACGCCGATCGCTAGCCCGAGTAACGTCCCCAGCGCGGTGGCCGCCACTCCGAACAGAACCGTGTCGCGACCACCCCAGAGAACGCGACTCAGAATGTCGCGGCCGAACTGATCCGTTCCCAGCAGATAGCTCCAGCCCGGCCCCTTCAACCTCGCAGCGGCATGGAACGTCTCCGGATTGTAGGGAGCGAACGCCGGACCGACCAGCACAGCTACCAGCACCGCGAGCAACATCAGGCTTCCGATAGTGAGTTGCGGACTGCGCCGCATGACCGACGGAAGCATTCCCTCATTCCTGCTGGATGCGCGGATCGAGCAAGCCATAGGCCAGGTCGGCCGCGAGATTTGAGAAGGCGAAGATGGCCGCCAGCATCAACGATGCCCCTTGAATCAAGGGCAGGTCGCGATTCTGGATAGCGAAGATGAGCAACCGTCCCAGGCCCGGGAAGGCAAAAATCTCCTCGACCACGATGATGCCGCCGACAAGATAACCGACGTCCAGAGCGATGACTGTCACTGTCGGCACCAGGGCATTGCGGAGCGCGTGGCGAACGACGACCTCGCGCCATGTCAACCCTTTCAGCACCGCGGTGCGCACATATTCCGTTTGCATCGCGTCAACGAGCTCGGACCGTGTCTGACGCGAGATATGCGCCACGAGGATCAATGTCAGGGCTGTCACCGGCAGCACTAGCCGGTGCAGTGCAGGCAGGATCCCATCGGAGAACGGCACGTAGCCCCCAGCCGGAAACAGCCCCAGATCCGGGCTCGCGAGCAGCGCGATGAGCAGCATCGCGGTCACGAACTCGGGCACCGAGACTCCGAGATAGGAGACGACACTCACGGCGAGATCGATCGGCCCGCCGCGGCGGAGCGCGGCCGCCACGCCGAGCGGAACCGCAATGAGAGTGACCGTCAGCAGCGCGAAGCCCGCCAGAAGCAGCGAACGGCCGCAGGCCACCAGCACTGTCGGCAGGACCGGTTGGTTCATCCGCATGCTGGTACCCCAATCGCCGATCAGCACACCGCCGAACCAGTGCAGAAACTGCATCGCGACAGGTTGGTCCAGGCCGAGCCGCAATTCGACTGCCTTGAGCGCCTCGGAAGTGGCAAATTCGCCCAGAATCATCACCGCGGCGTTGCCGGGAAGAACCTGCGTCACCCCGAAAACGACGACCGACACCAGAAACAGGGTTAGCAGGATATATCCGAAGCGACGGGCTAGAAAATCGATGCTCATGCAGAGAGAATGCCTCTTCTCCCTCTTCGATGTCGAGACGTGGAGGCGGTTAGAAAGATTTTGCCCCGCCGATTCATCGTCGCGGACCCTAAGAGGCGGTAATGTCAACCTGAAGGCTGGTTCTCTTAACAAGAGACTTCGAAGATAGGTTGGTATTGAATGTTGCGGGTCCCCGC
>CAYLIK010000199.1:0-4676 GCA_964383565.1 uncultured Sphingomonadaceae bacterium
GTAGCGTGTGCATGAGTCTCGCACGGAGAGGGGGCATCAGTCGAACGCGGGGATGCGCCGCATCGAAAGAGGACTTCGCAGACTCATCCCCCGCTGAAGGTAGCGCCAGTCTATCGGCGGTGAGGGAAGATCAGGAAAGCAGAGCCTCCGGAGAGCCCTGCATAGCAGGAGACGTATCTTACGCGGCCCGTTGTCTGAGGGCCGGCTTAAGACGGGTACGCAGTTGTCGATACAGACAGTCTTCCACGGCATCGATCAAGAGATGCAGCCTCGCATGCTGAAAACCCGCCCGTTTCAGACAGGGATCGCTCAATAATCCGACCAGCAGGCTCATCCCCGTCACAAAAAGCCCCACGGTGAACGTCGCCACCACCACCTGCCAGAACGACGGCTTCGGAGGAAATACGGAATAGAACGCCGAGCCCAGACCAGATCCGAGTAGGAAGGTGGACGCCGCCCGGTCCTTGGCCCGCTGTCTGGCGATATGATCGCCGATCCCGGAAATACCGAGCGAGTGATCGCCGAAGAGCAGCCATCCCGCCGTCAGCGTCAGCATCGTAGCCACCGTATCCAACACCAGCGCCCGGCTGGACGAATGTTCACCGACCAAACGGGGAATATCGGAGAGGTCCTTCAGCGCCTCAGCCGACAAGGCGCCCGACGCCAGCAACGGCCCCACCTGTTTGTCCCTGGTGAAGCGCTCCAGCAGCCCATTCGGCAAATCCCGCCGGTCGCCCATCGTGCAAGGCCACTGCAACAGTTCGACGGCAATCAGCCGTTCGATCTCTTTCTGATAGCGCGTCTTGAGCCCCGCCGGCAGCAGCCCGATCAGATTCGCGCCCGAGCGCCAGCCCAGCTTCACCGGCACCTCCAGAAACTTCTTCAAAAAGAGCGAGGGAATCGCCCAGAGTGCATTGACCGGATAGCAGAGCAGATCGCTGGCCAGCGACTGCTTCTGAAACGCGATGGTTTCCTGGAGCGAAAAGTGGCCGGCCACAAAGCCGTCCACGCGCGCGCGGCAGTCGGCAATATACTGTTCCATGCACTCTTCAAGACCCAGAAGCGCAGTCGCGGTCTGCTGATCGTTCATCAAGGCGTCCTCTCGACAACGACTTACTATACAGAGTCAGCCCAACGGCTCAAGAAAATCTCTGTTCACGGTGGGATGGAATAAATGAAGTGTGCCAGCTGCAGGCCGGCTATCCGCTGGTCTTCCTCGATCCGACGGCCACCCGATAGAGGGCCGCGCTCACCAGTATGACGATCGCCAGACCGGGCCAGCCGCCGAACGGAGGCGCATCGAAGAGGGTAAAGGGATCGGCGCCGAGGCTTGGCCAGAGCGCGGCCAGCGCAATCGGGACAGCCAGCAAAATACCCGTGAGCGCTTCACCGGTAATCAACCCGGCGGCGAAGAGCAGCCCCCGCCGCGACGGGTCATCACCCCACCCGGCCGCCCGTTTCGCCAGCTCCGCGATCACTCCGCCCGCGAAGACTGCGGCGGAGAGTTTCAGCGGCAGATACAGGCCCAGCGCCACGGCGAGCACCGGAAGCCGGAAGTCGCTGCCGCGCCGTTCCATCAGCCGGTCCGCGAGAATCACCAGCACGCCGATCGCCGCGCCCAGTCCCACGAGCGCCCAGGGCAGCCCGGCGCCGAACACACTCCGTGTGAGACTCGCCATCAACGTCGCCTGCGGGGCGCTCAGCGGATGCGGGTGCGCGCTCGTCGGCTCGCCGATCCCATACTTGGCCTGGAGCAGCGACAGCACCGGCACCAACACAAGGGCGCCGGTCACCACGCCGACCACCTGCATCACTTGCTGTTTCCAGGGTGTCGCCCCGACCAGATGCCCCGTCTTCAAATCTTGCAGATTGTCGCCCCCCATCGCGGCGGCACAACAGACGACCGCCCCGATCACCAGCGCCGCCGCCGGTCCGGCCGGATGTCCCGCCCCCATGAACAGCACGAGCAGGAGCGCGGCCAGCATGATCGTCGCGATCGTTACGCCCGACACCGGATTGCTGGAACTCCCCACCAGGCCGGCCATGTAGGCGGCCACCGACGAGAAAAGAAAGGCCGCGACCGCCATCACGAGCGTCATCAGGACGCCGATCACCGGACTATCCACGACCGTCGTATAGATCCAGGCCATTGGGATCAGAGACAACCCGAAGGGCACCACGATCCACCAGAGCGACGCATCCTGCTCCGTCCTGGCCACCGCCGTTCCGCCGCCGGACGCGCGCGACGCCTTGTAACTGGCCCGGAGCGTCTGCAAACTCCGCCACACCGGCTCGCGCAACCGCGTCAGCGTCCAGAGTCCTCCAGTCAGCATCGCCCCGATGCCGACGTAGCGGATCTGCCCGCTCCAGATCGCCATCGCCGCCGCCAGTCCGGTCTTGTCGGGCGGCAGTCCATGCAGCAGCCCATAGGCCGGCATCAAGATCAGCCAGCCCAGCACACCGCCGAGAAACACGACCACTGCCGTTTGCAGGCCGATGATGAACCCCACCGCCAGCAGCGCGGGCGAAAGGTTAATCCCCGCATACATCACCGTGCGCCCGACGGTGGCGGCCCCTTCCAGCGACTCCGTCCACAGGCGTAACCCGCTCTCGCCGAACTTCACCGCCCCGCCGACGAGAGCCGCCGACAACAGCGCCCGGAAATCGCCGGCCGCATGATCCTGTCCGGTCTGGCCTCGCCCAGCCGCCGCGACCTTCAAAACCTCCGCCGTCGCCACCCCTTCGGGAAACCGCAAGCGCGCCGTCACGATCAGCGCCCGCCGCAACGGAATGGTAAAGAGCACGCCGAGCAATCCCCCGACTGTGGCGACCAGAACCGTCGGCCAGTACTCGAAGGCGGACCAATAGCCCACCAATAACAGCGCGGGAATCGTGAAAATGACCCCGGCCGCCAGCGCCTCGCCGGACGACGCGGCGGTTTGGACGATATTGTTTTCGAGAATGTTCGACTGCCGGAAGAGGCGAAGAATCGCCATCGAGGCGACCGCAGCGGGAATCGAGGCCGACACTGTCATGCCGGCGAAGAGGCCCAGATAGGCGTTCGCGGCAGCCAGCACGGCCGCAAGGATCACCGAGAGCACGACCGCTTTGAAGGTGATTTCAGGGAGCGAAACGGAAGCGGGGACGACTGGCTGATCGTCTTTCATGAGCCAGGTCGAACCGGGAAGACCGCGACCATATGTTGAACCCGCCTACCGGTGAAAGACTGCCTGCCGATCGATGAAACAACGGTCCCATCATAACCCAGCGCAGAAAAAACGCAACCGGACATCCGAGAGCTTTCGACTAAATAACCTGCCCCCTTTTCGCTCTCCTCTACCGAAACCGCCGATATACATCACGCCGGTGGCGCACGTAGTGCACCGTAATCTGTTCGGCCTCGCGATCGATTTCATAGACGATCCGATAGTCTCCCACACGCAGACGATATAGCCGTTCGGCACCTTGCAGCTTCGTGGATTGCGGGGGAGTTGGATTGGCCGGCAAGCGGTCAATCCGGTCAAGAATGCGAGAGACAACGGTAGACGGGATCGACTGAAGATCTTTCTCAACGGATGGCTTAAAGCCGAGGCTATACGAGGCCACGTTTCTGAAGCCGCTTTCTCATGTCGTCGGCGCTCACGGCTTTTTCAGGCCGTCGCTCAGCCACAACCGCGAGATCGTGCAGATCTTCCATCAGACGCGAGTAGCGCTTCAGCGACAGCACCACCCCGGTTCGCTTTCCCTGTCGGTCAATCACATACCGCGGACGAGGTGTTGTTGCCTTTGCGGATCGTTTAGCCAGCATGACCATCCTTATAACTCACTTGGGGAAAGGTTGTCGAGAAACCACACTGCTCCTCGCCTGAAGCATTGCGCTAGCAGCGGATGCTCGCGAAATCCTTGCCTCATCGCGCGAGCTTCTTTTTGATGGCAGTCAGGTTCTCAGGGGTCGATCGCACCCGGACCGTGAGGCCCTCGGCATCATAGGCTTCGGACAAGATACGCATCCGGGCGCGGATCTCTGCCATAACCCCTTGAGCCGTAAACGGAATCCGTAAGTCCTCGTCGATCATATCGCTCTCAAAGTACCCCATAATGCGCTCGCGTAACGCCTGCAGATCGTCCTTGCTTCTCGTCGAAAGAAAGAAGGCGTCGGGATATTCCACCTTCAGGGCCGCGAGAGCTTCCGGCCCGAGACGATCTTGTTTATTCAACACCAAGAGGCTGGAAACATCCGTGGCGCCGACTTCGGCTAACACCTTCCGCGTGACGTCGAGTTGGGATCGAAAGGAGGGATCTGAGGCATCGACGACAAACAGCAACAGCGAGGCACTGGCCGCTTCATCCAGCGTCGACTTGAACGACGCCACCAGGTCATGCGGGAGCTTTTTGATGAATCCCACCGTATCGGACATGAGCACTTTGGGACGCGTGTCAGGATACAGCGGCCGGATCGTGGTATCGAGTGTGGCGAACAGCTTGTCGGCCACGAGCACATCGATGCCCGTCATCGCGCGCATCAGCGAGGATTTGCCGGCATTGGTGTACCCGACAAGCGCGACCGTCAATTCGTGTTCCCGTCTCGCGCGGCGCGTCTGATGCTCGTCCCCGATCGCCGCCAATTCCGCCCTGAGTTCTTTCATGCGATCGCGGATTCTGCGCTTATCGAGCTC
>CAYLIK010000200.1:0-4666 GCA_964383565.1 uncultured Sphingomonadaceae bacterium
TTGCTGCAGCCCTGCGACACCCCAATGCACGCGTTTCCAGTGCCCGCCACGGCGGTAACCGTGGATCAGAACGGTTGTCAGTACAAGCCCCATGTGTTCGGCATCATGGTGGGACAGAAGCTGGAAATCCGTTCTTCCGACGACACCACCCACAACGCCCACAGCACGAGCGCGATATCCACGAACGCCGCCAGCATCAGCGACCGCTCATAGCCGCGCTCCTGCCTCGGCGTGATCGCCTCAAGCGAGTGCGGCGCAGGCCAGCGCGAGAGCCCAACGCGCGCATCGGCGAACGGCAGCACGAGGAAACCGAGCAGCGGCATCGAAAAATGCCCGATCCCGCCCGCATAATGACCCAGCACGATGATCAAAGCGATGAAGAGGCTGCCGGTATAATTCAGCGGATAACGCAAGGGCTTCGATCCAGATCAGGGTTGGCGGCCTTTTAGCCGTTCTCAGTTAACAAAGCCAAGCTCCAGAGCAATTCGCTTCGTCCAACTCCTAACTCTCTCCCTCCCTTTCGAGGGAGGGGGGTCTTGGTTTGCAGAGACTAGGGTTGTATTGACATTGTAGATACAAAGAGCGATGTAGGCGCTATGACAAAGGATCGCGTCTCATCCAAGGTCGCCGAGGCGCGTGCTCCATTCAGGAATCGGTCGAACTTGGCCGATCCAAAAGGCAGCATCAACCTGCGCATTGAATTGCAGACGCGTCAGCTGATCGATGATGCGGCCGCCGTCCTTGGAAAAACCCGCACCGAATTCATGATCGACAGCGCCCGCACGCTCGCAATCGATACATTGCTGGATCAGCGCCTTTTTGTGCTTGATGCGGAACGTCACGAAGCATTTGTCCATGCGCTCGATAATCCACCCGCGCCTGGCCCCAAGCTCCGTGCGTTGCTGAAACGAACGCCGGCGTGGGGCGGCTGACCGACGCCCACCATCTATAGATGACGCTATCGGCTCCAGTCCCGCTTGCGGCGACGCACGAACTCGCTGATTTCGATTGTGGCGAGCCGGCCCTCAACGATTGGTTGAAGCAACGCGCCCTGAAGAATGAGAGCCGGTTTTCCCGGACCTATGTGGTTTGCGACGACAACCGTGTAGCCGCCTATTTCTGTATTTCGGCGGGCGCCGTCGAGCGGGAAGCGGCCCCCGGCAAAGTTCGCCGCAATGCGCCCGATACGATTCCCGTTTCGATCATTGGCCGGCTGGCAGTCAGCAAAACCTATACAGGTCATGGCCTCGGCGCGGACATATTGTCGGATGCCCTGAGACGGATCGCCGTCGCTTCGCAAAGCATCGGCATCGGAGCCGTGTTGGTGCAGGCAAAAAGCGAAGGCGCGAAACGCTTCTACCTCGCCTGCGCCGAATTCATCGAATACCCGGCGGACAGCCGCACGCTGTTTCTGCCGATTGAAACCGTGATAGCGGCCTTCATCTGAAGCTGTCGGTTCGGCAACACAAAAAGTAAACTGTCGTCGTAGGCGCCAGTGGTTGGGGGTGTTGAATGTCAGTCGAGCGCATACACCAGCTTCGTCCATATCCCAATTTCAAGCTGCACGAGCTTCCCGAAGCAGAGTCCGAAGAGGCGGGTTCGATCCGCGCCAATATCGGCTCAATGCATAGTCGAGCGACATCGTTTTGGGCTGGCCGATCGCTTTTTCTGAATTGCGCAGAGCGCCAGCTTTTTGACCCTCCTAATGGTGCAACTTATCGCCAATGGCAGCTTTGCGCTGCACGAGATTGTGCAATGAGCGTCTATCATTTTGGGCGCATCATCGAAGGTATCGACGAATCCCTCGCCCGTTGCCCTACGCTTCGCGATAAAATCGACGGCAAAGCAAAACGAGAAGCTCGGAAGCGGTTTGAACGCCAGTTCCCATCCTACATTTCATTGCGCAATGCGCTGGCTCACTCGGCGGAGCGTTCCAAAACGGCGAGAGATTCTAGGCGGCACGGGAAGCTTCGCGTTAGGACCATCGAAATTAATCCTGAGATTTCGATTCGGCTAAGCGCGGATGCAACCACATTCATTTTGGACGATAACATCTATGGGACGACGTTCTCATCGATGTGGGATGGTGAAATGATCCGATGCGAGATTGACGACCAGTCGGGTGAACGGCTGGATGAAATTATCGACGCTTACTGGGCCGCCTTCAATGCGGTTATCGAGCCAAATCCAGAACCCCTGCCAACGCTAACTTGATCATCAGAACCAACGCCAGGGTTGGGGTGATGATCGTCAATCGCCTTGTACTCTTCAATTAAAGTGTCAATTCTTGATCTGTGTCCGACAACGCAATTTCGTTCCCGTCAATTTTCCGTGTGATTCCGGCGATTCCAATGACAGCTTACCCAATCCGTGAATTGCCAGAAGCACCATGTGCTGCCGGAAAAAGCCTTTAAAAGTAGGATTTCATCTGCTCCAAGCTGTCCGATGGAACAGCGCAGCGTAATCGACAATCGCAGACCTTCGCGCATCCGATCCGGGCGAGGCCATCGCTCGCGGTTCACAAAGTTGAGGAAGTGGAGGGAATATGTATCGGTTCCGGGAAACTTCCTAAACTTTGTACGCGCCGACCCCCGCCGGTCGATCGAATTTCCATCGCCACACAGCTCGGCCGCCCTCGCGACTCACCGCATCGCGCCCGAGTCTCTATGAAGCCCCCGCCTTTGATCCTCGGAGTTTGCAACGGGTGTCCAAGGCAGAAGCCCGGATGGTATTCAGGCAATCTCGGCAACCGTGAGCCATATCACGCTATGGAACAAAATCCCGCCGTGGCGCCTTGAGGCTCTCCGATCGGGGTAGGCATGACACACGCGCAAATATTGGCCTTTCTGATCATCGGCGCCATGATGGCGCTCTTTATCTGGGGACGGCTACGCTACGATATCGTGGCGATGCTTGCGCTGCTGGCTTCGGTTGCGGCGGGCACCGTCGAACCCAAGGATGCCTTCAAGGGTTTTAGCGACGATATTGTCATCATCGTCGGCAGTGCGTTGGTCGTAAGCGCCGCTGTTGCGCGGTCAGGCATCATCGAAGCCGGGTTGCGCTGGGTCTCGCGGCGGGTCACGCGGGTGCGCTGGCAGCTCACTGTGCTGGTAACTTCGGTCACTTTGCTGTCGGGACTGGTCAAGAATATCGGTGCGCTTGCCATGCTGATCCCGGCGGCGATCAGGATGGCGAAGCAATCCAGGACATCGCCTGCCGTATTCCTGATGCCGATGTCGTTCGGATCGCTTCTCGGGGGCTTGATCACCCTGGTGGGCACGTCGCCCAACATCATCGTGTCGCGGGTGCGGGAACAGATGACCGGCGAGCCGTTCGGCATGTTCGATTATGCGCCGGTCGGTCTGGGTCTGGCTGTTGCGGGCATCATATTCCTGCGGTTTGGCTACCGGCTGATCCCGCGCGATCGGCGGGCCGCATCGACGATGGGCGAGGCGCTCAATATCACTGATTACAATACCGAAGCCGAAGTGCCCGTCGGCGCCAGCACGGCGGGGCTTAGCGTCGGTCAATTCGTCAGCGCCAATGATGGAGCGGTTGCCGTCACCGGCATGATGAGCGCCACCCGAAGACGCGCGGTGACGTTGCCCGACACGATCATAGAGGAAGGCGATACGCTTTTCCTGCGCGGCGAGCCGGATGCGCTTGAGCGGGCGATTGCCCGGGGTGGCCTTGCTCTGGCCGGCCAGGATCGAAGCGCCGTCACTGAAACGGCGGCCGACAGCGTGGCTGTGATCGAGGCGGTGGTCACGAACTCGGCTGCATTGATCGGTTTGACGGCCAAGCAGATGGGCCTTCATGAGCAACATGGCATCAATCTGATCGCAATTTCGCGCGCTGGACATCGCATGGCCGAAAGGCTGGGCGATACGATGCTCGCCGCTGGCGACGTCGTGGTGGTGCAGGGGCCGTTGGATATCTTGCCGGATCGCATGCAGGCGCTTGGCCTGCTCCCCCTGGCGGAGCGGTCGATCGGGTTGGGAGGCATTCGCAAAGGCTTGCTTCCGGTCGGAATTCTCGCCGCGGCGATGGGGGCTACGGCGACCGGCATCCTTCCGGTTGCCATCGCATTTTTCGGGGCGGCGGTCCTGATGATGCTCACCGGCTCGATCAAGCCGCGCGAGGCCTACGATCATGTCGAATGGCCGATATTGATCATGCTTGGCGCCCTCATCCCGGTCAGCGAAGCGCTGCAGACGACGGGCGGTGCAGCTTTGCTCGCGGATTGGTTGTCAACGATCGCGCGCGCCTTGCCGGCATGGGGCGCGCTGGGGCTTATCCTCGTGGCGGCGATGGCGGTCACGCCCTTCCTCAACAATGCGGCGACGGTGCTGGTGATGGCGCCGATCGCCGCGATGTTCGCCAGCGATTTGGGATATCGGCCCGACGCATTCCTGATGGCGGTTGCCGTCGGCGCGGGGTGTGATTTCCTGACTCCGATCGGGCATCAGTGCAACACCCTCGTCATGGGGCCAGGCGGCTATCGTTTCGGCGACTATGCCCGATTGGGGGCGCCTTTGTCGCTCATCGTGATACTGATCGGCGTACCGCTCATCCTTGCGGTCTGGCCGGTGTATTAGCATTCTGCGCGCGCCACTTCCCATTGGCATCGCGCCCGCTTGTCTCTATGGAGGCGCGCCTTACATCC
>CAYLIK010000201.1:0-4660 GCA_964383565.1 uncultured Sphingomonadaceae bacterium
TCCTGACCGCCGGCTTCCTGGCGATGATGTACTATTTCGTGCCGAAGCAGGCCGAGCGGCCGATCTACAGCTATCGCCTGTCGATCATCCATTTCTGGTCGCTGATCTTCCTCTACATCTGGGCGGGTCCGCACCACCTTCACTACACCGCGCTGCCTGATTGGGCGCAGACGCTTGGCATGGTTTTCTCGATCATGCTGTGGATGCCGAGCTGGGGTGGCATGATCAACGGCCTGATGACGCTCAACGGCGCATGGGACAAGATTCGCACCGATCCGATCATCCGCATGATGGTAATGGCACTCGCATTCTACGGGATGAGCACCTTCGAAGGCCCGATGCTGTCGATCAAGGCGGTCAACAGCCTGTCCCACTATACCGACTGGACAATCGGCCATGTCCACTCCGGCGCGCTGGGCTGGAACGGCATGATCACCTTCGCGTGCATCTACTACCTCACCCCTCGCCTGTGGGACCGCCAGCGGCTCTATTCGCTGCGGATGGTCAACTGGCACTTCTGGCTCGCGACCCTCGGCATCGTTCTTTACGCCGCCTCGATGTGGGTCGCTGGCATCATGCAGGGCTTGATGTGGCGCGAATATGGGCAGGACGGCTACCTCGTCTACGCCTTCTCCGAAGTCGTGGCCGCAATGCACCCGATGTACTTGATCCGGGCCACCGGCGGCCTGCTCTACCTCGCTGGGGCCGTCATCATGGTGATCAACGTCTGGATGACGATTGCCGGCAAGCTGCGCACCGAAAAGCCGATGACCGAAACACCCCACGATGCGGCGAAGGATCGTCCGATCGTGGCCGTGCCCGCTGAATAAGGGACTATCGAGATGGCCAGCAAATTCCTCGACCACAAGAAGATCGAACGCAATGTTACGATGCTGGCGGCGCTGTCGCTGATCGTGGTGGCGATCGGTGGCATCGTCGAGATCGCGCCGTTGTTCTGGATCGACGGCACCGTGGAGAAGGTGGAGGGCGTCCGCCCCTATACCCCGCTCGAACTCGCGGGGCGCAACATTTACATCCGCGAGGGCTGCTATAACTGTCACAGCCAGATGATCCGTCCGTTCCGCGACGAGGTCGAACGCTATGGCCATTACAGCCTGGCGGCCGAGAGCATGTACGATCACCCCTTCCAGTGGGGATCGAAGCGCACCGGACCCGATCTTGCCCGCGTCGGCATGCGCTATTCGGATGAGTGGCATGTCCAGCACCTGATGGACCCGCGCGCGGTGGTGCCGGAATCGATCATGCCGGGCTATGCCTTCCTGGCCAAGCGCAAGCTCGATCTCCCGGATCCATCGGGCAACCTCAAGGCGCTGAGCCGGGTCGGCGTTCCCTATGATCCTAAGATGATCGCTGCGGCCGAAGCCGATCTGAACGCCCAGGCCGATCCCGACGCCGACACGGCCGATCTGCTGAAGCGCTATCCCAAGGCGCAGGTCCGTGACTTCGACGGCGATCCCAAGCGGTTGACCGAAATGGATGCGCTTGTCGCCTATCTCCAGATGCTTGGCACGCTGGTCGATTTCGATGCCGCGGCACCGCAGGAGACGGAGCGATGAATTACGACATGCTCCGCCACGCTGCTGACAGTTGGGGCTTGGTCTTCATGGGCATCGTGTTCGTGACGCTGATCGGCTGGACGTTCCGGCGCGGCGCGGGAACGCGACACCGCGACGCCGCCAACATGATCTTCGAAGCAAGCTTCGACGAGGACCAGGACAATGGCTGAGAACAAACGCATCGATCATCCGACCGGCACCGAGACCGTCGGACATGAATGGGACGGCATTGAGGAACTCAACACCCCCCTGCCCCGCTGGTGGCTGTGGACCTTCTACATCACCATCGTCTGGGCGATCATTTACACCGTGCTTTTTCCAGCATGGCCGATGGTGCATGCCGCAACGAAGGGCGTCTTTGGCTGGTCCAGCCGCGGCCAGCTCGCGGAGCAGATGGCCGCCAATGACAAGCGCGTTGCGCCGATCCGCCAGGCTGTCGCCGCGACCGATATCGATAAGCTGCCCGGCAGTCCGCGCCTGTGGCAGGCGGCGGTCGAAGGCGGCCGTGCCCAGTTCAAGGTCCATTGCGTCCAGTGTCACGGCTCGGGTGCGGCGGGATCGAAGGGCTACCCCAATCTGAACGACGACGACTGGCTATGGGGTGGCGATCTCAAGACGATCGAATATTCCATCACGCACGGGATCCGGAATCCAGACCATGATGAGACTCGTGTCTCGCAGATGCCCGCTTTCGGTCGCGACGGTATCCTGACGCCAACCCAGATCGGCGACATAGCATCTTATGTCCGCACTGTTTCGCATCAGCAGCCCGCCAGCCGTGCGTCAACTCGCGGTGGGGCGCTATTCGCCGCCAACTGCGCGATCTGCCATGGCCCCGACGCCAAGGGCAACCGCGAGCTCGGCTCTCCGAATCTCACTGACGCGATCTGGCTCTATGGCGGCGATCGCGACGCTATCATCGCGACCATCACCAACAGCCGCAATGGCGTGATGCCGCGCTGGGGCGGAAAGCTAGGCCCGGCCAACGTCAAGATGCTCGCAGCCTATGTCCATTCGCTGGGCGGCGGCGAGGCAACCCCTGAGGCCGCCATCGCGGCAAGTGCGACCCCCGGCGCACCCAGCCATGTCCAGCCCTGAAGATCTTGTCTCCACCTCGCTCTATGAAAAGCGGAAGGCCGTTTATCCGAAGGCAGTAGATGGCAGCTTCCGTCGCCTCAAATGGACGATCATGGCGGTCACGCTGGCGATCTATTACGTCACGCCATGGCTGCGCTGGAATCGCGGTCCCTATGCGCCGGATCAGGCCGTGCTGGTCGATCTTGCCAATCGCCGCTTCTACATGTTCTCGATCGAGATCTGGCCGCATGAATTCTATTATGTCGCCGGCTTGCTCATCATGGCCGGTATCGGCTTGTTCCTGGTCACGTCGGCGGTCGGGCGCGCCTGGTGTGGCTATGCCTGCCCCCAGACCGTGTGGACTGATCTCTACCAGCATGTCGATCGCCTGATCGATGGCGACCGGAATGCCCAGTTCAGGCTCGCCAAGGCGCCGTGGGGACCAGCCAAGATCGCACGGCGTGGGCTGAAATATGCTGTCTATCTGCTGATCGCCTTCATCACCGGCGGCGCCTGGATCTTTTACTTCGCCGACGCACCGACCCTCCACCACCAATTCTGGAGCGGTCAAGCGGCGACGGTTGCTTATGTGACAGTTGCTTTGCTTACCGCCACCACCTTCGTGCTCGGCGGGTTCATGCGCGAGCAGGTGTGCATCTACATGTGTCCCTGGCCGCGCATCCAGACGGCCATGCTCGACGAAAAATCGCTTATCGTCACCTACAAGGACTGGCGTGGCGAGCCGCGCACGCACGGCCTCAAGAAGGACCTCGACACCAGCCTCGAAACCGGTGACTGCATCGACTGCCTGCAATGTGTCCAGGTCTGTCCGACCGGCATCGACATCCGCGAAGGGCCGCAGATCGGTTGCATCACCTGCGCGCTCTGCATCGACGCTTGCGACAAGGTCATGGTGCAGATCGGTCGCCCGCGCGGCCTGATCGATTACGCCACCATCGACGATGCCGAGCATGAAAAGGCGGGTGGCGAGCGGCGGCCCATCCGCAAGACGCTCTTCCGCCCCCGCACGATCGCCTATTTCACGATCTGGGCGTCGATCGGCCTTGCGATGCTGTTCGCCCTGGGCGAGCGGACCCGGATCGACATCAGCGTGCTTCAGGATCGCAATCCGCTGTTCGTCCGTCTTGCCGACGGCGCGGTCCGCAACAGCTTCACCATCAAGATCCGCAACATGGAAACCCGGCCGCGCGCGGCCGAGGTCAGCGTTACCGGCCTGCCGGGAGCAAAGGTCTGGCAGGCCGGGGGGGATCGTGCGGCCGGGGGGCGCACGATCCCCGTTCAACTCGTCGCGGATAGCGTCACGAAGGTACGCCTGTTCGTTGCTGCCCCCGCCGAAGGGGCGCAACGCCAAGAGATGCTGTTCACCGTCAAGGCCCTCGACAGCGAGGGTGGCTCAAGCACGGACGATGCGCATTTCGAGCGTCCGGATATGGGAGGTTCCGAATGACCCGCACATTCACCGGTCGTCACATGACGGCGATCCTGGTCGCCTTCTTCGGCGTCGTGATCGCGGTCAATTTCTATATGGCCCGGGTCGCCATCGGCACTTTCGGCGGCACGGTCGTCGACAACAGCTATGTCGCAAGTCAGCGCTTCAACGGATGGCTGGCGGAAGCCCGCGCGCAAAAAGCGCTGGGCTGGCAGACCCGGGTGGGCATCGACCCACAACGCCGTGCGGAACTCGTTCTCTCATCGGGTGGCATCGCTCTGACGAATGCGTCGGTCAGCGCGATTGCGCGTCATCCGCTTGGTCGGGCGCCCGATTTCTCCCTCCATTTCGTAAAAGTCGCGCCGGGCCAGTTCCGTTCGATCGAACCACTTCCGCAAGGTCGCTGGCTCGTTCACCTCAGCGCCCGCAGCGGCGGCCATGAAATGCGTCTGATGGAGACGTTGCAGTGACCACTCCACAAGCCCTTACACCGGGCGAGACGCTGCTTGAAACCAGCTTCTCCGTTCCCGCGCTGCGCTGTGCCGGGTGTATCGCA